>NZ_JAAGMH010000103.1:0-24258 GCF_010548505.1 Streptomyces sp. SID14515 | reverse complement strand
GGGGCCGGTGCCGGGGGCGGCGCTCAGGGCGCACGTTCCGGTGGCGGTGCGGGGCGCGCCGGGAGCACGGGCCGCTCGGGTGCGCCTGCCCGTGGCCGCCGGGCGGCGTAGGGCCACACTTCAAGCGGCCCGGCGATTGAGGACCGGGTCACACCACCAGCCGTCCGGCGACTGAGAACCGGGGCCACACTTCAAGCCGCCGGGTGGGCGAGGACCGGGGCCACATTTCAAGCCGTCCGGCGATTGAGGACCGGGGTCCGGGGCAGAGCCCCGAAAGCCCCGGACCGGGGCACTGTCCTCAATCGCCGGACGGGCTTGATAGGGCGGCCTGTCGCCGGGCGCGGGCCGATGTGGGCCGAGGCTTGTCCTCAAGCGCCGGACGGGCTGGAATCGGCCGCCCGGTCCTCGGCCTCGGCGCAAGATGTCCTCAATCGCCGGACGGGCTGGGTGTGGCGGCCCGGTCGTCGCCGGGTGCGTGGCCCAGCGCCGCCAAGGCCCCGTCCGCCTCTGCCAGGATCCGGGACACCAGTTCCGCCACGCTCGGCAGGTCCTCGATCAGGGCCGCAACCTGGCCCGAGGCCATGATGCCGAGGTCCGTGCGGCCCTCCACCATCGACGCCCGCAGCAGCATCGGCGCGTTCGCCGCCATCAGCACCTGGCTCCAGCTCAGCTCCTTGCCGTGCCGCATCGCCAGGCCGTCACGGACCATGCCCGGCCAGCTCAGGCCCGAGATCCTGCGGAAGCCGGCCGCCCGGCGCAACGCCCGGTACAGCGAACTCGGTCGGCCCGAGCCCTCCAGCTCCGCCACCATCTCCGTACGGAGCATCCGGTGCGGCAGCCCGTCCACGGCCCGCGTCAGCGTGATGTCCTCGGCGGTCGCCGCCAGGTAGCGGGCCTTCACAGCGTCCGGGACCGTGGAGTCCGAGGTCAGCAGGAACCGGGTGCCCATCGCGACGCCCGCCGCCCCGTACGCCAGCGCCGCCACCAGGCCCCGGCCGTCGTGGAAGCCGCCCGCCGCGACCACCGGGATGTCCACCGCGTCGACGACCTGCGGCAGCAGCACCGTGGTGGCGACCTCGCCGGTGTGGCCGCCGCCCTCGCCGCCCTGCACGATCACCGCGTCCGCGCCCCACGCCGCGACCTTCTCCGCGTGCCGCCGGGCCCCCACCGACGGGACGACGACCACGCCCGCGTCCTTCAGCTCCGCGATCAGCTCCCTCGACGGGGCGAGCGCGAACGACGCCACCCGCACGCCCTCCTCGACGATGATCCGTACCCGCTCCCGGGCATCGCCCGCGTCCGCCCGTAGATTCACCCCGAACGGCGCGTCCGTCCGGGACCTCACCTCCCGTACGGCCGAACGCAGTCGGTCCGGTGACATGGTCGCCGAGGCCAGGATGCCCAGCGCCCCGGCCCGCGCGGTCGCGGTGACCAGGCGGGGCCCCGCCACCCAGCCCATCCCGGTCTGCACGATCGGGTGCCGTACGCCGACGAGGTCGGTCAGGGCGGTACGCATCAGGCCCTGACCTCCCGGTCCCGGGTGCCGGCCGGGTCGATGACCTCGCGGATCAGGGCGAGTTCGGCGGGGGAGGGGTCGCGGGTGTACGGGACGTCGGCGGGGATGATGAGCGCGAAACCCGTCGCCTCGCGGACCCTCTCGACCGTGACGCCGGGGTGCAGCGAAGCCAGCCGCATCGAACGGTCCGGCGTCGCGAAGTCGAAGACCCCGAGATCGCTGACGACCCGCGGGATGCGGTGGAAGCGGGTGGCCGAGGGGCCGGCTGCTTGCGCCCGGTCGTGGCCGACCCCGCAGACCATGTCGACGCGCTCGACGAAGACCCGGGGCGAGTGCCGGGGGATCCAGTAACTCACCGGGTTGTTCAGGGTGTTGACCGGTGCTCCGCGTACGCCCAGGAGCTGGCGGGTCGGTTGCTCCCAGTCGCCGATGCAGGAGATGTTCTGGTTGCCGAAGCGGTCGATCTGGCTCGCGCCCATCATCACGTGCCGCCGCCCCCCGGTCACCAGGGCCAGATGCCTGCGGTACGGGAGCCAGCCCTCCGGCTCGCCGTCCGGGCCGACGAGCGTCGCCTCGCCGTCCGTGAGCAGCAGGTCGGGGGCGAAGGTCAGCCGGGCCAGCCGCGCGCCGACGGACGGCACCGCGCCCATCGGACTGGCCAGGATCTCGCCGTCGCCCCGCCAGGCTTCCGCGCAGGCGATCACGCAGTACTCGGCACGGGTCGCGGTCGCCGTGGTGGCCTCGCCGCCGGGTGCGTTCATCGCTGCTCCTCGTGCCAGGTGCGGACCGCCTGCCGGTAGCCCTTCTCGTCGCCGTCCGGCGGCAGGAAGCGGGCCTCGAACTCGGCCCAGGCGACGGGGTCGGCCGCCGCGGTCGCGTACGCCTTCTGAAACGGCTCGTCGCGCGGGTGGTCGGGGACGCAGGAGGTGAAGTGCGCCCCGCCCGGCGTCTCCACGACACCGGTGACGGAGTGCCGTTGGACGAGGAGCGTCGACAGGGCCCGCCCGCCCTCCGTCAACTCACCGGTGCTCACGAGGCGTTCGCAGGAGACGTACGCGGCGTCGGCCGCCTCGCAGAACAGGTCGTCGAAGTACGGTTCGGGGCCCAGGTATTGGCCGTTGCCGAGCCGGTCCGCCCGGTTGAGGTGGACCAGCGCCGCGTCCATCCGCAGGGCGGGCGCCGCCACGAACTCCTCGCCGTCCTCGTACGGCGAAGTCACCGTGCGCAGCTCGGGGTTGACCCGCATCACGTCCGAGCCGATGCCCGCGCGCACCGGCAGGAACGGCAGCCGGTTCGCCGCCGCGTGCAGCCCCCACATGAACATCGCCTCGTCGATCTCCGTCAGCGCGAACGCCCCGCGCTGCCGGGCCGCCCGGTAGTGCGGCTCCAGCGGGATCGAGTCGAGCGTCACGAACGCCGTGACCAGGCGACGGACGCGCCCCGCCGCCGCCAACAGCCCGACGTCCGGGCCGCCGTAGGAGATCACCGTGAGATCGGTGACCGGTGACCGCAGCAGCGCCCGGACCAGCGCCATCGGCTTGCGGCGTGAGCCCCAGCCGCCGATCCCGATCGTCATGCCGCTGCTCAGCCGGTCGACGACCTCCTCGGGCGTCATCGTCTTGTCGCGCCCCTGCGGGGAATCGGTCACGGTTCAGGCCTCCTTGCCGAAGGTGTCGCGGACCCGGGCGGCGGTCCCGGCGAGGTTCGCCTCGAAGGTGAATCCCTGCTCGAAGCGGTAGCTGCGCTGTACGTCGACGGGGTCGATGCCGTTGAGCGCGGCCTTGGCCAGCCGCAGCAGATGGCCGTCCTTGGCGGCGATCTCATCCGCCAACTCCAGGGCGGCGGCCATCAGTCGCGTGCCCGGAACCACCCGCCAGACCGATCCGTGGGCGAGCAGTTCGGCGGCCGTGACCGTGCGCGAGGTGTAGTACAGCGTGCGCATCAGGTGCTGCGGAACCAGTCGGGCGAGATGGGTCGCGGCGCCGAGCGCACCCCGGTCCAGCTCCGGCAGACCGAATACCGCGTCCTCGCTCGCGACGATCGCGTCGGCGTTCCCGACGAGGCCGATGCCGCCGCCCAGACAGAAGCCCCGCACCGCCGCGACGACCGGGACCTCGCACGCGTACACCGCCGCGAACGCCTCGGCGCAGCCCCGGTTGGCGCCGATCAGGGCCTCGTGCCCCGGATCGCGCTGCAACTCCTTGATGTCGACGCCCGCGTTGAAGCCGCGCCCGGCGGCGGCCAGGACGACGCAGCGCACCTCCGGGTCACGGCCCGCCGCCCGGACGGCGTCGGCCAGGTCGTACCAGCCCTGCACGGGCAGCGCGTTGACGGGCGGACGGTCGACGGTGACGACGCGGACGCCGTCGTTCCCGGGGGGCGACGCGGTGGAGACACTCATCGGAGGATCAGCTACCTTTCCACCAAACATTTGTTAGGTGGACGGTAGCAGTCGCACCCCCGCCCGCCAACCAGGCCCGCATTCCAGGGAGATGAGATGACCGCACCCACCGCATCCACCGCGCACCGTGCCGGACTCTGCGCGGGTCGGGTCGTCGCCGTCACCGGTGCCGGGCGGGGGCTCGGACGGGCCCACGCGCTGGCCTTCGCCGCCGAAGGGGCGCGGGTCGTCGTCAACGACCTCGGCGTCGGACCGGACGGGGGCGGGGGCTCCGGCGGCCCGGCCCGTGCGGCCGTCGAGGAGATCGTGGCGGCGGGCGGCGAAGCCGTCGTCCACGGCGGTGACATCGCCACCGCCGAGGGCGCGGCCTCCCTCGTCACCACCGCCCTGGACGCCTTCGGCCGCCTCGACACCCTCGTCAACAACGCGGGCTTCCTGCGGGACCGGATGCTCGTCAACCTGGACGAGGACGACTGGGACGCGGTGATGCGCGTCCACCTCAGAGGCCACTTCCTGCCCCTGAAGCACGCCGCCGCCCACTGGCGGGCCGAGGCCAGGGCGGGCCGCCCGCCGGTCGCCCGGGTGATCAACACCAGCTCCGGGGCCGGCCTCCTCGGCAGCGTCGGCCAGGGCAACTACGCGGCGGCCAAGGCCGGGATCGTCGCCCTGACCCTGGTCGCGGCGGCCGAACTGGGCCGGTACGGAGTCCAGGTCAACGCCCTCGCCCCGGCCGCCCGGACCCGGATGACCGAGCAGACGTTCGCCGAGACGATGGCGGCCCCGGGGGAGGGGAAGTTCGACGCGATGGCCCCCGCGAACGTCTCGCCCCTCGTCGTCTGGCTCGGCTCCGCCGCCAGCGACGGGGTGACGGGCCGCGTCTTCGAGGCCGAGGCGGGCCGCATCACCGTCATGGAGGGCTGGCGCCCCGGCCCCACCGACGACCGGGGCGCGCGCAGATCACCGGTCGAGGCGGGCGAGACGGTGCGCCGACTGCTGGCGGAGGCGGCGGAGCCGGGGCGGGTCTACGGGGCGTCCTGAGGGGGATGGCGCGGGGCCCGCCGTCCGTGCCGGGAAACCCGCTTGCGGGGGCTGTCCTGTACCGGACACCCTCGCAGCACACGGCGATACGACGACACGGCGACAGGAACAGGGCCCGAACCGATGAACGAGTTCTGCTGGATGGACCTCAAGACCCACGACCCGTCCGGCACCGCCGCCTTCTTCTCCTCGGTGCTGGGCTGGGACTTCGCCGTGGACGAGGAGGACTGGCGCCGGGCCGTCAAGATCTCCGCCGGAGGCGCCCGGATCGGCGGGGTGAGCGACCTCGCCCAGCCCGTGTATCCGCCCGGAACGCCACCGCACATCGCCTACTACCTCGCGGCCGACGACGTGGACCACCGTACGGCTGTGGCGGTCGGGAACGGAGCGCGGATCGTCGTCCCGCCCTTCGACGCGGGGGACCAGGGCCGGATCGCCACGCTGATCGACCCGGTGGGCGCGGCCTTCTCCCTCTGGCAGCCGCAGGGGTTCGCCGGGTGGCCGGCATCGGCCACGGCCGAGGGCACACCCCGCCACATGGTCCTGGCCGGCGAAGACCCCGAGCGGGCCCGGCGGTTCTACGCCGCCACGATGGGCGCGCCGCTGGGCCGGGCGGCCTTCCGCGAAGCCGCACCCGGCCCGGCCGCCACCGACTCCGCGCCGCGGTGGGAGCTGGCCATCGGGGTGGACGACCTGGACGGCGTGATCCGGCGCGCCCGCGCCCACGGGCAGGAACCCGTCACCCTTCCCGGGGAGGACGGCCGTTGTGTCGTGCGGCTGCGCAGCCCGGAAGGGCTGACGTTCCTGGTTCAGGAGGATCGCCGTCCGCCCGTCTTCCTGGAGACCGACCGGCTCGTCCTGCGCCCGGTCACCGTCGCCGACGCCCCCGACCTGCTCGCCCTCGACAACGACCCCGCCGTCATGCGCTACATCAACGGCGGCCGGCCCACCAGCCCCGAGGACATCCGCGACCGGACCCTGCCGAGGCTCCTCCACGACCACCCGTGCACCGGCACCCGCGGCTACTGGGCCGCGCAGCGGAAGGACACCGGAGCCTTTCTCGGCTGGTTCGAACTCCGGCCGCCGGACGACCACGACCCCGCCGTCGCCGAGCTCGGCTACCGGCTGAACCGGGCGGCCTGGGGCCGTGGTTACGCCACCGAGGGCGCGCGGGCCCTGGTCGACAAGGGGTTCACCGACCTGGGGGTCCGGCGGGTCACCGCCAACACCATGGCGGTCAACACCGGATCCCGGCGCGTGATGGAGAAGACGGGACTGACCTTCCTGCGGGCCTACACCGAGGACTGGCCGGAGGCCATCGAGGGCTCCGAACACGGCGAGGTCGAGTACGTACTCACCCGTGAGGCCTGGGAGCGCGGCCGATAGCCGACAGGGGTCGGGGCGGCGGGCGACTACGCCGGCTGCGCCAGCAGGGCCGCGATCTCGCCGTGCCCCAGGTGCTGGTCCACGCCCGCCGACGGCACCCCGTCCCGGAGCAGCTCCACCGCCACCGTCTCCTCGCCGTCCCGCCGGTCGTGGAGCGTCACCGTCTCGATGCCGGAGCCGTACATCTCCTCCAGCCGCCGCAGCAGCTCCCGCTCCGGATCGAGTCCGGCGATGCGCCGCGCCTCGGCCAGCGCCAGGGCGACCGCGGGCTCCTGCCCCGCTGCCCCCGCGCCGTGCGCGAGCAGCGCCCGTACGGTCCGCAGGGATCCGCGCTGGGCCGCCAGCACCAGCATCGCCTCCCCCTGCGGGCCCGGCAGCAACGGGTCCGCGCCACGGGCGAGGAGCAGCTCCACCGTCGCGGAGTGCCCCAGGCCGACCGCCCACCGCAGCGCCGTGAAGCCGAACTCCTCACGCAGATCCGGCCGGGCCCCGGCGGACAGCAGCGCCTCCACCACCTCGGTGTGCCCGCCGCACGCCGCCCCGCACAGCGGCAGGTCGCTCGCCCCGGGGCCGCTCGCCCGGTCGGGGTCGGCCCCGGCGGCGAGCAGCAGGCGTACCGCTTCCAGGCGGTCCTGGACCGACGCCAGATACAGCGCCGTCGTGCCCTCCTCGTCGCTCGACTCGGCCCGCGCGCCCGCGCGCAGTGCCCGTACGACCGCGTTCTCGTCCTCGTACAGCGCGTCGAACAGGCATGGTTCGTCCCTGATCGGCTCGTTCGTCATGCTTCGATCCTACGGTGGACCGCTGACAACACCCCTGCTCAGGTGTCGCACTCCAGGGCGGTCCGGCACAGCCCGCAGCGCGCGGTGAACCGGCCCCGGACGGGCACCCGGATGCGCTGGTGGCAGGTGGGGCAGGGGAAGGAGACGCGCAGACCGCGGTCGCCGGTCTCGAAGGCGTACGGAACGTTCGGGTCCGGGGCGACGCCGGGGTGGTCCTGGGCGTATTGGCGGTCCTTGGCGTAGCGGCGGCGGCCCGCCCAGCCGGCGGCGGTCAGCGGCGGCCGGCGCAGATCCTGCAGCGCCCGCTCCCGGCCCTTGGTGTACGCGGTGTACGCCTGGGGGCTGGTGAACCACGGCGAGGGGTCCTCGTCGAAGGCGAACGCCCGCTTGGCCAGGACGTATCCGAACTCCTCCGGGGTGAGGTAGCCCAGCTTCTGACGGGAGGTGGCGTCCTCCCGGAACGCGTCCAGCAGCAGCCAGCCCGCGCCGAGGTAGGCCGTGGTGGTGTCGGTCAGGATCTCGTTGGCGCGGGTCCCGGGGAACTCCAGGCCGAGCCGGTGCAGCAGCACATGGGTGACCTCGTGCGCGAGCGCCGCCCCGATGTCCCTGCGGTGGGTGCGGAAGCGGTCGTTGAGCTCGATGAAGTACTCGGGGCCCGCGGTGAGTTCCACGCTCGCCGCGTGCTCCATCGCCCGGAAGCCGACGATCATGCGGGCCTCGGGCAGATGGAGGTGCTGGACCAGGGAACGCGCCACCCGCTGGGCTCCCAGGTGCAGATCGTCCTGGTCCGCGAACGCGGCGTCGGCGGGCGGGAGGCTGCCGACATAGGCGTGGACGCCGTCCGCGGAGAGCCGGCGGTAGAGCGCGGTGATGGCGGAGCGGACCGTGTCCAGATGCGGAAAGCCATGGACGACGGGTGCGCCCGGAGGGCCGTTCGCCACGTCGGAACCCCCATCCGTGACGGTCGACGGACCTCCACTGTATGCCGGGGCGGAAACCTACCGATGATCTTGGCTGAAAAGTGCGCCTTGTGGCAGCGGTCACCCGGCACCGATAATCGGATCGTTCTTGTCGGGTACATGACTAATTCGGCTTCGGTGCCGGAGGCCGTCACCCCGGTCGGGACGTGCGTGCCGGACCGCGCAACCCCACAGCAGCACCGGAATCCCCGCGTACCGGAAACCCGCGTACCAGGACTCCTGCACCACAACGCAGCAGCGCAACCTCCCACAGCAACCCCCCACACGAAATCCCCCCACGAAAGAAGGCCTCCGTGAAGCTTCTGAGCGTGCTGAAAAGGTGTTCCGTCGCCATAGCCGCCGTCGCCCTCGCGACCGTCAGCCTCCAGCCCGCCGCCGCGGCCCCCCAGCCGATCGTCGGCGGAGAACGCGCCGAACAGGGCGAGTTCCCCTTCATGGTCCGGCTCTCCATGGGCTGCGGCGGTGCGCTCTACGCGCAGGACATCGTCCTCACCGCCGCCCACTGCGTGGACGGTTCGGGCGACGACACCTCGATCACCGTCACCGGCGGGGTCGCCGACCTCCAGTCGCCCGACGCCGTCGAGGTCCAGTCCACCAAGGTCCTCCAGGCCCCCGGCTACAACGGCACCGGCAAGGACTGGGCGCTGATCAAGCTCGCCCAGCCGATCGACCAGCCCACCCTGAAGATCGCCACCGACGACACCTACGACGAGGGCACCTTCACCGTCGCGGGCTGGGGCGCCGACCGTGAGGGCGGCAGCCAGCAGCGCCACCTGCTGAAGGCCGACGTGCCCTTCGTCTCCGACGCCGACTGCTCGTCCGCCTACGGCGGCGACCTCGTCGCCGACGAGGAGATCTGCGCCGGTCTCCTCGGCACCGGCGGCGTCGACAGCTGCCAGGGCGACTCCGGCGGCCCGATGTTCCGCAAGGACGACTCCGACGAGTGGGTCCAGGTCGGCATCGTCAGCTGGGGCCAGGGCTGCGCCCGCCCCGACTACCCGGGCGTCTACGCCCAGGTCTCGCACTTCGCCGGCGACATCGCCTCCGCGGCCGACTCGCTCTGACCTCGCTCGGAGCCCGGCCGCCGGTCACCGCACGTCCGGCCGGTGATCACGGCTGAACCATCCCGGGAGCGCCCGTACGTACGGGCGCTCCCGGACCCAGTTCCACCCGCGGCTCGCCCGCGTCCTCCAGCTCCAGCACCCACACCTCGTTGACGCCCTCGCGGAGCACCGGACCCGGCACGTACAGGGTCCGTTGCGGGCCCGCCGACCAGTACCGGCCCAGGCAGAAGCCGTTCACCCAGACGAACCCGCGTGTCCAGCCGGGCAGTTCGAGGCCGGCGTGATCGACACCCGGCACGTTCGGGACACCTGATGCGCCTGAGCCGCCCGATGCGCCCGCCTCGCCTCCGCCCCCGGCCGTGAACGTCCCCCGGAACAGGCCCGTCCGCCCCGCCTCGCCCGCCTTCGCGGCGGCCTCCACCGGACCGAACGGGACCGCCGCCACCGCGTCCGCCGCCTCGAAGGCGTCCAGCCGCAGCGCCCGGGCCCGTACCCCGTGCAGATACTGCCGCTCGTGCAGCACCCCGCCCGTGACGCCCTTCGGCTCGCCCAGCCGCGGCCCGTAGTTGACCCGGCCCAGCGACTCCACCCACAGCTCGACCTCCGCCGGACCCGCCACCGGCTCCGGCAGCGGCCCGGACTCCTCGGTCAGCACTCCGGCCCGCACCCCGTCCACGTACACCACCGCCCGGTCCCGCAGCCCCGAGGCGCCCAGCGGATACGCCTGGCGCGGCCCCGGCACCGCCACCCGGTAGCGCACCAGGCCCCGGTCCACGCCCAGCTCCTCGAAGGTCGGCGGCACCCCCGACTCCGGCGTCTCCGGATCGCCCAGCGCCTCCAGTACGTCCCCGAGCCCGGCCCACTCGTCCAGCTCCACCCGCACCGGCGTGGCGAGCCCGGCCGGCTCCGGCGGCAGCGCGGGCAACGGCCCCTCGGCGTACTTCTCCAGGACCTCCCGGAACAGCCAGAACTTCTCCGTGGCCCGCCCGTACTCGTCGACCGGCGCGTCGTAGTCGTACGAGGTCACCGTCGGCTCGAACACCCCGTCCTGCAAGGGTCCGGACCGGTTCGCCCCCGCCCAGCCCGCGAAGTTCGTCCCGCCGTGCGCCATGTAGATGTTCACCGACGCCCCGCACTCCAGGATCTCCCGCAGCGCCCCGGCCGCCTGCCCCGCATCCCGTACGACGGGTTCGGCCCCCCAGTGGTCGAACCAGCCGCACCAGAACTCCATGCACATCAACGGGCCCTTCGGCTGATGCCGGCGCAGCACCTCGAAGCCCTCCCGCGCCCCCGAACCGAAGTTCGCCGTCGCGAGGAGACCCGGCACCGAACCACCGGTCAGCATGTGGTCCTCCGGGCCGTCCGACGTGAACAGCGGAACCGTCACCCCGCACCGCCGCAACAGCCCGGCCAGCCACTCCAGATACGCGGCGTCGGTGCCGTAACTCCCGTACTCGTTCTCCGCCTGTACGAGGACCACCGGCCCGCCCCGGCCGATCTGCCGTCGCACCACCTGCGGCAGCAGCTGCCGGAACCACCGCTCCACCACCGCCCGGTACTCCGCGTCCCGGGTCCGCACCCGCCGCCCGAACCGGCCCGTCACCCACACCGGAAGGCCGCCGTTCTCCCACTCGGCGCAGATGTACGGCCCCGGCCGCACGATGGCCCACAGCCCCGCCCGCTCCACCGCGTCCAGGAACCGCCCGAGCGCCCCCACGTCCCGCACCTCGCCCTCCCGGGGCTCGTGCAGATTCCACGGTACGTACGTCTCGACGCAGTTCAGCCCCATCGCGGCGAGCATCGCCAGCCGGTGCTCCCACTGCTCCTCGTGCACCCGGAAGTAGTGCAGGGCGCCCGACAGCAGCCGTACGGGCTTCCCGTCGAACCGGAAGCAGTCGTCCCCCACGGTGAAGTCGGTCATCGCGCTCGTACGCTCCTGTGCTCGGCCGCCGCGGCGGCCCTCCGGTGAATTGGTCCGACCACCTTCACCTCTGGCGCGCACCGGGTCCATGGACAAAGATCGCTGCTGATTGGACGCAACTGACCGGACACAACCGACCGGACACCATGCGCAGGACATCGGACGCGACGCGCAGGACACCGTGCGCGGAAAGGAGGAGCGAGATGCCGACCTACCACACCTGGATGCGCTTCTTCACGCCGAGCCCGCTCCACCACCGCCTGGGCCTCGTCTGCCTCGGCGTCGGCCTCCAGCACGGGGCCCTGCCCACCGTCGGACCCCGCACCCTCGACCACCACGTCGCCGTGGTCGTCAACTCCGGCACCGGCTGGTTCAAGGGCCCCGACGGCCGCCGCACCCCCGTCACCGGCCCCAGCCTCATCTGGCTGACCCCCGGCACCCCTCACCACTACGGCGCCGACCCCGGCACCGGCTGGGACGAGAGCTTCGTCGACTTCACCGGCCCCGCCACCGCCACGTACACCGAACTCGGCTACATCGAGCCCGACCGCCCCCTCGTCCCGCTCTCCGACACCGCCGCCCCGCGCGCCGCCGTCGGCCGCATCGTGCGCGCCGCCCGGCGCGGCAACCCCCTCCTGGAGGTGGAGACCGGGGCGGCCGTCCACGAACTCCTCGTCTCGCTGCGCCGGGCCCGCGCCGACATCGGCCCTGACGGCGACCCGGTGCTCCAGGCGCTGGCCCGCGACGCGTACCAGCCGCTCACCGTCGCCGAGCACGCCTCCCGGCACGGCATGACCCCCGCCGAACTGCGCACCGCCGTACGGCGCGGAGCCGGCTGCAGCCCCAAGGACTACCTGCTCGGCATCCGCCTCGGCCGGGCCAAGGAACTCCTCGCCGCCACCGACCTCCCGGTCGCCGCCGTGGCCCGTCGCGTCGGCTACGACGACCCCGCCTACTTCTCCCGGCTCTTCGCCCGCCGGGTCGGCACCGCCCCCGTCCGCTTCCGCGAACAGCAGGGCCGCAGCGTGCCCGGCGGCTGGAGCGACCAGGTGCCGGATCCGGACGACCCACCGACGATCACCACCTGACCACGGCCGTCTAAGCTCGCTGACCATGAGTACGAGCGAAATCGACCCCTCCGTCCAGGCCGAGCTGAACCGGCTGCGCGAGAGCATCGACAACATCGACGCCGCCGTCGTCCACATGCTGGCCGAGCGCTTCAAGGCCACCCAGCAGGTCGGCCGCCTCAAGGCGGACCACAAGCTGCCGCCCGCCGACCCCGCCCGCGAGACCCGCCAGATCGCCCGGCTCCGGCAGCTGGCGCAGAGCGCGAACCTGGACCCGGCGTTCGCCGAGAAGCTGCTGAACTTCATCATCGCCGAGGTGATCCGCCACCACGAGCGCATCGCCGACGAGGCGGAGAACGCCGACGGGGGCGGCGGCCGGGCCGCGGGCACGACGGACGCGGCGGCCACCACGGGCACGACGGGCACCGCCGCCGGAGCCTGACCGGCCGGCCGGCACAGGGGACGCGCCCCGCGAGATCCGCGCCCGCGCGCCACCCGCCCGCCCACGGCGAGACCCTTCCAGCGAGACCCGCCCCGGCCCGCGCCCCGCGAGATCCGCGCCCCGCCCGGACCGACCCCGTCCCGGACCGCCCCCGCCCGCCCACGCGTCCGTCCGCCCAGGGAGAACCCCGCTGCGCCCGCCGTCCCCCGTACGGCAGCATGGGGCCATGTCCGTACTGACGCGCGACGAAGCGCAGACCCGAGCCCAGATCCTCGACGTGGAGCGGTACACGATCGCCCTCGACCTCACCACCGGCGAGGAGACCTTCGACTCCCGTACCGCCGTCCGGTTCACCGCCCGCGCGGCCGGAGACACCTTCGTCGAGGTCAAGCCGGCCACCCTGCGCTCGATCAGCCTCGACGGACAACCCCTGGACCCCGCCCTTCTCGACGGCAACCGCTACCCCCTCACCGGACTCACCGCGGGCCCCCACGAGCTGCACATCGACGCCGCGATGCACTACTCCCGCACCGGCGAGGGCATGCACCGCTTCACCGACCCCACCGACGGCGAGACCTACCTCTACACCCAGCTGTTCATGGAGGACGTCCAGCGCGTCTTCGCCGCCTTCGACCAGCCCGACCTCAAGTCCGTCTTCGCCATCGACGTCACCGCCCCCGAAGGCTGGACCGTCCTCGGCAACGGCGTCGCCGAGCACACGGGGGAGGGGCGCTGGACCATCGCCCCCACGCCCCTCATCTCCACCTACCTCGTCGCCATCGCCGCAGGCCCCTGGCACTCGATCACCACCGAGCACGCCGGACTGCCCTTCGGCATCCACTGCCGCCGCTCGCTGGCGCCCCACCTCGACGCCGACGCCGACGAGATCCTCGACATCACCCGCGCCTGCTACGACCGCTACCACGAGAAGTTCGACGAGCCCTACCCGTTCGACTCCTACGACCAGGCCTTCGTCCCCGAGTTCAACGCCGGCGCCATGGAGAACCCCGGACTCGTCACCTTCCGCGACGAGTTCGTCTACCGCTCCGCCGTCACCGACACCGAGCGCCAGACCCGCGCCATGGTCATCGCCCACGAGATGGCCCACATGTGGTTCGGCGACCTCGTCACGCTGACCTGGTGGGACGACATCTGGCTGAACGAGTCCTTCGCCGAGTACATGGGCTACCAGACGCTCACCGAAGCCACGCACTTCACCGACACCTGGGTCGACTTCGGCGTCGCCCGCAAGGGCTGGGGCTACGACGCCGACCAGCGCCCCTCCACCCACCCCGTCGCCCCCGACCCCGACGCCGTCCCCGACACCGCGTCCGCCCTCCTCAACTTCGACGGCATCAGCTACGCCAAGGGCGCCTCCGCCCTGCGTCAACTGGTCGCCTGGCTCGGCGAGAAGGACTTCCTGGCCGGCATCAACGCCCACTTCGCCCGCCACAAGTTCGGCAACGCCACCCTCGCCGACTTCATCGACAACCTGGCCTCCGCCACCGACCGCGACGTCCACGCCTGGGCCGAACAGTGGCTGCGCACCACCGGCATCGACACCCTCACCGCCGAGATCGGCGCCCCCGAGCCCGCCGCCGTCCCCACCGCACCGAACGGCAACGGCCAGTACTGGTCCCTCACCGTCAACCACGACGGCGCCCGCCCCCACCGGATCACCGTCGGCGCCTACGACCACGCCCTCAACACCCAGGCCGGCCCCGGCCACCTCGCGCTGCGCGACCGCTTCGAGATCGACGTACCCGGCGACGGCACGCCCACGATCCGCCCCGGCCGCCGCCCCGCCCTCGTCGTCCTCAACGACGGCGACCTCACCTACGCCAAGGTCCGCCTGGACGCCGCCTCCTGGGCCACCGTCCTGACCGGCCTCTCCGGCATCCCCGACGCCCTCACCCGGGCCGTCCTCTGGAACACCGCCCGCGACATGGTCCGCGACGGCGACCTCGACCCGGCCACCTACCTCGCGACCGCCCGCACCCACCTCCCGCACGAGAGCGATCTCGCCCTCGTCCAGGGCGTCCTCACCTTCGCCGCCGGACAGATCGCCGCCCGCTACACCGCCCCCGAGAACCGCCCGGCCGCCCTCGCCACCCTCACCGACCTCTGCCGCGACCTCATCCGCCGCACCGAGGACGGCTCCAACCCCGGCCTGCGCCTCATCGCCGTACGCCACTTCATCGACGCCGCCACCCAGCCCGACACCCTGCGCACCTGGCTCGACGAAGGCACCGTCCACGGCGGGCCCGAGCTCGACCCCGAGCTGCGCTGGCGCATCCTCACCCGGCTCGCCGTCCTCGGCGCCACCGACGAGACCACCATCGCCGCAGCGCTCGAAGCCGACCCCAGCGCCACCGGCCGCGAAGGCGCCGCCCGCTGCCGGGCCGCCCTGCCCACCCCCGAGGCCAAGGCAGCCGCCTGGGACGCCCTGTTCACCGACGACACCCTGTCCAACTACCTCTTCACCGCCACCGCCCAGGGCTTCTGGCAGCCCGGCCAGGAAGAGCTCCTCGCCGCGTACGTGCCCCGCTTCTACCCGGAAGCCACCGCACTCGCCGCCCGCCGCGGCCCCGCCATCGCCGAGGCCGCCGGACGCTACGCCTTCCCCGCGTACGCCGTCGATCCCGAGAGCCTCGCCACCGGCACCCGCGCCCTGGAGGACCCGGCCCTCATCCCGGCCCTGCGCCGCAAGCTCGTCGACCAGCTCGACGACCTCCGCCGCGCCCTCGCCGTACGGACGGCCGCTTCCGGCTGACGTCTACAGGGTTCCTGCACGGCCCGGACGGCCATCGTCCGGGCCGTCGCCCCCCGCCCGCAGGTCGGCGAGCAGATCCGCCTGGCCCGACAGCACCCCGGTCAGGATCGTCCGCGCCACCCGCAGCAGCTCCGCCACCCCCGGGTCGGCCAGCGTGTAATGGACCGCCGAGCCCTCCCGCCGGGCCGTCACCAGACCGGCGCGGCGCAGCACGGCCAGCTGCTGCGAGAGATGGGCGGCCTCGACCCCCACCTCGTTCAGCATCTCCGACACCGCGTGCTCGCGTTCACTGAGCAGTTCGAGCACCCTGATCCGCACCGGGTGCCCCAGCGTCTTGAAGAACTCCGCCTTCAAGCGGTACAGCGGCGTACTCACCGGCGGGGCCCCGTTCCGCACGGCGGGAAACCGCCGCACCACACCTGACCAGAACTCTTCTCCATGGGTTCATCCTCGCGCCTTCGCACCACGAGGATGAACCCGGGGACCGGCCGGGTCAGGCCTTCTTCAGGAACTCGGTCCTCAGCACGAGCCCCTTGACCTTCTTCGTGTTGCACTCGATCTCACCGGCGCGCCCGGTGAGCCGGATGTTCTTCACCAGCGTGCCGCGCTTGAGCGTCTCCGACGTGCCCTTCACCTTCAAGTCCTTGACCGTGGTCACGGAGTCACCGTCCGCCAGCACGGTCCCGTTGCTGTCCTTCACGACGATGTCGCTCATGGCGCGTTCCTGCCCTTCTCCACCCGGTACAGCTCTTGCACCGGACACCTCTCAACGATCGTGCGACCTTCCGCTCCGCCGCAGCGGAAGAGTGATCCATATGCTCTTGCCGCCCTCGTCGACATCGCCCCGCACCACCGCGCTGCCGCCCAGGCCATGGGTCAGCTCCATCACGGTCGCCAGCCCCCGCCCCGGCGCTATGCCGGCGGACGCGAACAGCGCGGGCCGGTACGGATGACGGTCGTGCACGCCGAACGCGAACGTGTCGGGGCCCCCGGCGAACACCACCGTCACATTCGGCGAGAGCACCGCCGCGTGCCGCACACTGTTGGTCACCAGCTCGCTGACGATCAGCAGCGCCGGATCCCGGCACGGATCCTGCGCCGCCACCCCCCACTCCGCGAGCACCTGCTCGGCGGTCTCCCGGGTGATGCGCACGGCCGACCCCAGCGTGGGCAGCGTCAGCACATGCCGGTACGGCAAGGTGTCCGGAGGCGTGATCATCGGGCCGCCTCCTCGGCCGGAACCGCCACCGACGCCGCCCGGCCGCCCCGGGCCGGCACCACCCCGGCCGCCCCCGCCCCGTCATCCCGCGCCACCACCGCCCCGGCCGCCGCCAGCCGCTCCCGGGCCCCGCCGAACGCCTCGGACGCCGTGGCGTACTCACGCCCCTCCCGCCGCAGCAGCTCCAGCGCCCCCACCGACTCCAGCGCCCGCCGCTGACCGGGCCGGATCCCGGAGGCCAGCACCACGATGCCCCGCCCGTTCAACCGGTGCACGGTGTCCTTCAACGCCAACGCACCGGTGGCGTCCACCGTGGTCACCCGGCACATGCGCAGGATCACCACGCGTACGCCGGAGATCTCGCCGAGCTCCAGCAGCGAACGGTGCGCCGCGGCGAAGAACAACGGCCCCTCGACCCGGTACGCCACCACCTGCCCGGCCGCCCCGGCATGCTCGGTCTCGGTCTCGCTATCGCCGCCACTGCCACCGCCGTACGTCTCCGAGCCCGGCAGGCCCGGCACGTCGCCGTCGTACGGATCCATCCGCTCCAGCCGCGCCTCGGCCGCGACCGCGCGCAGGGCCAGCACCCCGGCCACCGCCAGCCCGATCACGACCGCCAGCACCAGATCCAGCACCAGGGTCGCCACCGCGGTCAGCACCAGCACCACCGCATCCGACCGCGTCGCCCGCGCCATCGCCCGCAACGCCCCCACCTCGACCATCCGCACCGCCGTGGCCAGCAGCACCCCGGCCAGCGCGGCGAGCGGGATCCGCGACACCAGCGGAGCCGCCGCGAACACGATCACCGCCAGCACCGCGGCATGCGTCAGCGCCGCCAGCCGCGAACCCGCACCCGTACGCACATTGACCGCCGTCCGCGCGATGGCCGCCGTCGCGGGCACCCCGCCGAACAACGGCGCGGCCAGATTCGCGATGCCCTGCCCGAACAACTCCCGGTCCGGATCATGCTTCTGGCCCGTCGTCATCCCGTCGGCCACCGTCGCCGACAGCAGCGACTCCAACGCCGCCAGCGCCGCCACCGCGACCGCCGGAGCCAGCAGCGAACCCACCGCCGACAGATCCAGGAACCCGAGCGAAGGCGCCGGAAGACCGGCCGGCAGCGCACCGATCGGCGTCGCCCCGGCCAGGTGGAACACCTGCGCCGCCAGCGTCGCCACGACCACCGCCACCACCGAGAACGGCACCCCCGGACGCAGCCGCGCCCCCGCCAGCATCAGCCCCGCCACCCCGAGAGTGATCGCGAGCGCGGTCCAGTTCGGGCCGCCCGCGAACTCCTCGACCGCCCGCCACGCCACCACCAGCACCTTGTCGCCCTCCGGGGCGGCCACCCCCAGGGCGTTCGGGATCTGCTGGAGAGCGATCACACACGCGATGCCGAAGGTGAACCCCTCCACCACCGGCGCCGGGACGTACCGCATCGACCGGCCCGCCCGCAGCAGCGCCAGCACGATCAGCAGGCCGCCCGCCATCAGCCCGACCGTCAGCACCCCGCCCGGACCGTACTCCGCGACGATCGGCACCAGGACCACCGTCATCGCCCCGGTCGGGCCCGACACCTGGAGGTTCGACCCGCCGAACACCGCGGCCAGCGCCCCCGCCACCACCGCGGTCGCGAGCCCCGCCTCCGCGCCCAGCCCCGACGCCACCCCGAAACCGAGCGCGAGCGGCAACGCCACGATCGCCACCGTCAGACCGGCCAGCAGATCACGGCGCGGAGCACGGGTCATCGCCTCGAAGTCGGGGCGCACGGGCAGCAGCGCCCGCACCCGCCCCCAGCCCCGCGCCGCCACATCCGGGAACCCGCTCACGACGCGGACACCTCGGCCTCCCGCAGCTCGGCGAGCAGCCCGTCCCGGTCGGACAGCATCTCCGTCAGGATCCGCCGCGCCGCCCGCATCAGCTCGGCGACATCACCGCCCGCCAACTCGTACACCACCGTGGAACCCTCCCGGGTCGCGGTCACGATGCCGGACCGGCGCAACACCGCCAACTGCTGCGAGAGCGCCGAGGGCTCCACCTCGATCGCGGCCAGCAGATCCCGCACCGGCAACGGCCCCGCCTGGAGCAGCTCCAGGACCCTGATACGCACCGGATGCCCGAGCATCCGGAAGAACTCGGCCTTGGCCTGATACAGGGGGACCGGCACGGCGGGGCCTCTCCTCGGCAGTACGTCACCGCCGCGGGGCGGGAGAGCCGAGCGGGGGCCGTGAACCGCGTACGACGGCGGAACGGCCCACACAGCATGTAGTGAATTGCAGAATTTCGCAATTCACTCATTGGGCAATACCAGGCGGGACCACCCCGCCCGCACACCCATCCAGCACCCGCACACCCATACCACCCCGACCCGCACCGGCCCGGCCACACCGACCGCCAGTACCCCTTTCGAGTTCAGATCGTTGACCTCTTCGGCCGCGCCACCCGAAACCCGGGACAAGCTGGCATGTCCACCCCCGCGCACCCCGAAGGACCACCCCACCCATGCCCACCCCGCCCCTCGCCGGAGGCACCGCAGGCCCCGACGCGCTGCGCCCCCTCATCGACACCGTCCTCACCGCACTCCACGACGGCGCGACCCTCCGCGGCGGCCCCCTCCCCGCCGGCGGACCCGACACCGTCACCCCCCGCACCCGCACCGCCACCCACCCCCTCATCCCCGACCACGGCACCGGCGCACACCAAGCCCTGCGCACCCTCGTCACCGCCCTCGCCGCAGGCGCCGCCGACCCCGCCCACCCCCACTGCACAGCCCACCTCCACACCCCGCCCCTCGCCCTGGCGGCCGCCGCCGACCTCGCCGCCAGCGCCCTCAACCCCTCCATGGACTCCTGGGACCAGGCCCCCGCCGCCTCCGCCCTCGAAGCCGACCTCACCAGCGCCCTCGCCGCCGAGATCTACCCCCACACCCCCTCACCCGACGCCGTCATCACCACCGGCGGCACCGAGGCCAACCAACTCGCCCTCCTCCTCGCCCGCGAACGCCACGGCCCCGTACAGACCGTCTGCGGCGCCAACGCCCACCACAGCATCGCCCGCGCCGCCTGGCTCCTCGGCCTCCCCGAACCCGTCGTCGTCCCCGCCCCCACCGGCACCCTCGACCTCGCCGCCCTCGACGAAGCCCTCACCGAACTCCACCGCCCCCTCCTCGTCGTCGCCACCGCCGGAACCACCGACACCGGCGAGATCGACCCCCTCGACGCCATCGCCGACCTCTGCACCACCCACGGCGCCGAACTCCACATCGACGCCGCCTACGGCGGACCCCTCCTCCTCAGCCCCACCCACCGCACCCTCCTCCACGGCCTCGACCGCGCCCACAGCGTCACCCTCGACCTGCACAAACTCGGCTGGCAACCCGCGTCCGCCGGCCTCCTCGCCGTACCCGAACGCCACCACCTCACCCCCCTCCACCACCACGCCCCCTACCTCAACGCCGACGACGACACCGAAGCCGGCCTCCCCGACCTCCTCGGCCGCTCCCTGCGCACCACCCGCCGCCCCGACGCCCTCAAGATCGCCGTCACCCTCCAGGCACTCGGCCGCACCGGACTCGCCGACCTCATCGACCGCACCGTCGCCACCGCCCACCACCTCGCCGACCTCGTCACCAAAACCCCCACCCTCGACCTCTACGACCGCCCCACCATCAGCACCGTCCTCTTCCGCCCCACCGGAACCGACGACCACACCGTCGCCACCGTCCGACGCACCCTCCTCCAACGCGGCCACGCCGTCCTCGGCCGCGCCCACGCCGAAGGCCGCCTCTGGCTCAAGGCCACCCTCCTCAACCCCCACACCACCCCCGACGACCTCCAAGCACTCCTGGACCTCGTCACCAGCACCACCGCAGACCTCCAGACCGACCCCCCGGCCGACCTCCTGACCGACCCCCCGGCCGACCTCCTGACCGGCTCCCCGGCCGGCCTTCCCACCGACCTCCCGGCCGACCTCCAGACCGGCCCCCCGGCCACCCCCACCACCGGCCCCGCCACGGACACCCCGGCCGGCCTCCCCACCGGCACCACCCCCGACGACCTCCTCACCCACCCACCGGCCACCCCCGGCACCCCCGGCACCACCCACCCCACTCCTCACCCCACGGAAGGCGACACCCCGCGATGACCGACCGGCCCGCCCCCGCACCCGACCAGCCACACGACCTCGTCGGCATCGGCATCGGCCCCTTCAACCTCTCCCTCGCCGCCCTCGCCCACAACATCCCCGCCACCCCCGGCGACCCCCGCCCCCTCGCCGCGACCTTCTACGAACAACGCCCCGCCTTCCACTGGCACCCCGGCCTCCTCCTCGACGGCGCCAGCCTCCAAGTCCCCTTCCTCGCCGACCTCGTCACCCTCGCCGACCCCGCCAGCCCCTGGAGCTTCCTCAACTACCTCCGCACCCGCGACCGGCTCTTCCCCTTCTACTTCGCCGAGCGCTTCCACATCCAACGAGCCGAATACGACGCCTATTGCCGCTGGGTCAGCGAACAACTCCCCGGACTCCACTTCGGCCACCAGGTCGACGCCGTCCGCTGGAACACCGACCGCGCCCTCTTCGAAGTCGACTTCACCCAACTCGACCGCGACGGCGAAGCCGAAGCCCTCGGCCGCGCCTACGCCCGCCACATCGCCCTCGGCATCGGCACCGAACCCTTCGTCCCCGAACCCCTCAAACCCCTCGCCGAAGCCGAAGCCGTCCCCGTACTCCACTCCGCCGACTACCTCCGCCACCGCGAACGACTTCTCGCCGCCGGACACATCACCGTCATCGGATCCGGCCAGTCCGGCGCCGAGATCTTCCTCGACCTCCTCCGCGCCCGCCCCGAAGGCGCCGAGAACATCCACTGGCTCGCCCGCACCCAGGCCTTCGCCCCCATGGAGTACTCCAAGCTCGGCCTGGAGCACTTCACCCCCGACTACAGCCGCTACTTCCACGCCCTCCCCGAATCCGCCCGCGACGAACTCGTCCCCCGCCAATGGCAGCTCCACAAAGGCATCGACGCCGACACCATCGCCGCCATCCACGACGAGCTCTACCGCCGCACCCTCCACGGCGGCTGGCCCGACGCCACCCTCACCCCCGGCGTCCACGTCCGCACCGCGGGACGCCTCGCCAACACCCGCGTCGAACTCCACCTCGAACACACCCAGCAAGGCACCCGCACCCGCCTCACCACCGACGCCGTCATCCTCGCCACCGGCTACCGCGAACGCCCCCTCGACGCCCTCCTCGGCGGCCTCGACCCCTACCTCAGCCGCGACGCCTCCCACCGCCCCCGCATCGACGACCAGTACCGCCTGATCCTCGACCCCACCGTCACCGGACACGTCTACGTACAGAACGCCGAACGCCACACCCACGGAGTCGGCGCCCCCGACCTCGGACTGGCCGCCTGGCGCAGCGCCACCATCCTCAACAACCTCACCGGCGCCAACCCCTACCCCCTCCCCGAACGCACCGCCTTCACCACCTTCGGCCTCACCCCCCAACCCCCCACGATCCCCACCCAGGCCTCCGCCCTCGTCCCCCTCAGCCAAACCCTCTGACCCCAGGACGACGAACGGCCCGGGCCCCCACCGAAGAGGAGACCCGGGCCGAACGAACAACACACCAAACGGAGTTACGGGAACACCGGCGTTCGTGGAACCGCCGGAGTCACGGGAACACCGGCGTCCCCTCACGCGTCAGCCGCCACCCCACCGAAGCGAACGCCGCCGGATCCACCGACCCCTTCTCCCGCACCCACCCGATGATCGTGTTCCGGATCTCGTCCGAATCCGCCCACACCTGCTGCGCACCCGGCACATGCGGGAAGTTCCCCCCACCACTCGCCCGGTAGTTGTTCACCGCCAACACGAACCGCGCCGCCGGATCGATCGCCGCCCCCTCGAACGACAACCCCACGATCCGCGAACCCACCGGCTTCGCGATATCGACGTCGTACGTCACGCCCGACACCGCGTCGTAGTTGTAGTCCGGAATCCCGTCCGCGTTCGTCAACTTCGCCGTGTCCACCGGACCACCCGCCGGCGTCTGCACGTAATACCGCGCCGAATACTCCAGATAGTCCTTCAACTGGGCGCCCGTGATCAGCCGCGCCTCCAACGTGTTCTCGAACGGATACAGCCCCGCCGCGTCCTTGATCGTCACATCACCGGCCGGAACCCCCGCCGTCCGCGAGAAACACGAAGCCTGCGACAACACCGGCAGCGCCGCGAACTCACCACCCGCCAACGCCGCCGTCACCGTCTCCGTCTGCACCTGGTTGATCAGATCGATGATCGGCTCGTCCTTCCACGGCGCCTCCGCCGTCGACATCGCCACCACCGACGTACCGATCACCTGGTTGACGTACTCCACCACCTTGCGGTGCTCGCGCCGCAGCAGCGACGTCACCTTCCGGTCCTCCGGCACGATGTTGGAGTTCAACACCCGCGAACCGGCCTTCTCCACCGTCCAGCGGCCCTTCTCCCACACCAGATCGAAGTCGAACAGCGTCAGCCGCTGCCCCCACTTCGCCGGCTCCGAGAGCACGACCCGCTTCCCGGTCTCCTTGTTCGTCACGAAGTGCTCGGCGATCTCCACATGCGCGTGCCCCACCAGAATCGCGTCGATCCCCGGCACCTGCTCCGCCACCAGCGCCGCCGCGTTCTCCACGTACGGCAACTGATCACCCCACGACGACGTGCCCGAAGAACCCGAATGCGCCGACACGATCACCACGTCCGCACCCATCGACCGCAGCTTCGGCACCCACTTCGCCGCCTGCTCCTCAAGACCCGGGAACACCATCTTCCCGCCCACATTCGCCTTGTCCCAGATCGCGATACCCGGGTTCGTCAGCCCCAGCACCGCCACCCGCACATCACGCCCGCACGGCGTGTGCATCCGCTTGATGACATACGGGGCGAACGCCGGCCGCAACGTCTTCGCATCCAGCGCATTCGCCCCCAGCAGCGGAAAATCGCACTGCTCCTCGAATTTCCGCAGCACCGGAATGCCGTAATTGAACTCGTGATTCCCGAGCGCCGCCGCGTCGTAACCGATCGCGTTCATCGCCTGCGCCATCGGATGCACCGGACCACGACGAGCCGTGATCGGGTCCACCTTCGCGTAGTAGTACGACAACTGCGTGCCCTGGATCGTGTCACCCGCGTCGATCAGCAGCGTGTTCCGGCGACCCTTCTCCCGGCGCACCCGGTCCACCAGCGTCGAGATCTTCGCCAGACCGACATCGTTGTGCGCCGAGTCGTCGTACTCCTTGTCCGTGAAGTAGTCCCAGTTGAAGACGTTCCCGTGCAGGTCGGTCGTGCCCATCACCGTGAACGAGTACCGCTTCGGAGGCCGCCCGTGACCATGCCCGTGGCCATGCCCCGCCGCCTGCGCCGCACCGGCCGAACCGACGACCGCACCGCCCGCCATCGCCACACCCGCACCGGCGGCAGCCGAACGGCCCAGAAACGTCCTACGGTTCAACGGCATCTCTTCACTCCTCGTTCAGTAGGGCAACGCGCGTAGATTCTGGCCCAGCACCCCACACCCGCAACACCCCGCGCAGGTTTCGATCTGATGACCACCCGACACACACCCCGTGGTGACACCCGCCGTGCCACAGTGAACACATGACCGAAACCCCCACCCCCACCCC
>NZ_JAAGMH010000096.1:0-300 GCF_010548505.1 Streptomyces sp. SID14515 | reverse complement strand
GCGCTCGGCGAGAGCGTCACCGAGGGCACCGTCACCCGCTGGCTCAAGGAGGTCGGCGAGGAGGTGGCCGAGGACGAGCCGCTGCTGGAGGTCTCCACGGACAAGGTCGACACCGAGATCCCCGCCCCGGTCGCCGGTGTGCTGCTGGAGATCGTGGTCGGCGAGGACGAGACCGCCGAGGTCGGCGCCAAGCTCGCCGTCATCGGCGCCCCGGGCGCGGCTCCGGCCGCCGCTCCGGCGCAGCCCGCCGCCCCGGCCCAGGAGGCCCCGAAGCAGGAGGCCCCCGCGGCTCCCGCCCCG
>NZ_JAAGMH010000086.1:0-71980 GCF_010548505.1 Streptomyces sp. SID14515 | reverse complement strand
CGGGTGTGCCGGGTGCGACGGGTTCCGGACCGGCTTCCGCCACCGGCTCCGGCACGGCTTCCGGCGCGGGCGGCGTCGCGGAGGGCGTCACGGGCGCGGGCGGCGGTGCCAGGGCGGCGGAGGAGGAGGGCGCGGGCGCGGGTGACGCCGCCGCGGGCGCTGCGGCTGCGGCGGCTCCGTGGTGCCCCAGCGCCTGGTGGTGCTCGCGGGACTCCTGCGCGATCAGATGCCTCGGCAGCAGGACGACCACGCCGGTGCCGCCGCGCGAGGACGGCCGGTAGTTGACGCTGATCCGGTGCTTGAGCGCGAGCCGCCCCACGACCGCGAGGCCCAGGCGCGTGCCCTGGAGGGTCGCGAGGTCGGTCATCCGCCCGGCGACGGAGTCCGCCGCCCGTCGCATCGCCGCGTCGGCCATCTTCAGACCGCTGTCCTCGATGGTGACGACGATGCCGGTACCGCGCTCCTCGACGTAGACGTGCACCTCGTCGATGGGCGGCGAGAAGTTGGCGGCGTTGTCCATCAGTTCGGCGAGCAGGTGCATGACGCCTTCGGCGGCGAAGCCGGAGATGGAGACGCTGGACGAGCAGTGCAGCCGTACGCGCTGGTAGGCGGCGATCCGGCCGACCGCGCCACGCAGGATGCTCTCCATGACGATCGGCTTGTTCCAGGCGCGGCTGGGCCGCCCGCCCATCAGCAGCGCCAGCCGGTCCGTCATCAGGCCGAGCTGCGAGGTGCTGTGGTCCAGCTTCAGCAGATCCCCGAACACCTCTTCGCCGTGACGTTCCTGCATACCGCGCAGGTCGGCCAGCATGCTGACGGATTTGGCCTGGACGCGGCTGAGCGCCTTGGCCGACGCGGTCGTGGCCGCGAGCGCGCGGCGCTCGCTGAGCGCGAGCTCCCGGAGCACGTCCTCGAACGGTTCGCGCAGGAGCGGCTGTTCGGGCAGGTGCACCTCGGCCCGCACGGTGGCGCCGGACTCGCCTTCACGGAGCCTGGCGGTGACGGTCGGCAGCGTCTCGCGACCGAAGCGCTCGACCTCGGAGGTCATGGTGTGCAGTTCCTCGCGGAGCCGCGCGGTCAACGCCTCGGCCTCCGCGCGGAATCGCGCGCTCTCGGTCCGCAGCGAGGCGGTCTGCCGCTCCTGCTCCTCGACCGTGGTCGCGAGGACGTGCAGCAGCTTCCGCTGGCGCGGGCTGCGCGGCAAGGGGACCTGGCCGAGGGCGTCGGCCGTCTTCCAGCCGCCGCGTACCAGTCTGATCAGCGCGGGCAGTGCGACGTCGGCGGTGTGCGCCGTGTCCGTTTCGAGGGCGGTCAGCGAGGCCTTGAGCCGCTCGGCCTCGGCCGCCTGCGTCGCGGCCGTGCGCAGCGTCCGCCGCGTGACCTGGTGGGCGGCGGCGAGGGTGACGGCCAGGATCACCCAGGCGGTGACCACCACCGCCACCGCCCAGCCGCGCGCCTCCGAAGGCGCCAGGGCCACGGCCACGGCTCCGGCGACGGCACTCACCGAAACCACCACCACAAGCGGTGCTATCGCCGCCTTCGGTGCATTCATCTGGCGCCGCTGACTGGCCGGTACGGGTTTTGCCATGGATGCGGTCCCTCAGTTCTACCGAGCAGAAGGTGTGCGGCCGCTCCGAGAAGGTGCAGTTCACCTTGGTGAATCGGGGGAAAGCGGAAGCATCCGTTTCCCGGCAAGGAGCGACCTCATCGTAGACATCCTCATGCACCGGATGATCCGGTGAGCGGCATAGTCCGTAGGCAGAGTGATTTTGTCGAGAAGCGACCGGTGGGCCAAGGGCGTTGTGGTACTCGCGAGATGAGGCGTCGCGATGGCAGACGCCACGGTTGACCTGGCCGGTGGGGTGAGGGAGCAGGTGTACGGGCTTCGCTTGTCGGTCGGCGGCGACAGGAGCGGCGAAGCGGCGATGACCCGTGTGGAGGAATCCTTTTCAGTCAATCCGAAAAGCTTCGCCGGGGCATTCGGACGGCCGGACGCCACCCATTAATCCGGGATGGGTCCGGTAAATGTGTGATGACACCAGTAAACGGGCCGAGGAGGTCCGGGGGGAGGGCTGAGGGAGGTCTGAGGGCACTCGGCCGCGGCCCTGATCCGGCCTCCGTGCCTCGCAAGCGGTCCGGTTTATCGCCGCGGAATCGGCCCGGGATTCCGAGCCGTTCGGTGCCTACGGTGGTGCCGGTTCCGCCGGGCACACGCCCGGCGCGAGAGCAGGCCCCCTCTGGTGGTGGCCCCTGTGCCGAGGAGTTCCGCATGCTGCGACGCCGTATCGGAGGACCCGCCGGTCCTCTTGCCAGTGCCCTGTCCCTGGGCACGCTGCCCTTCGGCACGACCGTGGACGAGGAGACGTCCTTCGCCATCCTGGACCGGTTCGTGGAGGCGGGCGGCAACCTCCTCGACACCGCCAACAACTACGCGTTCTGGGCACCCGGCGGGACCGGGGACGAGAGCGAGGCCACCATCGGCCGGTGGCTGGCCGCCCGGGGCCCGGGTCTGCGCGAACAGGTGCTGATCTCCACCAAGACGGGCGCGCGCCCCACCGTGCCCGGCACCGGTCTGGAGACGGCCGAGGGCCTGTCGGGGCCCGCCATCCGCAAGGCGGCGGAGGACAGTCTGCGACGTCTCGGCACGGACCGGATCGACGTGTACTGGTCCCATATCGAGGACCGGACCGTCCCGTTGGAGGAGACGGTCGAGGCGTTCGACGCGCTGGTCAGGGAAGGGAAGACGGCGGTGCTGGGCTGCTCGAACCACGCCACCTGGCTGACCGAGCGGGCCCGTGCGACGGCCCGCGCGGGCGGGATGACCCCGTACACCTGCGTCCAGCAGCGCTACTCCTACCTTCAGCCGCGCTTCGACCTGGGCCTGCCGGAGACCGCCCATGTGCACGTCACGCGGGAGCTGCTGGACTATGTGCGGGGCGAGGCCGACATGACGCTGATGGCGTACTCGTCGCTGATCTCGGGCGCCTACACGCGGCCGGACAAGCCGCTGCCGGAAGCGTACGACCACCCGGGCAGCGTGCGACGCCTCGCGGTGCTCGGTGAGGTGGCCGACGAACTCGGGGCGAGCGTCAACCAGGTGGTGCTGGCCTGGCTGATGGCCGGTGACCCGCCGGTGATCCCGATCGTGGGGGCGAGCTCGGTGGAGCAGCTGGACGAGATCCTGGGGGCGGTGGACCTGGAGCTGCCGGGGGAGCTCAAGGACCGCCTGGACGCGGCGTCGGTCGCTCCGGCGGCCTGACCCACGTGGTCAGCGGCCGTGCCCTCCGGCCCGTACGCGTTCGATGGCGTGGGCGAGGCGCTGGGCTGCGCCCGGTACCGCCTGGTCGGTGAGGTTCCCGTAGCCGACGACGAGGGTCGATGCCGTCGGCGTGTCCGCGGCGGGCGGGGTCGCGCGGTAGTCGTCCAGGCTCGCCAGCCGTACGTCCGCCCGCGCCGCCTCCTCCACCACCGCGCCCGCCGGGCAGTCCTTCAGGGGGAGCAGCAGGTGGAATCCGGCGGCCGCCCCGCCGACGGTCTGTCCGGGCAGCCGGGCTTCGAGTTCGCGCAGGAGGTGGTCGCGGCGGCGTTTGTAGCGCAGGCGCGAGGCCCGCAGGTGGCGGTCGTACGAGCCGGAGGAGACGAAGCGGGTGAAGGCGTCCTGGTCGATGACCGGCGGCGGCGTGCCTCCGGTGTCCTTCGCGGTCAAGGCATCGGTCCACCGTTCGGGAGCGGCGATCCAGCCCAGCCGTACGGCCGGGGAGAGCGTCTTGCTCAGCGAACCGAGCAGGGCGACATGCTCCGGCGCGACCCCCTGGAAAGCGCCCACGGGGTGGCGGTCGTAGCGGAACTCGGCGTCGTAGTCGTCCTCCATGACCAGGCCGTCCACCTCCCGGGCCCAGTCGGCGAGTTCGGCGCGGCGGGCGGGGGCGAGGACGACGCCGGTGGGGAACTGGTGGGCCGGGGCCACGATCACGGCCCGGACGGCGGTGGCCCGGCGCAGGAGGCCGACGCGCAGACCGTGTTCGTCCACCGGTATCGCCACGGGGGTCAGCCCGGCCGCGGCCACGGTGAGGTGTAGCTGGGTCCAGCCCGGGTCCTCGACCGCCACATGGGTGTGGCCGGCGGCCCGCAGGCTCCTGCACAGCCGCATGACCGCGTCCAAGGTGCCGGAACAGACGACGAGTTGTCCGGGCGTCACCCGGGCGCCGCGCCCGCGCGCGAGATACGCGGCGAGCTGCCGGCGCAGCCGTGGCAGCCCCGACGCGTCGGGATAGCCCAGCTCGTCCCAGGTCAGCTCGGTGGCCGCCGCGCGCACCATGTCGGCCCAGCGCTTACGCGGGAACGCCCGCAGGTCGGGGACGCCCGGCAGCAGATCGAACCGCGGTGTCCAGCGGCCCCCGTCCTCCCGCGCCTCACCGCGTACGGCGTCGGCTGCCGCATGGGCCCGCACCCGTGTGGCCGAGCCGCTGCGGGCCTCGAAGTAGCCCTCGGCGACGAGTTGGGCGTATGCCTCGGTCACCACCCACCGCGAGCACCGCAGATCCGCCGCGAGGACCCGGCTCGCGGGGAGGGTGCTGCCCGCGGCGAGACGCCCGCTGGTGACGGCGGCGCGGAGTGCCCGGGTCAGGCGGCTGTGCAACGGCCCGTCGCCCGAGGGCTCCAGCTCCAGGAAGGTCCCCCACGCGGGCCCGGTCCGCTCACGATCGGTCGGCATGTCGAGTTCCGGGTGTCGAGTCGAGTGGGGGCGGGTGTGCGGAGCTATGGGGCGGTCACGGCGTCGGTGAAGGCGGTCCAGCCGGTGGCGGCGACCACCTCCCGTGCGATGTCGGTGACGAGCCGTCCGTCCGTCGCCACGCGCACGGTGTGCACATGGGCCCGCTGGTCCAGGAGCCGTGCCTTGCGGAGGCTCGCCCGCAGCTCGTGCTCCAGCTCCGAGCCGAGTTCCCGTCCTGTCAGCCGCTCGTGGGCGGTGGTGTCGGAGGCGGTGAGCAGGACGCGGACGAGCCGTACTCCGGCCCCCATGGCGCGCTCGAACATGTCCGTCGTCTCCGGCAGCACGCTCATCGTGTTCGTATAGATCAGGCGACGGTGGCCGAGCCGGGCGAAGTTCGCCCACACGGCGGTCAGATTGCTCTCGGTGATCTTCGTGCGGCGAGGGTCGTCCTCCGGGGCCGGATGAACCTGCCCCATGTAGTCGCCGTCGATGACCGTGTGAGCGACCGCCTTGGAGCGCAGGAGCGCCGAAACCTCCCACCCCACCGTCGTCTTGCCGACACCGGCACGTCCTCCGATGAGCAGTGCTTCCGCGTGATCCATGGGGGCAGCGTGCCAGTGGGTGGTCAGGTCACGCGACCCGATATCGGCCCTCGCCGCAGCCGGGCACGGTGTGGTGTGGTGCGGTGTCAGGAGGTGTGCATGATCTGGATCAGGTTGCCGCAGGTGTCGTCCAGGACGGCGGTGGCGACGGGGCCCATGTCCAGCGGCTCCTGGGTGAAGCGGACACCGAGCTTGCCGAGCCGGTCGAACTCCGCGTGGACATCGTCCACACGGAAGGAGGCGGCCGGGATGCCGTCCTCGAACAGGGCCGTCGTGTACGGCTTCACGGCGGGGTGCTTGTCGGGTTCCAGGAGGAGTTCGGTGCCGTCGGGGTCCTCCGGGGAGACCACGGTCAGCCAGCGGTTCTCGCCGCCGAGCGGCACGTCGTGCTTCTTCTCGAAGCCCAGCACGTCCGTGTAGAAGCGCAGGGCCTCTTCCTGGTCGTGGACGAAGACGCTGGTCACATGGATCCTCATGGCGTGCTCTCCGGTGCTTTCGGCCCGAGCCATCGGTTGGCGATGTGCTCAAGGGGTTCGGTGTTCAGGTCGTGGAATTTGTAGCGGCCCTCGCGGCGCGTGACGACCAGGCCCGCCGACTCCAGGACGGCCAGGTGCTGGCTGACCGCCTGCCGGGACAGCCCGATGCCGTGCTTGGTCACCAGGCGTCCGCAGATCTCGAACAGCGTCTGGCCGTTCCGGTCCGTCAGCTCGTCGAGGATGCGCCGACGGGTGGGGTCGGCCAGGGCCCTGAAGACATCGTCCGCCATGACCCCCACAATAGGCAAGTAGCGACTTGCCTATCAAGGTCGCACCCGGGCTATGCCCAGTTCTCCAGCTCGGCGTCGATGCGGGGGTCCGTGCGGACCCATACTTCGCCGGCGGCTGCTCCCGGCGGGGTGTCGACGTGCTCCAGTCCCAGGGTCCGGACCAACCCCAGCAGCTCGTCGCGGACTTCGGGGTCCTCGTCGAGTTCGTAGCCGTCGAAGAGGACGTAGTGCACGTCCCAGCGATCGTTGTACCCGGTGTCGGCCCAGATCGCGCAGAAGCGGTCCACCGCCTTTTGGTCGGAGGGCGCGGTCGCGGACTGCTCCTCGGCGGCAGCAGCGGCGGTCTCGGCGAAACCTCGCGCGATGTCCTCGGCGCTCCACCACCGCGCCGCCTCCGCGACCGTGGCGGGGGTGAAGTCCGCCGGCGTGAGGAAGCCGTCCAGCAGGCGGCCGACCCCGGTGTCCTCGATGCCGAGACCGGCTTCCCGCAGGCGGTTCACCAGGCCGTCCGCCATGGCGACGGGGCCCGAGAAGTGGAAGACGCCGGTGGCGGCCGCCAGGGTGCCGCCGTCGGGGTGCGGGACCGCGGGCGTGGTGTCCGTGCCGGGCACGTCGCGCACCAGGGCGAGGAGGTCCGCCGGTACGCCGTCGTACAGCGCGGCGTGCGCGCGGGCGTCGTCGGGTGTGCCGAGCGCGCTGGTGCGGTCGAACGTCACCACCAGCGCCCGGCCGTCGGCGGTCAGCCAGGCGTTGACGGTGTCGCCGTCGCCGTCGGCGAAGCCGAGGTGCGTGACCCCGTCGGCCGTGGCCGGCTCGCGGCCGTCCACGCGGGTCAGGATCTCCAGCCGGTGGCGCAGGATGCGCGGGTGGGTCCGGCGCAGTACGGACACGTCGAACTCGTCCCGGAGCGTCATCGTCCTCGTCCTCGTCATCGTCTTCGTCGTCCTTCGTGGTGCATCGGGCTTCTTGGTGCGTCGCGCATCCGCGGCGGTCTGACAACAGCTTTCACGATGGTGTGTTCTGCCGGTCGGCCGCCCCGGTGGGCTCGGTCGCGGCCGGGGCCTCGGTGATGACCGGGAAGCGGCGCGGGGCGAGGGTGATCAGGGCGAGCAGGGCCAGGGCCGCGGCTCCGGCGGCCCCGATGTAGACGTAGTCCACCGCCGCGTCGACCGCCCGGCGCAGGTAGTCCGTCGCCGCCGCCGAGAGGGTGCCCGGGTCCTCCAGGGCGCGCGACACCGCGTCCAGGTCGTCGGGGAGGCCGGACACCGGGGCGTCCAGGAGGCGGGCGGCCAGGACGCCGTTGGCGACGGCCCCGAAGAGCGCCGCGCCGATGCTCTGGCCGACCTGGCGGCAGAAGAGGACGGACGCCGTCGTCGTACCGCGCTCCGCCCAGCCGACCGTCGACTGGACGCCCACGATCAGCGGGAGCTGGAACAGGCCGAGGGCCGCACCGAGCAGGAGCATCAGCAGGGCGGGGTGCCAGGGCTCGCCGGGGTAGGGGAGGAGGGGGAAGGCCAGCAGGATCAGGAGGGCGCAGCTCATGCCGATGATCGCGGTGAGCCGGAAGCCGATGCGGTTGTAGACCCGGTCGGACAGGGCCGCCGAGACGGGCCAGCTCAGTGTCATCACCGAGAGTACGAACCCGGCGGCTATCGGGCCGAGGCCCAGCACCGACTGGGCGTACGTGGGCAGGAAGACGGTCGGCGCGACCATCAGCAGGCCCATCGCGCCGAGTGCCAGGTTGACCGAGGCGATGGTGCGCCGCCGCCACACCCAGCCCGGGATGATCGGTTCCGCCGCCCGCCGCTCGATGACGACGGTCAGCGCCGCCAGCACCGCGCTGATCCCGAACAGTCCGAGCGAGGGCGCCGAGAGCCACGGCCAGGCGACGCCGCCCTGCACGAGCGCCGTGAGCAGCAGGGTGCCGGTCGCGAAGACGGCCAGCGCGCCCGCCCAGTCGACCTTGGGCCGGGCGGCGGGGCGGGGGCGGGCCGGTTCGTGGAGGTGGCGGACGACGAGCCAGAGGGCGACCGCGCCGACCGGCAGGTTGATCAGGAAGATCCACCGCCAGTCGGCGTAACCGGCGAGCAGTCCGCCGACCACCGGTCCGGCCACCGCCGAGGTGGCCCACACCGTGGACAACTTCGCCTGGATACGCGGTCGTTCCTTGAGCGGATAGAGGTCGGCCGCGATGGTCTGGACCGTGCCCTGGAGCGCGCCGCCGCCGAGCCCCTGGACGATACGGAAGGCGATGAGCGCGGCCATGTTCCAGGCGGCCGCGCAGAGGACCGAGCCGATCAGGAACAGGATGATCCCGGCGATCAGGACCGGCTTGCGGCCGAAGGTGTCGGAGAGCTTCCCGTACAGGGGGAGGGTGACGGTGACGGCCAGCAGATAGCCGGAGAAGAGCCAGGAGAAGACGGTGAAGCCGCCGAGGTCGCCGACGATCTGCGGGACGGCGGTGGACACGATGGTGCCGTCGATGGCGGCCAGCGCCATGCCGAGCATGAGCGCGGCCACGACGGGGCGGCGGCCGCGGGGGGTGGTGAGGGCGGGCGGCGCGACGCTCCTGCCGCCCGGGGCGGGGCCCGCGCTGTCACCCGCGTGCGACCCCGTATCGCCTGTGCCGCTCTTTCCGTCGCCGTCCGTGCCGCTCACCGGGTTTCCTTCCCTATGCACGTATCTCCCGGGGCACTGTCTCATCCGGGAGCCCCGGAAGGGGAGGGTCCACCGGAATGGTGCCGGGTAGGGGCGGCGGAACGGCAGGGTGCGGAAGGGGTCTCCGGCGGACCCCTCGGCTCCGGTTCGCCGGCCCTTCCGGCCGCCGCGCCGCCCGCCGCCCCGCCGGGCCGAACGGTGCCCCTGACCTCGCCTCCGCCTGGCGGACGAGACCCCTAGGGGGCGCCCCCTCAAAGGGGCCAGGGCCCGTTCCTCCCGGCGGAGGACGTGGCGGCAGGGGGCATTTCCTTAGCCTGTTCTTACGTCGCCGCTACGGCCCACCGCAGGGGGGCGGGTGGGGAAAACCCCACCTGAAGACTGCGCTGAGCACCATCGCGCCGGACACCGTCCGGAACCCAGACTCGGAACGTAGCCGACGACGTCCAGTCATCGACCGACATAGGAGAAATACCGTGACAACGGCTGTGACCATTCCCAGGCACGGGGGCACTGGAGGGCGTACGGCCGTCGCGGCGCGAGCGCGGCAGGTCGTGAAGGCGTACGGCACCGGCGAGACCCGGGTCGTCGCGCTCGACCATGTCGACGTGGACATCGCCCGCGGGCAGTTCACGGCGATCATGGGCCCGTCCGGCTCCGGCAAGTCGACCCTGATGCACTGCCTGGCCGGGCTCGACACGGTGACGTCGGGCGAGATCTTCCTCGACGAGACCGAGATCACCAAGCTGAAGGACAAGAAGCTCACCCAACTCCGGCGCGACCGCATCGGGTTCATCTTCCAGGCGTTCAACCTGCTCCCGACGCTCAACGCGATCGAGAACATCACGCTGCCGATGGACATCGCGGGCCGCAAGCCCGACGCCGCCTGGCTCCAGCAGGTCGTGGAGACCGTCGGCCTCGCCGAGCGCCTCAAGCACCGCCCGACCCAGCTCTCCGGCGGTCAGCAGCAGCGCGTCGCCGTCGCCCGGGCGCTCGCCGCCCGGCCGGAGATCATCTTCGGCGACGAGCCCACCGGCAACCTGGACTCCCGCGCCGGGGCCGAAGTCCTGTCCTTCCTCCGCAAGTCGGTCGACGAGCTGGGCCAGACCATCGTCATGGTCACCCACGACCCCGTCGCCGCCTCCTACGCGGACCGGGTGCTGTATCTCGCCGACGGTTCCATCGTCGACGAGATGTACAACCCGACCGCGGACCAGGTCCTCGACCGCATGAAGCACTTCGACGCACGCGGGCGGACGTCATGACCATCTGGAAGACCTCACTGCGCAACTTCCTCGCGCACAAGGGCCGGATGGCTCTCTCCGCCGTGGCGGTGCTGCTGTCCGTGGCGTTCGTCAGCGGCACGCTCGTCTTCACCGACACGATGAACACCACGTTCGACAAGCTCTTCACCATCTCCTCGCCCGACGTCACCGTCAGCCCGAAGAGCGCGGCCGACGACGGCGAGCAGCCCGACAACGGCAAGCCCGCCTCGCTGCCCGCCTCCGTGATCCAGCAGGTCGAGAAGGCCGACGGGGTGAAGAGGGCCGAGGGCTCCGCCTTCTCCATGGCGGTCACCGTCGTCGACAGCGACAACAAGAACATGGGCTCCGACACCGGAGCCCCCACCATCGCGAGCAACTGGACCGAGAACGACCTGCGTTCGATGGAGATCACCTCCGGGCACGCACCCCGCGGTCCCACCGAGGTGATGGTCGACGCCGACACCGCGAAGAAGCACAAGCTCACGATCGGCGACGAGCTGCGCACCATCGCCGCCACCGGTGACCTCAAGGCGAAGATCAGCGGTATCGCGTCCTTCACCGTCACCAACCCGGGCGCGGCCGTGGTCTACCTCGACACCGCCACCGCGCAGAAGCACCTGCTGGGCGCCCCCGACGTCTTCAACCAGATCCTGGTGACGGCCGGGACCGGCGTCAGCGACGCCCAGCTGAAGAAGAACGTGGCCGCCGCCCTCGGCGACACCACCGCGTACAAGCTCCAGACCCAGCAGGAGGCCGCCGACGCCAACAAGGACGACATGGGCGCCTTCCTGGACGTCATGAAGTACGCGATGCTCGGCTTCGCCGGAATCGCCCTCCTCGTCGGCATCTTCCTCATCGTCAACACCTTCTCGATGCTGGTCGCCCAGCGGACCCGCGAGATCGGCCTGATGCGGGCCATCGGCTCCAGCCGCAAGCAGGTCAACCGGTCCGTGCTGGTGGAGGCGGTCCTCCTCGGCATCGTCGGCTCCGTCCTCGGCGTCGCGGCCGGCGTCGGCCTCGCCGTCGGGCTGATGAAGCTCATGGGCGCCGTCGGCATGGAGCTGTCCACCAGGGACCTCACCGTCGCCTGGACGACCCCGGCGATCGGCCTGGCGCTCGGCATCGTCGTCACCGTCCTCGCCGCGTACATCCCGGCCCGCCGGGCCGGCAAGGTCTCCCCGATGGCCGCCCTGCGCGACGCCGGAACCCCCGCCGACGGCCGGTCCGGCTGGATCAGGGCGGGTATCGGCCTCTTCCTGACGGCGGCGGGCGGCGCGGCCCTGTGGGCGACGACCCAGGCCGACAAGGCCACCGAGGGCTCGTCGTACCTCGCCGTCGGCGTGCTGCTGACCCTCATCGGCTTCATCGTGATCGGCCCGCTGCTGGCCGGCATCGTGGTGCGGGCCCTGAGCGTCGTCGTCCTGCGGCTCTTCGGCCCGGTCGGCCGGCTGGCCGAGCGCAACGCCCTGCGCAACCCCCGGCGTACGGGAGCCACCGGCGCCGCCCTGATGATCGGGCTCGCCCTGGTGGCCTGCCTGTCCGTCGTCGGGTCCTCCATGGTCGCCTCGGCCACCGAGGAGCTCGACAAGTCGGTCGGCGCGGACTTCATCGTCCAGGACAGCGGCGCCGGGCGGCCGATCGTGCCCCAGGCCGCCGAGGCCCTGAGCGCGGTGCCGGGCATGGAGCACATGACGGACTACACCTTCGTCAAGGCGAAGATCACCTCCCCGAACGGCAAGACCGAGGACGAGGGCGTCACCGCCGCCGACCCGACGTACCAGCAGGACGTCCGCCGCACCGCGCTCTCCGGCGACCTCTCGAAGGCGTACGGCAAGGACGCCATGTCCGTCGGCGAGGACTACGCCGCCAAGCACGGGGTCAAGGTCGGCGACACCCTCACCGTCGCGTTCAAGGCCGGTGAGACGGCGAAGCTGAAGGTCGCCGCCATCACCTCCGACGACACCAACATCGACCGCGGCGCGATGTACACCAACCTCACCACGGCCGCCTCCTACGTCCCCGCCGACAAGATGCCGCAGAACGTGGCGATGTTCGGCAAGGCGGAGGAGGGCAAGGAGAAAGAGGCGTACGCGGCCCTCAAGAGCGCGATGGCCGAATACCCGGTCTACAAGGTGCAGAACCAGGCCGACTTCAAGGAGGACCTGAAGAACCAGATCGGCCAGCTGCTGAACATCGTCTACGGTCTGCTCGCCCTGGCGATCATCGTCGCGGTGCTCGGTGTGGTGAACACCCTCGCCCTGTCCGTGGTCGAGCGGACCCGCGAGATCGGCCTGATGCGCGCCATCGGGCTCTCCCGCCGCCAGCTGCGCCGCATGATCCGGCTGGAGTCCGTGGTCATCGCCCTCTTCGGGGCGCTGCTCGGACTCGGGCTCGGGATGGGCTGGGGCACGGCGGCGCAGAAGCTGCTGGCGCTGGAGGGCCTGGAGGTCCTGGAGATCCCGTGGCCGACGATCCTCACGGTCTTCGCCTGCTCCGCCCTCGTCGGACTGTTCGCCGCTCTCGTCCCGGCCTTCCGGGCGGGCCGGATGAACGTCCTCAACGCCATCGCGACGGACGGCTGAGCACCGTCCGGCCCGGTGACGGCAGCCCCTCGGGCGTCACCGTGGCCCAATGGCCGTGACGCTCAGGGCGTCACCGTAGGATGACCGGCAGGCCCCGGGACGTTCCTCCAAACGTCCCGGGGCCGACCTGTTCTCCGGCCCCGGCCTCGACGGCTCTTTCCTCGCCCCCCGTTCCCCGCTCCGGCCCGCCGGTCACGGCGGACCGTGTCAACTTGCTGCACACGGCCTCGGAGCCCCGTGCAGCAAGCTGACACCGCGGCCTCTCTCGTGGCGCGTTCCGCGCTGGCATCGTCGTGCGTGCCGGGAGGAACCCCCCGGCTCCGACGCCACCGTCGAAGGGGAACACGTGTCCAGGTCTTCGCTCGCGCAGAACCAGCGCCGCCCGGCCAGAGCCGCCGCAGCCCTCGTCACCGGGATCGCCCTCGCCGCCCTCACCCTCTCCACGGGCACCGCATCGGCCACCGCGCCCACGGGCCATCCGCCCGTCGCCGACGACATCACCCGGCTGATCTGTACGGAGTTGGCGGACGTCATCGGCCAACTGCCCCCGGAATCCGCGCCCGTACGGGTGTGCAAGCTGGTCAACGGCTGGGACTAGAGGTGTCGAGCCCAGCAGGACCGGCCCGGCCGGGAGGCCCGGACGGCCGTTCCCCGGGGCCGTCGAACGCGATGCGGTTCCAGCTCCTGGGGCCGCTGGCCCTCGCGGACGGACCCGACGCCGTCGTCCTCCAGCCCTCCAAGCCCGCGAACCTGCTCGCCGCACTCCTCCTGCACGCCAACTCCACCGTCTCCGCCGACTACTTGCAGCGCGCGGTGTGGGGCGAGGAGCAGCCCGCCACCGCCAGGGCCGCCCTCCAGACCTGCGTCCTGCGGCTCCGCCGGCTGTTCGCCAAGCACGGCGTCACCGGCACCTCCATCGAGGCGGTGCCCGGCGGCTACCGGATCACCGCCGCACCGCCCACCCTGGACCTCCTCGGCTTCCGCGACCAGGTGCGCCGGGCCGCCGGTCTGGACCGGGACCCGGAGGCGGAGCTCCACGCGCTCAGGGACGCCCTCGCGCTCTGGCAGGGCGCGCTGCTCGCCAACGTACGGTCCGACGTCCTGCACCGCGACGAGGTGCCCCGGCTCGCGGAGGAGAGGCTGCGCGCGGTCGAGCGGGTCTGCGACCTGCTGCTGGGGCTCGGGCGCCACGGAGAGGCGCTTGTCGACCTGTGGACCGCTACGCGCGTATACCCGGGGCACGAACGCTTCCACGAACAGCTCATCGAGGCCCTCTACCGCACCGGACGCCAGTCCCAGGCTCTAGCCGAGTACCGCAGGGTCAAGGGCTTCCTGCTGGAGGAGCTGGGCGTGGACCCCTCGCCCTCCCTGCGCCGCCTCGAACTGTCCATCCTGCGCGGCGAGGACCTGGGCTCCGCCGGTCCCGAGGCCGCCCGCGTCATCCGGGGCGAGACCGTCCCCCTCCCGGCCGCCGCCCCGGCCGCGACCCCGTCCGCCGCCGCCCCGGTCGCCCCCGCGGCCTTCGCCCCGGCCGCCGCACCCGGCGTCGGGCCCGTTCCGGCCGTGCCGCACTTCACCGGGCGGGCCGCCGAGGCCGCCGCCCTGGCCGCCCGCCTCACCGCACCTGCGGCCACCGGCCCCGAGGACCACCGGCCCCTCACCGTCCTGGTGTCCGGCGCGCCCGGCATCGGCAAGTCGGCGCTCGCCCAGCACGTCGCCCGCCTCGTCCGGGACGCCTTTCCCGCCGGGCAGTTGCTCGTCCGGATGACCCGCGCGGACGGCGAACCCCGCACGGTCGACGAGGTGTCCGCCGAAGTGGCCCTCGCACTGGGTGAGTTGGGCGAAGGGCGGGCCCTGCTGATCCTGGACGACGTGGTCGACGCCGACCAGGTGCGCCCGCTGCTCCCGCCGGTCTCCGCCGACGGACCGGAGACCGCCGTCGTGGTCACCAGCCGGATGGGGCTCGGCGGGCTCATCGCCACCCACGGCGGCTGGGTGCAGCGCCTGACCGCCTTCACCGACGCCGAGTCGTACGCCCTGCTGCTGGCCACCCTCGGCGCCGAGCGGGTGGAGGCCGAACCCCGCGCCGCCCACCGACTCGCCGCCCTCTGCGGCCACTTCCCCGCCGCCCTGCGCATCCTCACCGCCCGGCTGCTGACCCGGCCGGGGCTGCGGCTCGCCGACGCCGTCGACTGGCTGGGCGAGGACCCGCTCGCCCGGCTCACCCTGACCGACTCCCCGGACCACTCGGTCACCGGCCTCTTCGACCGGGCGCTCGACCGGCTCGACCCCCGGCTGTCGGAGGCCTTCGCCCACCTCGCCCAGGGCCCGCCGGAGCTGCTCGCCGACCGGGGCCCCGACGAGGAGGGCCCCGTTCCCGAAGCCGTACGGGAGCAACTGGCCGACGCCGGACTGCTGGAGGACGGCCCGCCGGGCCCGTACCGCATCCACGACCTGCTCCGCGCCCACGTACGAAGAACCGCCCGGATCCGCGACCGCCGCACAGAGAAGGTGTGATCCCCATGGCCGAGAGCGCCGCACCCACAGCCCCCGCCACGCCTGCCGCCCCCGCCACGCCCAGCACATCCGCCGCCCCCGCCGTACCTCCGTCGACGCCCGCGACGACGGCGTTCGACGCGCTCGCCGGCACCCGGCCGCGGATCCGCCGCGACGTGCTGTTCACCGAGACCCCCGGCGGGGTGCTGTTCCACAACGCCGACGGCGGCTTCCACCTCACCGGCCGCACCGCCTACCGCTTCGCCTCGCTCGTCGTCCCGCACCTCACCGGGCACCACCGGCTGGCCGAACTGTGCGCCGGATTCGGGCCCGCACAGCGGGCGATGGCCGCCGAACTGGTCAAAACGCTGTACGCACGCGGCTTCGCCCGCGACATCCCCGAGGCCGATCCGGCGGCGGAGGACGCCCTCGACGCGGAGACCGCCGAGCGGTTCGCCGCGCAGATCGCCTACGTCGACCACTACACCGACGACGCCCCCGCCCGCTTCGCCCGCTACCGCGCCACCCGCGTCGCCGTCCTCGGCGACGACGAGACGGCCCGCTGGTGCGCGCTGAGCCTGGTGCGCAACGGCTGCGCGAGCATCGGCACCGTGACGGCCTCGGACGACGTCACCGCCGAGGCCGCCGCCCACGGGACGCGCGTCGAGACGCTCACGGCCGGTACGGACGCGGGCTGGGCGGGCCTGGACGGCTACGACGTCGTCGTGGTCACCGGCGCGGGCGCCGGAGCGCGCACCCACCGGCTGCTGGCCGCCGGAGTGCCCGAGGGCGTGACCCTCATCCCCGCCTGGCTGTTCGGCCGCCGCCTGATCGTCGGCCCGCTCTCCACCGCCGACTCCACCGGCTGCTGGTCCTGCGCCCTGCTGCGCCTGGGCGGCAACGTCGACCCGGGCACGGCGGCCGAGCTGTGGAGCGAGGCGGCGGGGGCCGTACCGGTCGGCGGGGCCGCCCTGTCCGGGCCGGTCGCCGCGATGGTCGGCAACCTCGTCGGCTACGAGATCTTCCGCCTGACCACCGGCGCACTGCCCGCCGAGACGGCCGGCCAGGTCCTCGTCCAGGACTTGGAATCGCTGGATGTGATGGCCGAACCGGTCCAGCCCCACCCCCGCTGCGCCCGCTGCGGGGGAGGAGTCGAGCACGCCGCCCTGCCCGGCCCGCTCGCGCTGCCCGTCACCGCGACCGTGGAGACCGCCCGCCACGCGGAGGGCCTGGTCGAGGAGCTCAACCGGATCAGCACGGCGCTGGTCCGCCCGTACACCGGGATCTTCCGCCGCTACGACGACGAGGAGCTGACCCAGACCCCGTTGAAGCTGAGCCGGGTCGAGGTGGCGCTCGGGGGCGGGGCGCGCCGCCGGATCGCCGCGTTCGACGTGCACCACCTGGCCGGGGCGCGGACCCGGGCGCTGTACGCGGCGGCCGAGGCGTACGTGGAGCATGTCGTCCCCCTGACCTCCCCGGCGGGCGTCGGGAGCGGTGACCGGGAGGGCGGTGCGCAGAGCCTGCGGACGTTCGGGCCCGACGCCCTGACGACCGGCGGCGGCACCGGGGCCGTGCCCGCCGCCTGGGCGGTCGCCACCTCGCTGATCGGCAAGGACCCGGTACGCGTACCGGCCGCCGCCCTGCGCCCGTTCGGGCCGCACAACCAGGACCGGGCGCACCTGGCGACCACGGCGGGCGCCGGGGCGGGCGGCAGCGCGGCGGAGGCGGCGGGCCGGGGGCTGCTGTCCGCGCTCGCCCACGACGCCCTGCTCCGCGCGGTACGGGGCGCCACCCGGGTGAGCCCGGTGGCGGTCGGCGGCGACGACCCGGAGCTGGTGTTCCTGCTGAAGTCCGCCGCCAACCTGGACATCGCCGTGGACCTCCTGGATCTGGGCGAGGCGGACCGCACCTCGGCGCACGTGGTGCTGGCCCGCGAGTGCAACGGCCCGGCTGCCGAAGCCCGTTGGGCGGTCGGAGCCGGGCTGTCCCGGCGTGCGGCGGCCACGTCCGCCCTGCGTGATCTGCTCGGCCGGGTGCAGCTCGCCGCCGAGGACCCGGGGGTGACGGTCGACCTGGGCGACCCGCTGGTGGCCGATCTGGCCCCCGGGGCGATCGCGGTGGGCGGGGAGTCGGTGGCGGCGGACGCGGCGGAGACCACGTTCGACGCGGTGCTGGAGGCGCTGCGGTCCGCCGGCCGCGACGCCCTGTACGCGCCGACGACCCCGGCGGACCTGGGCTCCGCCTCCGTCGCCACGGCCCGGGTGCTGCTCACGGTGGACGGCGAGGGCGGCCCCGATGCCCGTTGAGACCCTGCCGGACGCCCCGGTCACCCCGGCCGCCCCGGCGGTCACCCGTACACACTCCGCACCCGGGCCGGCCGAGTCCACCCGGCTGCTCGCGGCGCTCCTGCGCGACGGGCTCGCCCGGCACGGCACGGCGGCGGGCGACACCCCGGTGGACGTCCAACCCCTCGGCGTACGCGACGCGTTCGCGGGCGACGAGGCGTTGGGCCCATCCGCTACCGCCTCGGGCGACGAGGCGGTGGGCCCGACCGACGCCGGCGCGGGCGACGAGGCGATGGTGAACCCCGGCACCGTAGCGGGCGACGATGCGGCGGCGGGCCCCGCCGATGCCGTCCCCGTGCGCCACTACGGGCGACACGCCGTCGTCGGGCCGTTCCCCGCACCGCCCGGAGCCGGGCAACGCCCCTGCGCCCGCTGCCTGGAGCGGCGCTGGCAGAGCGTGCGGTCCGTCGCCCTGCGCGAGGCGCTGGAGCTCGGTTCCGGCACCCGGGCGGCGGGCCCCTCCCCGTACGTCACCCCCTTCGCCGCCGAGGCGCTCGCCGGGGTCATCGCCGCCCGGCGGGCCGGCGGCGGACCGGAGACCGGGGCCTTCCCCGCCGTCCATCTCGTCGACCTCCAGACCCTGGCCGTCCGCCACTACCCGCTCGTCCCCGACCCGGAGTGCCCCGCCTGCGGGCGGCCCGAGCCCGACAGCGACGCCTCGGCGGCCCTGACCCTGCGGCCCGCGCCCAAGCTGCGGCCCGGCGGCTTCCGGGTCCGCGACATCGGGGGGTACGAGCTGCCCGTCGCGCCGTACGCCAACCCCGTCTGCGGGTCGCTCGGGCCCTCCGTCGTCCAGGACGTCTCCTCCACGTCCACCTCCGCCACCATCGGCTGCTTCTCCATGCGCTCGGGACCGTATCTCCGCGAGACGTTCTGGGGCGGGCACGCCGACACCTTCGCCGAAAGCCTGCGCATCGGCGTCCTGGAGGGCCTGGAGCGGTACGCGGGCATGCGGTCCCGCGCCAAACGCGCCCAGGTGCGGGCCAGTCTGCACGCCCTGCGCGCCGAGGGCCGGGCCGTCGTGGACCCGCGCGTCTGCGGCCTCTACTCCGACGACTTCCACCGCGCCAACCCCCGCGTCCCGCCCTTCACCCCGGACCGCGAGATCCCCTGGGTGCGCGGCTGGTCGCTGCGCGACGGACACACCGTCCTGGTCCCCGAGGTGCTCACGTACTACCACGCGCCGGGCCTGGAGAACCGGTTCGTGCAGGAGAGCTCCAACGGCTGCGCGTCCGGCGGTGCGTTGGAGGAGGCCGTCTTCTTCGGGCTGATGGAGGTCGTCGAGCGGGACGCGTTCCTACTCTCCTGGTACGGGCGGGCCGCGCTGCCCGAGATCGACCCGCGCACCAGTCGCCGCCCCGCCACCCGGCAGATGGTGGACCGGCTGGAGATGTACGGCTACGAGGCGCGGTTCTTCGACACCCGGATCACCTTCCCGATCCCCGTCGTCACCGGCGTCGCCGTCCGCCCCGACGGCGGGCCCGGCCGGATGTGCTTCGGCGCGGGGGCCGGACTCGACCCGGAGGCGGCGCTCGCCGGGGCGCTCTGCGAGATCGCCACCGACGCCGTCAACCTCCAGGGCCGCACGGAGCGCGACGAGGAGCGGCTGCGCGCGATGACGCACGACTTCGCGAAGGTCGAGGCGCTGCACGACCACCCGCTGGCCTACGGCATCCCGGAGATGGGCGACCACGCGGACTTCCTGCTCGGCGCACCGGGAAGCGCCCGCCCGCCCCTCCGTTCCTTCGACGAGCTGTACGGGGACGGGGACGGGCCCGGCGCGCGGCCCGTGCTTCCGGTCTCCGACGATCTGCGCGAGGACCTGCTGCGGTGCGTGGACACGGTGGCCGCCGCCGGGTTCGACGTGGTCGTCGTCGACCAGACCATGCCGGAGCAGCGCGACCTGGGGCTGACCACGGTGAGCGTGATCGTGCCCGGACTGCTGCCGATCGACTTCGGCTGGACCCGCCAGCGTGCCCTGCGCATGCCCCGGCTGCGCACCGCCCTGCGCGAGGCGGGCCTGCGGACGGCGGACCTCACCGACGCCGACCTCAACCCGGCCCCGCACCCCTTCCCATGACCCCACCCACTCTCCCGCCCCTCTCTCCCGCCCCCTTCTCCTCCGCTTCCTTCTCCTCCGCTCCCTCCGCTGCCGTGACCAAGGAGCTCGCCATGGGATACGCCCATGAATACGCCGCCGCGATCATGCACCGCGGCCGGATCCCGATGGACCCCGTGGACTACGTGCCGAACTGGCAGGACGGCCCCCGCAAGGCCAAGTTCCACCCGGGCGCGGACGGCTTCCCGCTGCCGGACGCCCCCTACCCGCCCGGGGCGACGCTCGACCGGGGCCTGTTCCCCGAAGGCGGCGCAGGGCGCGGGGAGTTCGACCTCGGATCGCTCTCCGGCATGCTCCGTGACTCGTACGGGCTGACCGGCCGCCGCCTGGGCGTCCAGGCCAACACGGACCTCAACGCGCTGCCCTTCTACCCGCTGGCCAACTGGTCGCGCGGCTCCGCCTCCGGCGGCGGGCTGTACCCGGTCAGCATCCACTGGGTGTCCGGGCCGAGCGGACCCGTACCGCCCGGCGTGCACTACTACTCCACCCGGCACCACTCCATGCGGCGGCTGCTCACGGGCGACGTCTCCGGCCGGGTGCGCGACGCGCTGGGCGAGGGCGCGCCGGGGCCGGAGACCGATCAGTACCTGGTGCTGGGCATCAAGTACTGGCAGAACTCCTTCAAATACAACAGCTTCTCCTTCCACGCCGTCTCCATGGACCTCGGGGCCTGCGTCCAGACCTGGCGGATGTGGGCGGCCGCCCGGGGGCTGTCCGTCGAGCCGGCGCTCTGGTTCGACGAGGACCGCCTCGCGGAGCTGCTCGGGGTCGACCCGCGGGAGGAGGGCATCTTCGCCGTGGTGCCGCTCAAGTGGGCCGGTGGTGAAGTGAGTTCGGGCCGGTCGCAGGCCCCCGCCGCCCCCGTCTCCGTCCGGCACCAGGACGTCGAGCGCTCCCGTACCGTCCTCACCTTCGACGCGCTGCTCCGCATGCAGGCCGCCACCTCCGCCGACGCCACCGCCCGGCCCGCCCCCGGCGCACTGGCCCCGGCCGCCGCGCACCCCGCCGACGAGCGGCTGCCGGAGGTCACGCTGCCGGCCGCCCGGCCGCTGGACGCCGACGTACGCACCGCCCTGCGCGCCCGCCGCTCCAGCTTCGGCCGGTTCGACGCCCGGAAGCCGGTCACCGCCGACCAGTTGGCCGCCTGCCTGGCGGCGGCCGCCGCCGGATCGCGGCTCGGCGGCGACACCGGTGACGTACGGCTGGCGAAGCTGTACGCGTTCGTCGGCCATGTCGAGGGCATCGCGCCCGGCTCGTACGCCTACGACCCCGAGGCGCGGAGCCTGCGGCGGGTGAAGGAGGGCAGGCCGGGGGAGTTCCTCCAGAAGAACTACTTCCTCGCCAACTACAACCTGGAGCAGACCGGAGCCGTCCTGGTGCCGACCGTCCGCACCACCGCCGTCCTCGACGCGGTCGGAGACCGCGGATACCGGCTGGTCAACGCCACCATCGGGGCCGTCGCCCAGTCCGTCTACACCGCCGCGGCGGCCGTGGACCTCGGCTGCGGCGTGGCCCTCGGCTTCGACAACATCTCCTACATCGAGGAGCTCGGGCTCGAAGGGACGGGCGAGGCACCCCTGCTGATCATGATGATCGGCAACGAACGCCCCGCCCCCGCCGACTTCCGCTACGAGATCGCCTGAGCGGGGGAACGACGATGACCGACACCACCAACTCCCCTTCCGACCGGCCCGCGTTCATGCTGCGTGTCGCCGGGCTCCCGGTCGACGACGTCCAGGCCCTGCGCTGTCCCGACAGCCGCCGCTGGGCCGACGAAGTCCTCGACACCACCGAGCAGTTGGCGCTGCTGGCCGAGAAGGCCGCGGACCAGCTCCACGGGCTGATCGGCGGCAGCGACGACGAACCGCTGCGCCGCGCCCTGCTCAAACTGCGCCGCGACGTCTTCAACAACCGGCTGCCGGACCCGGTGGCCGCCGACGACGCCCTCGCCCGGGTCCGCGCCCTCGACCCGGCCGCCGCCCGGGCCCTCGCCGACTGGCTGACCGGCCGCCGCGCCCTGGACGAGCGGCGGGGCGCGGGGGCCGGACTGCTGGCCGCCGAGACCGGCCGCAGCCGCACCGAACTGGCCCGGATCGCCGGTCACGAGCGCCTGCGCAAGGGCCTGTTGCTCGCCTCGCCGACCCTGGACGCCCAGCTCGACGGCTACCGGCGGAAGACGGCCGAGGAAGCCGGGGCGCGGCCGGACCGCAAACAGCGCAAGATCGAACGCTCGCTGCTCTCCTACGTCTACCGGACCGCCTGCAAGACCAGCCCCTTCTCCACCTTCACCGGCGTCGCCCCCGGGGTGTTCGGCGGCTCCGACGGGCTGCGCCTGCGGGTCGGCGAGGAGTGGCGGACGCAGGTCCGGCTCAACGTCGTGGCGCTGGGCCGGCTCGCCGACGCGGTGATCGCCGACCCGGTCCGCCGCGCCGATCTGCCGCTCGCCCTCGCCTCCGGCTGGGGGCGCGACGACGACCGGGTCCGCTACGTCCGGCGCTGGGTCACCGCAGGCGACGACGACACCGCCGTCACCTTCGACGCGGTGAAGGACCGGCTGTTCTTCCTGCGCCGCAGCGGCACCCTGGAACGGCTGCTCGGCCTCTTCGAGGAACGCGGCGCCCTCCGCTACGGCGAGCTGGCGGCCTGGCTGGAGCAGGACCGGGGCGCGGCGCGCGAGGAGTGCGAGCAGTACCTCGGGGCGCTCCTGGACGTCGGCATGGTCCAGGTGCCGTGCCTGCGGACCGAGGTCCACGACATCGACCCGCTCCGCGCCTTCCAGGACGCGCTGCGCGGCCTGGACCGGCCCTGGGCCGACCGGCTCGCGGACCGGCTGGAGGAGCCCGCCGCCCGGGCCGCCCGCTTCGCCGACGCCGGTCCGGACGAGCGGCGGGCCCTGCTGGAGTCCGTACGGGCCGGGCTGCGGGCGGTCCAGGAGGAGGAGCTGGGCGCGGAGCGTGCGAAGGTCCCGCAGACGCTGCTGTACGAGGACGCGGCGGCGGGCTCCCCGGCTTCCTCCGGCCTCCCGCAGGCGGCTGGCTCCGGCGTGATGCTGGACCCCGACGCCTGGCGGGAGCTGGCCGCCGGTCCGCTGGCGGCGGTGGAACGGGTGCTGCCCGCCTTCGACCTCACCCTCCCGCAGCGGATCACCTTCCAGGGCTTCTTCCTCGCCCGGTACGGGCACGGCGGGCGCTGCGACGACCTGCTGAAGCTGGTCCACGACTTCCACGAGGACTTCTTCGACCAGTACATGACGTTCTCCGCCACCCGCACCCCGTACGACGCCGACGGCGTCTACGTCCCCGAGGTCAACTGGCTCGGCCTGGAGAAGCTGCGCGCCCTCGACACCGCCCGCCGCACCTTCACCGACCGGATGGCCGCGCTGTGGCGGACGGCGGAGGCGGCGGAACCGGGCGCGGCCGAAGTGCGGCTCGACGAGGGTTTTTTGGACGCGGTCGCCGGTGAACTCAAGAGCATCGCACCGGACTTCGCGCCGATGAGCCACCACGTACAGATCGCTGACCGGCCCGGCGACCCGCTCGTCGTCCTCAACCGGTCCTATGGCGGGGTGTCGTTCTCGTTCACCCGGTTCACCCAGCTCTTCGACGGCCTCGACGAACAGCTCCTCGCGGACACCGAGACCCTTGTGCCCGAAGGCGCGGTCCTCGCCGAGGTCACCGGCGGCCCGGTCACCAGCAACCTCAACCTGCACGGCCGGCTCACCCCGTACGAGATCGTCTGCCCGGGCGAACGCGGCACACTGGAACCGGAGTTCCGGATCGCGCTGGACGACCTCTACCTCGCGCACGACCCCGGGGCCGACCGGCTCGTCCTGCGCTCGGTCCGCCTGGACCGCGAGGTGATCCCCGTCTACCTCGGCTACCTCGTCCCGCTCGCCCTGCCCGAACTGCCCCGCACCCTGCTCCTCCTCTCCCCGACCTCGATGGCCCCGCTCAACGTGTGGGCGGGCGTCCCCGAGGGCGAGCCGCGCGGCGGGGTCACCGGGCGGCCCCGGGTGCGGCACGGCTCGCTCGTCCTGAGCCGGCGCAGCTGGAGCGCCCCGGCCACCGTCCTGCCGCTGCACCGCCCCGGCACACCGGAGGACGGCTGGTTCCTGGACTGGCACGCCTTCCGGCGCACCCACGGCCTGCCCGACCGGGTCTTCGCGACGGTGTCGGACACCGGGGCCCGGGGCGCGACCGGGGCCAAACCGCAATACCTCGACTTCGACAGCCCGCTGTCCCTGTCCGCCTTCGAGGCGCTCGTCAAGTCCCCCGAGGCCAGGGTGGTGTTCCGGGAGATGCTGCCGGACGAGGACGCGCTGTCCACCGTCTCCGGCCACGGCCGCCATGTCGCCGAACTGGCCGTGGAGACGGCCGTACCCGTCCGCAGGAGGAGCACCTCATGACACCCCCCACCCCATCGGCCGAGACCGCGACCACCGGAACCGGAACCGCCACCGGAACCGCCACCGCCACCGGTGCTTGGCAGGCCACCCACGTCTTCTACGCCGCCAACCCCCGCCCCTTCCTCCTGAACTGCGTCCGCCCGCTGGTCGCGGAGCTGGAGGCGGACGGGCTGCTCGCCGGGTACTTCTTCATCAACTACTGGCTGGAGGGCCCGCACATACGGCTGCGCCTGAAGCCCGCCTCGCCCGCCGCCGAGCCGGAAGTGGCCCGCCGCACCGCACAGGCCGTGGACGCGTTCCTGGCCGAGCGGCCCGCGCTGTACGAGGTCGACTCCGGGTTCCTCAACGACTTCTACAACACGCTCTTCGAGATCGAGTTCCCCGGCGGCGAGCGCGGCCACTACACGGACGACCGGGGCCGGATGAACCTGCGCCCCAACAACTCGCGCCACCGGGAGCCGTACGAGCCGGAGTTCGGGAAGTACGGCGGGCCCGCCGGGATCGAGCTGGCCGAGTGGCACTTCCGGCACTCCAGCGACCTGGTGATCGACGCGCTGGCCACCAAGAACCTCCACCTGCGCACCGTCCTGCTCGGCACCGCCGCCCAGTTGATGATGGTGATGTCCTCGACCTTCCTGCCCGGCCGGGCCGAACTGACCGACTACCTGGACAGCTACTACGAGTTCTGGCACCGGGCCTTTCCCGGCACCGGCTTCATCGGCACCGACGAGTACGACCGCAACTACGCCCGCACGGCCGATGGGCTGCGCGACCGGTTCGCCCGGGTCCGGTCCGCCACCGCCCCGCCCGGGAGCGCCCGCTCGCTGCCCGGTTCGCTGGCCGGCTGGGCCGAGCACTGCGCCGAACTCCGCGACCGGGCAAGGAAACTGGCCGAGGACGGCGACCTGGTCTTCCGGTCCTGGGACGGCGAGCGGGACGAACAGGTCACCGACCCGGCCGTGGCGTTGCCGCTGCTGCTGTCCCCGTACATGCATATGACCAACAACCGGCTGCACGTCACCATCCGCGACGAGGCCTACCTCAGTCACGTCCTGGGCCGGGTCCTCAAGGAGTCCGCATGAGCGCATCCGGGGCGGCCCCCGGCTCGCTCGCCTCCTACCGCCCTGAGCTGCGGCCCCGCGTCCTGCTCAGCGACCCGCTGCTGGACGGAGCGGCGACCGTCCACCTGATCAAGGACGCCGAGACCGGCAACTCCTTCAAGGTCGGGGCCAAGGAGCACTTCCTCATCGCCCGCATGGACGGCGAGCGGAGCCTCGCGGAGATCGGTGAGGCGTACGCGGGGGAGTACGGGCGACGGCTGGCGGACGCCCACTGGCAGCAGCTCCTGGCCCTGCTCGGGGCGAAGGGCCTGCTGGCCGGAGCCCCCGCGCAGAAGGCTCCGGCCGCAGCGCCGGGGAGCGCGCCGGCTCCCGCGCCCGTACCGGAGCGGCGCACCCTCCTGCGCGGCACCCTCCCTCTGGTGGCCGACGCCGACGCCACCACCGCCCGGCTGCACCGGGCCCTCGGCTTTCTGCTCGCGCCCTGGGCGATGGCGCCGCTGCTGGTGCTGATCCTCGCCATGGAGGCGGTGGTCATCGCCCGCTCCGGCGAACTGCTGCTCGCGGTACGGGAGTTGTTCGGCAACCCCGTCCTGCTGACCGGGACGGCGGTCCTGCTCTGGGTGAGCACCGCCCTCCATGAGCTGGCGCACGGGGTGGTGGCCCGGCACCACGGCGGGCGGGTCGCCGAGATTGGGCTGCGGTGGCGGCTGCCCGCCGTCATCATGTACTGCACGGTCGACGACTACCTCTATCTCGGCAGCCGCCGGCACCGCATCGCCACGGCCGCCGCCGGTGCGGTGATGAACCTGCTCTTCCTGCTCCCGTTCTGCGCGCTGTGGCTGTTCGCCCCGCTGGACAGCGCCACGCACGAGGCGTTCGCCGCCCTGCTGTTCCTCGGCAGCGTCCAGGCGTTCGCGATGCTCGTACCGCTGCCGCCGCTGGACGGCTACCGGATCGCGGGCCAGCTCGCCGGGGCCACCGGCCTCGCCGCCTCGGCCGGCGTCTACCTCCGGCTCGCCCTGCGCCGCGCCCCGGAAGCGGCCGCCTACCCGCGCCGCGCCCGTATCGCCTACTCCGCCTATGTGTCGGTCACGGTGCTCGTTCTCGCCCTGGTCGTCGCGGCGGTCGTCGCGGCCGCCCATCATCTGCTGACGGCCTGAAGTCCCGCCCCCAGGACCGGTGTTCCATCCGGGCCCGGTGTTCCATCCCAAGGAGAGCCCCATGACGTCCACCGCCCCCCGCACCCCCCACGACCCCCCGGCGGGACCGTCCGCCGGGCCCGCCGTCGCCCTGACCGACGTCCACAAGACGTACGGCGCGACCCGGGCCGTCGACGGGGTCTCGCTGACCGTCGCACGCGGGGAGTTCTTCGGGCTGCTCGGGCCCAACGGGGCGGGCAAGACCACGCTCGTCGAGATCATGGAGGGCCAGCGGCGCGCCGACTCCGGGACGGTGACGGTCCTGGGGGAGAGCCCCTGGCCGCGCAACACCGCCCTGCTGCCCCGGCTCGGCGTGCAGACCCAGGCCTCCGCGTTCTTCGTCCGGCTGACCGCCCGCGAACACCTGGCCACCATGGCGGCCCTCTACCGGTGCGACGCGGCCGCCGCCGAACGGGCGCTCGCCTCCGTCGGCCTCACCGAACAGGGGAACACCCGGGTCGACGACCTCTCCGGCGGCCAGCGGCAGCGGCTCGCCATCGCCTCCGCCCTGGTCCACGACCCCGAGCTGATCTTCCTGGACGAGCCGACCGCCGCGCTCGACCCACAGGCCCGCCGCTCGCTGTGGCAGGTCCTGCGCGACCTCAAGGGCCAGGGCCGCACCATCGTCTACACCACGCACCACCTGGACGAGGCCGAGGCGCTCTGCGACCGGGTCGCCATCATGGTCGCGGGCCGGGTCGCCGCGCTCGACAGCCCCGGCCGGCTGATCGCCGCCTCCAGCCCGACCACCCGGCTGCTCGTCCCGGCCGACCGCCTCACGCCCGAACAGGCCCGCGCCATCCCGGACGTGGACCGGGTGACCGAGGAGGGCGGCTCCGTCGTGCTGGAGACCCTCGCCGCGGGCAAGGTCCTGGCCGCCGTCGACGCGATCGCCGGACTCCAGGGCGTACAGACCAGGACGGCCAGCCTGGAGGACGTGTACCTGGAGCTGACCGGCACGGAAGCCGGGGCCGGAGCCGGTGCCGGGGCCGGAGCCGGAGCTGGGGCCGGAGCCGGAGCTGGGGCCGGAGGCGGTACGAGCACCGGCACCGGGGCCCCGCAGCCGTAGTCCAGGTAGATCCGCCCTCCACACCCCCCCCGTGCAGTGATCCAGCGATACGGAGACACCCGATGAGCGCCTACACCGCGCTGAGCCAGGCCGGATACCGGGCCTACACCCGCGACCGCACCACCCTCTTCTTCACCTTCGCCTTCCCGCTGATCTTCCTGGTCGTCTTCGGGCTGATCTTCCACGGCCAGACCGTCGAGGAGAGCGGCAAGCCCTACATCAACTACATCGCGCCCGGCGTGCTGTCCTGGGGCGTCGGCAACGCCGCCGTCTTCGGCGTCGGGTTCGTCCTCATGCAGTGGCGGCGCGACGACATCCTCCGGCTGATCCGGATGACGCCCACGCCCGTCTCCGCCGTCCTCGCCTCCCGTTACGTCCTGGCGCTCGGCATCGGAGCCGTCCAGGCGGTCCTCTTCGTGGCCGTGGCCCTGCTGCCCTCCTTCGGGCTCCAGCTGGACGGCCGCTGGCCGCTCGCCCTGCCGGTGCTGGTCCTCGGGATCACCGCGTTCCTCGCGCTCGGCGTCATCGTCGGCAGCTACGCGAAGACCCCCGAGGCGGTCGCCGCCGTGGCCAACTGCCTGATGATTCCCATGGCGTTCCTGTCCGGCTCGTTCTTCCCGCTGGACGCCATGCCCGGCTGGATGCAGAGCCTCTCCCGCGTCCTGCCGCTGCGCTATCTCAACGACGGGGTCTCCGGCGCGCTGACCGGCGGCGGCACCCTGGGCGACATCGGCGTCGCCTGCGCCGTCCTCGCCGGATTCGCCCTCGTCCTCGGCGCGGTGGCGCTGAAGACCTTCCGCTGGAGCGACAAGTCATGACGACGAAGGCCACCGCCTCGACGCCCCTGGACATCGCGCGCAGCCGCCTCCAGTCCGCGCTGACCGCCCGCCACACCCGTTCGCCCGAAGGCCTGCTTCCCGCGCCCTACGTCGTCCCGCTCGGGGCCGCCGACGTCCTCGGCTTCGGCCACCCGGACCCGTACGCCGACACCCGCCCGGCCGCCAACGTGCAGCTGACCTCCCGGGCCGTCCTCATCGGCCCCTGGGGCGGCGGGCCCGACGCCACCGCCTGCGGCCGGTGCCTCGCGATGCGCTGGCAGCGGCTGCGCAGCCGGTCCGAGCGCGAGGCCCTGGAGCTGGGGCACGAGCCGCAGGGGGCCGTGCACTGGCCGGTGCTCACGGCGTACGCGGTGGACGCGGTCTGGGCCACGTACGAGGCCGTCGCCCGGGGAAGGACCTCCGGTACCGACGCCACCCCCGCCGGAGCCGGTACCGACGCCACCCCTGCCGACCGGGCGCTGCCCCAGGTCACCCGCGTCGACCTGGTCACCCTCGCCACGGCCACCTTCCCGCTGCTGCCCGAACCGCTCTGTCCCGCCTGCGTGCGGGAGGTCCCGGACACGGCGGAGGCCGCCCGCATGGAGCTGGGCCCCACCCCCAAACCGGACCCCGACGGCTACCGGCTCCGCACCCTGGACTCCTATCCGCTGCCGACCGCCGCCCTCGCCAACCCGGTCTGCGGCACGCTCGGTTCCGACATCTGGATCAACCCGACCTCCACCACCACCGCCCCGGTCGCCGGAACCCACTTCGTACGCGGCTACGCGGGCCTCAACGACGTCACCTGGAGCGGCCAGGCCAACCGGTACGCCACCAGCCGCACCCTCGCCCACCTGGAGGGCCTGGAGCGGTACGCGGGCACCCACCGCCGACGCGGCACGACCCCGGTCGTCGACAGTTACGCGAACCTCTCCGGCCAGGCCCTGAACCCCGCCGACTGCGGCTTCTACACCCCAAAGACGTACGCCGCCGACCCCCTGGTCAGCCCCTTCGACCCGGACCGGGCGATCCCCTGGGTGTGGGCCCATTCGCTGCGCGACGACGCCCCGATCCTGGTCCCGGCCCGGCTCGCCCACTACAGCGCGGGCGTCGACGCCGACAACTTCGTCTTCGAGTGCTCCAACGGCTGTGCCACCGGCGGGAGCCTGGAGGAGGCGATCCTCTTCGGGCTCCTCGAACTCGTCGAGCGGGACGCCTTCCTTCTCGCCTGGTACGGCCGCGCCCGCCTCACCGCGATCGACCTCGCCACCGCGACCACCCCCGCCGTCCGCTCGATGCTCGACCGGGCCGCCCTGCACGGCTACGACGTGCACGCCTTCGATACGCGGATGGACCTGGCGGTCCCCGTCGTCACCGCCCTCGCGGTGCGCCGGGACGGCGGCGACGGCACGCTGTCCTTCAGCGCGGCGGCCGGCTTCGACCCGGCGGAGACGGTCGAGGCGGCCCTGTCCGAAGTCCTCACCTACATCCCGCACCTGCCCTACCAGGTCACCGAGCGCCGGGCCGAACTGGAGGCGATGGAGCGGGACTTCACTAAGGTCCTGCACCTCAAGGACCACGCCCAGCTCTACGGGCTGCCGTCCATGGCCCGGCACGCCGCCGCGTACCTGGAACCGGCCGCCGTCCTCCCGCTGGACGAGACGTTCGCCGACTGGCAGCCGCTGCGCCCGCGCACCGGCGACCTGCTGGACGATCTGCGGCTGCTGCGCGACCGGCTGACGGGGGCCGGGTACGACGTCATCGCCGTCGACCAGACGACCCCCGAGCAGCACCGGATGGGCCTGCACACCGTCTCCACGATCGTCCCCGGACTGCTGCCGCTGGACTTCGGCTGGAGCAGACAGCGGGCGCTGACCATGCCCCGGCTGCGGACCGCGCTGCGGGCGGCGGGCCGGCGCGCCGACGAGCTGCCGGAGGCGGAGATCAAGGCCGTCCCGCACCCGTTCCCGTGACCGTACGGCCGGTCCGGCCAGCGCCCCACGCGCGACAGCCCCCTCCGACCGACGGAGGGGGCCGACGTGCGAGCGGGCCGGGCGAACCGGGGTCAGGCGCTGCAGGAGGTGGTGCTGGTGGTGCTGGAGCAGGTCGACGTCGAGGAACACGACGTGGAACCGGCGAGGACGACCTCCGACGCGTCGGAGTAGTCCGAGATCTCGAAGGTCTCCGACTCCAGCTCCAGGATCTCGTCGGCGAGGGTGGCGAGTTCGGTCTTGGGGGCCATGGTGATCTCCCTGGTCTCGTGGGGGGCCGGCCGGCTGCTCCGGTCCGGTGCCCGGGTGCTGGACCCATTGGAGGGGTGGCCGCTGTCAGATCGGCCGCGATTTCGCTGTCACATCGCTGGCACCCGGTGGCAGAGCGGCGGCCCGGCGCGTGACAGCCCTACGGAGCAGGCTCGTTGAGCAGAGATGAGGTGCGCGGTGGTCACAGCGGCGAGAGCGACGAGGAACGCGGACGACGACGGTGACGGCGAGGACGGCGGCGCGTCGGGTGCCCGGGACGGTTCGGGGGCCAGAAGCGGTTCCGGGGCTCGGGGAGGCGAGGTGGCGACGGGCGAGGCGGCGGCGGGAGGTGCGTCCCTGCCGCGCCCGCTGCTCCGTTCCGCCGTCGAGCTCTACCTCGACCTGCACGCCCACCCCGAACTCTCCGGCCAAGAACACCGCACCGCCGACCGCCTCGCCGCCCGGCTGACCGGACACGGCTGTACGGTCACCCGTTCCGTGGGCGGCGGCCACGGACTGGTCGGGGTGCTGCGCAACGGCCCCGGTCCCACCGTGCTGCTGCGCACCGAGCTGGACGCGCTGCCCGTCACCGAGGCCACCGGACTGCCGTACGCCAGCACCGTCCCCGGCGTCATGCACGCCTGCGGCCACGACCTGCACATCGCGGCGGTCGCCGGGGCGGTGGCGCACCTCGCCGCCACCCGGGACACCTGGCGGGGCACGGTCCTCGTGGTCGGCCAGCCGGAGGAGGAGACGCTGCGCGGGGCCCGGTCGATGCTGGCGGAGGGCCGGCTGTACGAGCGGTTCGGCGTGCCCGACGCGGTCCTGGCCCAGCACGCCGCCCCGCTGCCCGCCGGGACCCTCGCCCACGCGCCGGCGGGCGGGCCGCCCCTGATGGCCGGGAGCGTCGCCGTCGAGGCGGTCCTGCACGGCCGGGGCGGTCACGCGGCCACCCCGCACCTCAACCTCGACCCGGTCCTGATGGCCGCCGCCACCGTGCTGCGGCTGCGTACGGTGGTGGCCGAGGCGACCGCGCCCGCCGAACAGGCCGTGCTCACCGTCGGCTCGGTGCGGGCCGGCGAACGCGGCAACGTCACCCCGGACCACGCCGAACTCTCGCTCACCATCCGGGCGTTCACCGAAGAGGCGCTCGACCGGCTGACGGCCGCCGCCGAGCGCGTCGTCCGGGCCGAGGCCGCCGCGTCCGGAGCCCCGCGCACCCCCGAGTTCACCGTCACCGCCCGCTCGCCCGTCCTGCGCCCGGACCCGGCGCTGACCGCCCGGGTACGCGGGGCGCACGAGGCGCTGCTCGGGCCCGGCCGGGTGCTGGACCTCGCCGGGTCGGCGGCCACCGAGGACTTCCCGCACTTCGCGTCGGGCGGACGGGGCGGATTGGGTGCACCGGGCGGGCCGGGGGCTTCGGCCGGTCCGGGAGGGTCGGGCGCGGTCCCGGTCGCGTACTGGATGCTCGGGACCACCGGAGCCGGACCCTGGCGGGCCGCCCGCGCCGGAGGCGCACCCGTACCGCCCAACCACGCCCCCGGCTTCGCCCCCGACGTCAGGGCCGCCCTGCCCGTCGGCATCACGGCCCTGGCGACGGCGGCCCGGCATGTGCTGGCCCCGGGGCCGGCCGGGGCCCGGGAGGCGGCGTCATGACGGCCGGGCGGTCCGGGGTCGCCGACGTCGTCGTCGTACGCCGCGACCGGGCGGCCCCGACCGGGTGGACCACCGTCGTGAGGCTGCTGGGCCTCCTCCCCGGGCACTGGTCCTGCCACCCCGAGGTGGGCCAGGACCGGGTGGTCCTGCGGGTCGAGCTGGCCGGGGCGACGGACGCGTCGGCGGTGCGGCGGGCGGTGTCCTGCGTACTGGCGGACACCGCCTTGCGCGGCTGGGCCGAGGAGCTGTAGGCGTAACCCACGGAGCCCAGAGGCCACTCCGGAGGTCAGAACCCACGGGGCTCCGGGGCCGTCCCGACGGTCAGATCCAGCCGCGCTCGCGGGCCAGCAGCGCGGCCTGCGCCCGGCTGGCCGCGCCGAGCGTCTGCATCAGGTCGGCGACATGCCGCCGATAGGTCCGCACCGACACCCCCAGCTCCCGCGCGCCCGCCTCGTCCTTGCCCACCGTGCACATCGACACCAGCACCCGCCGCTCGATGCCGGAGGGCCGGGGAGCGGCGGCGTCCTCACCGCTCCCGCCGCCGTCGGCGGCCCGGGACAGATCGTCGGCCTGCTCCCAGATCCGTTCGAACAGGGAGATGATGTTGGAGACCAGGCCGCTGCGGTGGGCGAGGAGCGCACCCCGCGAGGTGTCGCGCGGGTCCAGCGGGACGAGCGCCGCCCGGCGGTCGTAGACGAGCAGCCGCTCCGTGGTGTCCGCCGTCACCCGGATCGCCGCCCCGTGCTCGGCCAGCTCGCGCAGATAGGCGGCGGTCGGCGGGTCCTGGAGCGCCACGCTGGAGACGACGTTGCGGATCCGCACACCGCGCCGCAGACAGCGCAGGTCCAGCGGACGGGAGCGGGCGATGTTCTCCGCCGACAGCCGGGTGTACGGCTCCACGGACAGGATCTCGTCCCGGGCGAAGAACGCGAGGTCGTCGATCCGGTTACGGATCTGGGCGAGCCCCTCCAGCTGCTCGATGCCCTGCGGAGGCGGCGTACGGGCCCCCTGCTCCGCGCGTAGACCATCAATGACGTGCCGCGACCGGGTGACGCGCTGCAGCTCCTGATGGAGCGCGGCCAGCCGTACGTCCACCAGCCGGGCGAGCGCCACCTCGGGATCCGCCGGGAAGATCCGCAGCTCCGCGTCCTCGGTGTGCAGCAGCCCCAGCTCCTGGAGCCGGGCGATCCGGGCGCGGGCGTCCTTGGGCCGGGAGTGCAGCAGGAGGTGGAGGTCGTCGGCGCGGGTGCCGGGATTGCGCAGGAAGTGCCGGTAGATCTCTTCCTCGGCCTCCGGGACCCCGAAGACAGACATCTCGTTCTCGCCCACGTACGCCCCCGATGCCTGATGCCGTGGGGCCGTGCACCGAGGGGGATCGCCCCGCGCCGCCCGCCCCGGCCGCTGCTCGCTCCGCCCGTGCTCGGTACTGCCTGTGTGACGTTCTGGGAACACCTGTTGTGCAAGGGTCGGGCAAAGACTAGACGCTGGGATCACTCCTGTGAGGATCCCCGGCACAACTGTGTGCGATACGGAGATGAACGGTGCGCGACCGTCGACGAGCGGCAGGGTCGGCACGACGGGCGGCGGAGCGGCATCGTGGTACGGGCGGCGAAGCGGGCACGACACGGGCGGCCGGTCCGCCGATACGGGCGACAGCCGCCCGCCCGCCGGTTGGGGGCGCGGCTGTCATCCCCGGGTCGTAACCTGGAACCCCCGGCGCGTCCCACGTGTCGGGCCCTTCGCGTTGCCCCTGATCTGATCCCGGACGGAAACTTCATGAGTCTGCACGGTCTGCTGGATGTCGTCGTTACGGACCCGGCGCTCGCCGAGGCGGTGAAGGCCGCCGAGGACGGGCACCGGGCGCATGTCGACCTGGTGGGCCCGCCCGGTGCGCGGCCGTTCGCCGTGGCCGCGCTGGCCCGGCAGACCGGCCGGACCGTGCTGGCCGTCACGGCGACGGGCCGGGAGGCGGAGGATCTGGCCGCGGCCCTGCGCACGCTGCTGCCGCCGGACACGGTGGCGGAGTTCCCGTCCTGGGAGACCCTGCCGCACGAGCGCCTCTCGCCCCGCTCGGACACCGTGGGCCGCCGCCTCGCCGTGCTGCGGCGGCTGGCGCATCCCCGCGAGGACGACCCGGAGACCGGTCCGGTCTCCGTCGTCGTCGCGCCGATCCGCTCCGTGCTCCAGCCGCAGGTCAAGGGGCTCGGCGAGCTGGAGCCCGTGGCGCTGGCCGGCGGGCAGAGCGCGGACCTGGGCGAGGTGGTGGACGCGCTGGCGGCCGCCGCGTACTCCCGGGTCGAACTGGTCGAGAAGCGCGGCGAGTTCGCCGTACGCGGCGGCATCCTGGATGTCTTCCCGCCGACCGAGGAGCACCCCCTTCGGGTGGAGTTCTGGGGCGACGAGGTCGAGGAGATCCGCTACTTCAAGATCGCCGACCAGCGGTCTCTGGAGGTCGCGGCGCACGGGCTGTGGGCCCCGCCCTGCCGTGAGCTGCTGCTGACCGACCAGGTCCGCGAGCGGGCCGCCGTGCTGGCGGAGGAGCATCCGGAGCTGGGCGAGCTGCTCGGCAAGATCGCCGAGGGCATCGCGGTCGAGGGCATGGAGTCGCTGGCCCCGGTGCTGGTCGACGAGATGGAGCTGCTGCTCGACGTCCTGCCGAAGGACGCGATGGCGTTGGTCTGCGACCCGGAGCGGGTCCGCACCCGGGCGGCCGACCTGGTCGCCACGAGCCAGGAGTTCCTCCAGGCGTCGTGGGCGGCGAGCGCGGGCGGCGGCGAGGCCCCGATCGACGTGGGCGCGGCCTCGCTGTGGGGCATCGCGGACGTCCGGGACCGGGCCCGTGAGCTGAACATGATGTGGTGGTCGATCTCGCCGTTCGCGGCCGATGCCGCCGACCACGACGACGACACCCTCCAGCTCTCGATGCACGCCCCGGAGGCGTACCGCGGCGACACGGCCCGCGCGCTCGCCGACACCAAGGGCTGGCTGGCCGACGGCTGGCGCACGGTGTACGTGACGGAGGGCCAGGGCCTCGCCGCCCGTACGGTCGAGGTGCTGAGCGGCGAGGGCATCGCGGCCCGCCTCGACGCGGACCTGACCGAGGTCACCCCGTCCCTGGTCCACGTCTCCTGCGGGGCGATCGACCAGGGCTTCGTCGACCCGGCGCTGAAGCTCGCCGTGCTCACCGAGACCGACCTGACCGGCCAGCGCACCGCCACCAAGGACCTGGGCCGGATGCCGGCCCGCCGCCGGAAGACGATCGACCCGCTGACGCTGGAGGTCGGCGACTACATCGTCCACGAGCAGCACGGCGTGGGCCGGTACGTGGAGATGGTGCAGCGCAAGGTCCAGGGCGCGACCCGCGAGTATCTGCTCGTCGAGTACGCCCCCGCCAAGCGCGGCCAGCCCGGCGACCGCCTCTACATCCCGACCGACCAGCTGGAGCAGGTCACCAAGTACGTCGGCGGCGAGGCCCCGACGCTGCACCGGCTCGGCGGCGCGGACTGGACGAAGACGAAGCAGCGCGCGAAGAAGGCGGTCAAGGAGATCGCCGCCGACCTGATCAAGCTCTACTCTGCCCGGATGGCGGCCCCCGGCCACGCCTTCGGCGCGGACACCCCCTGGCAGCGGGAGCTGGAGGACGCGTTCCCGTACGCGGAGACGCCCGACCAGCTGTCCACGATCGCCGAGGTCAAGGAGGACATGGAGAAGACGGTCCCGATGGACCGGCTGGTCTGCGGCGACGTCGGCTACGGCAAGACGGAGATCGCGGTACGTGCGGCGTTCAAGGCGGTGCAGGACGGCAAGCAGGTGGCGGTCCTGGTCCCGACGACCCTCCTGGTCCAGCAGCACTACGGCACGTTCACCGAGCGCTACTCCCAATTCCCGGTCAACGTAAGAGCGCTGAGCCGCTTCCAGTCGGACACGGAATCGAAGGCGACCCTCGAAGGCCTGAAGGACGGCTCGGTCGACCTGGTCATCGGCACCCACCGCCTGTTCTCCTCCGAGACGAAGTTCAAGGACCTCGGCCTGGTCATCGTGGACGAGGAGCAGCGGTTCGGCGTCGAGCACAAGGAGCAGCTGAAGAAGCTCCGCGCCAACGTCGACGTGCTGACGATGTCCGCGACGCCCATTCCCCGTACGCTCGAAATGGCGGTCACCGGCATCCGCGAGATGTCCACGATCACCACCCCGCCGGAGGAGCGCCACCCGGTGCTGACCTTCGTCGGCCCGTACGAGGAGAAGCAGATCGGCGCGGCCGTACGGCGTGAACTCCTGCGCGAGGGCCAGGTCTTCTACATCCACAACCGGGTCGAGTCCATCGACCGGGCCGCCGCCCGCCTCCGCGAGATCATCCCGGAGGCCAGGATCGCCACGGCCCACGGCCAGATGTCCGAAGCGGCCCTGGAACAGGTGGTGGTGGACTTCTGGGAGAAGAAGTTCGACGTCCTGGTCTCCACGACGATCGTCGAGTCCGGCATCGACATCTCCAACGCCAACACCCTGATCGTGGAGCGCGGCGACAACTTCGGTCTCTCCCAGCTCCACCAGCTGCGCGGCCGGGTGGGCCGAGGCCGCGACCGGGGCTACGCCTACTTCCTCTACCCCCCGGAGAAGCCCCTCACCGAGACCGCCCACGAACGCCTGGCCACGATCGCCCAGCACACGGAGATGGGCGCGGGCATGTACGTGGCGATGAAGGACCTGGAGATCCGCGGCGCGGGCAATCTGCTGGGCGGCGAGCAGTCCGGCCACATCGCGGGCGTCGGCTTCGACCTGTACGTCCGCATGGTCGGCGAGGCCGTCGCCGACTACCGGGCCCAGATGGAGGGCGGCGAGCAGGAGGAGCCGCCGCTGGAGGTCAAGATCGAGCTCCCGGTCGACGCGCACGTCCCGCACGACTACGCCCCCGGCGAGCGCCTGCGCCTCCAGGCGTACCGCGCGATCGCCTCGGCCTCCTCGGAGGACGACATCCGCGCGGTCCGCGAGGAGTTGACCGACCGCTACGGCCCGCTCCCGGAGCCGGTCGAGAACCTCCTCCTGGTCGCCGGCCTGCGCATGCTGGCCCGCGCCTGCGGAGTCGGCGAGATCGTCCTCCAGGGCTCCAACATCCGCTTCGCCCCGGTGGAGTTGCGCGAGTCCCAGGAACTGCGCCTGAAGCGCCTGCACCCCAAGACGGTCATCAAGCCGGCCGCCCACCAGATCCTGGTCCCGCGCCCGACGACGGGCAAGATCGGCGGCAAGCCGGTCATCGGCCGCGAACTGCTGGCGTGGACGGGCGAGTTCCTGACGACGATCCTGGGGTCGTAGCGCCCGGGAACGCACCGGGCCGCCGAGCCCATCGGCGGCCCGAACTCCTCGGCCTCCAGCCGCCCGTCGGCCCGGTCACTCCTCCGGGGACAACGCCTCCCCGATCTCCTCGTACAGCCCCAGCGGCAGCCGGATGCCCCACCGGTCCGCCGCCTCGGCCGCCAGCTCCCGGCTCCACCGCCAGCTGTTCGCCGCCGCTGTGCGGACCGCGTCCGGGGTCAGGGGCCCGGTCGTCGTGGCGTACCGCTCGACGTCCGCGGCCGGCAGGTCCGCCTCCAGGGCGCGGCTCGGGGTGAGCCAGTGGGCGGTCGAGCCGCGCAGCAGGCGGCAGAGCTTGAGCTGGAGCGGGGCGATCACGGCGTGCAGCAGGTTGTGGGCGCGGGCGTGCTCGCCCCGGGCCTGGATGTGGGCCAGCATCAGGGTCCAGTTGGCCAGTTCGTCCGTGAGCTGCTGGGCGGTGGCCACCGGCTCCGGCGGGCTGAAGGCGGCCAGTTCGCGGGCGGCGGCGGTCAGGCGGCCGGTGCGGTCCAGGAGGACGGCCGCCTCGGGGCGGGGAAAGTGGACCTGGCCGCGCCAGGTGGCGATCTCGGCGATGCCGGGGTCGGTCGGCTCGACATGGAACTCGCCGCGCATCAGGTCGTCGAAGACCACGGCGAGGATGCCGTGCATGTTGGTGTAGGCCAGCTTCAGCGGGGCCAGCCGCTCCACGAACTCCCGCCCGTCGAAGGCGTCGACGTCCTCCTCCCGTACGTACAGGCAGGCGTCCAGGTCCGAGTGGGCGTCGGCCTCGCCGAGCGTCCACGATCCGTAGAGGAAGACGCCGTCGATCCGGGGGTCGGCCTCGGCCGTCGTGCGCAGCAGTTCGATGCGGCGGTCCAGGGCGAGGGCGTCGGCGGGCAGGGGCGTCCGGGCAGGGCGTGCGTGCGGCATGGCCGGGTCTCCCGAGTGGGTGCGTGGGCATACGAACGTGGCCCGGCGGTCGACGCCGGGCGGCTTGCGGTCCCGCTGCGGGACCTCGTTCGTCGCTCAGGAAACGCCCATGAGGGGCAGCCTAGGGGACGGCCGCCTCAGCCGTCGCGCCGCTTTTCCGGCGCGAAGATCAGGCCGGTCAGGGCCCGGAACGCCTCCTCCGGGTCCCGGCCCTCCATCGCGTCCGCCAGATTGCCGCTGAGCAGCAGCGTCGCGAAGCCGTGCGCCAGCGACCAGGCGGCCACCCCGGCGAGCCGGTCGTCCTCGCCCCGGCCGCCCTGCGGAAGGTCCGCCACCCCCGCCCGCAGCGCCTCGGTCGCCCGGGCGCGGGCGGCCAGCAGGTCCGGGTCGTCGGCGCGGTGCAGGTCCGGCTGGAACATCACCTGGAAATGCGCGGGATGCGTCGCCGCGAACCGTACGTACGCCACGCCCCGCTCCCGGAGATCGGACGCCCCGGTCAGCGCGTCGGCGAACAGGGCGTACCCCTCGGCGGCCACGGCGGTCAGCAGGCCCGTGCGGTCCTTGAAGTGGTGCGCCGGAGCGGCGTGCGAGACGCCGGCGCGCCGGGCCAGGTCTCGCAGGCTCAGGGCGGCGGGGCCGTTCGCGGCGATGACGTCGAGGGCGGCGTCCAGGACGGCGCGCCGCAGGTCGCCGTGGTGGTAGGTGCGCTCGCGCTCGCTGTTCATGGGAAGCAGCCTACCCGGCATCTAGTCATTGACAAGTTTGGGCGGGGCGCGCATGCTGGAGATCCGATCTAGGCATTGACTAGATGTGCGATTCCCGTCCGGGAAGCCCGGGAGAGGCGGAGATGATGACCGGAGAACCGGCCCGAGTACGGCAGATGTGGCACCTCCTGGAGCCCCTGCACGCCGTTCTGTACTACGCCCCCGCGGCCTTCGACGAGGCCGCCGCGCTCGGCTACGACGTCGAGGAGCGGTGGTCGAGCTATTTCGCCTGGCGCGCTGCTCCGCTGGGAGCGGTGGGGGCGGCGGAGGTGGTGTGGACGTTCCACAGCTTCGCTCCGGCGATGGTGGACGAATACGTTCCGGACGTCTGGGCGACCGCCGCCCCGGACGCCGTGCTCGCGGCCCGGCTGCGGGCGGTCGACGGGGCCTACCGGGCGCTGTTCGGGGACCGGGTGGAGGGGCCGGAGTTCGCGGAGGCCGCCGCACTGGCCCGCCGCGCGGCGGAGGCGGCGGGCCCGGGCGCCCCGGGCGGCCTCGGAGTCGCCAAGGCCCCGGGAGCGCTCAGCGGACTCGGGGCCGCCAACTCCGCCCTGCCCTGGCCCGACGCCCCGCACCTGGCGCTCTGGCACGCGGCGACCGTCCTGCGCGAACACCGGGGCGACGGGCACATCGCAGCCCTGACCGAGGCGGGCCTCGACCCGGTCGAGGCGCTGGTCTCCTTCGCGGCGGTCGGCGCGGCGGCCCCCGAGGTGTTCGCGAGCCGGCGGTGGAGTCCGCGGGAGTGGGACGCGGCCCGGCAACGCCTCCGGGAGCGCGGGCTGCTGGAGTCGGACGGCACGGCCACGGACGCGGGGCGCGAACTGCGCGCGAAGGTGGAACTGCGCACCGACGAGGAGGCCGCCGCGCCGTGGCGGGCGCTGGGCGAGCCGGGGCGCGAGCGGCTGGCGGAACTGCTGGGGGAGCCCTGGCTGGAGGTCATCGACTCGGGGATGCTGCCCGCGGAGAACACCCTCGGCATCGGGAAGGTGTGACCCGCACCTCCGATTGGGCCGGGAGCACTGTGCGCTGAAGCTCGGTCATGCGTTCAGTCATGGAAGCGGCCCCGGCGGGGAAGACGCCCATAGGATTCTCGGCGTTCGGTTTCCTCCCCGTCAGGACGGCTTTACGTGATAGCTCCCCGTACCCACCGAGTGGCCCTGCCCGCCCTCGGCGCCCTCGTCGTGCTCGCCCTGGCCGGCTGCGACCCCGACGACCTCGCGGCCGAGGGCGGTGGCACGAGCGGCGGGACCAACGGCGGTGCGCAGTCCGCCGACGGCTTCGGCATGAGCCCGCTGGACAACCCGGACGGTACGAAGCCGGGCCTGGCCCCCCTCACCAACGAGGCCGACCGGGCCGCCGCCCGGAAGATCATCGAGAAGGTGGCCACCAAGGGGCGCGGCCCGAAGACCGGTTACGAGCGGAAGAAGTTCGGCTACGCCTGGAAGGACGGCATCGACGGCATTCCGCTCGCCCGCAACGGCTGCGACACCCGCAACGACCTGCTCGCCCGCGACGGCAAGGACATCGAGCACAAGTCGGGCTCCGACTGCATCGTCATGGCGATGACGCTCCAGGACCCCTACACCGGCGAGAGCATCGACTGGCGCAAGCAGCAGGCGACCAAGGTGCAGATCGACCATGTGATGCCGCTGTCCTACGACTGGCAGATGGGCGCGGCCCGCTGGAACGAGGCGAAGCGCGAGCAGATCGCCAACGACCCGCTCAACCTCATCCCGGTGGACGGCCCGGCCAACAACGCCAAGCGGGACTCCGGCCCCGCCTCCTGGCTGCCGCCGTACAAGCCGATCCGCTGCTCCTACGCGGTGCGGTTCGCCCAGGTCTCGCTGAAGTACGAACTCCCCGTCACGGCGGCCGACAAGCAGGCCATGCTCGCCCAGTGCGGTGGCTGAGCGGCCGCCGCCGCACCGGGGGACGGGTTCTCTTTAGACCTTGCCGCCGCAGATGACGTCGTACGGGCGGCCGATCGCCATCATCAGCTGCATGGGCTCGGTGGTCGCCGCCGGGCACTCCTTCTTGTCCTTGACGAGTCCGAGGACCTTGAAGTCCTCCGCCCCGGCCGAGGCGCAGGTGATCTCCTTGGCGGTCGCCGAGATGCAGTCGCCCTCGACGAGCTGGCCGCCGCCGGCGCCCGCGTCGCCCGGGTGGTCGTCGGACAGGTTGCGGCCGCAGACCGTGTGGGTCGGGATGCCGCCGCCCTTCTTGCCGTCGCCGGAGCCGAAGACCCGGGAGACCTGGATGATCAGGTCCGTGCCGGCCGGGCACTGGATCGAGTCGGGCATGAAGCTCGCGGGCTTGAGCTCCAGCGCCTTGAACGTCGCTCCCGACTCGTCGCAGTCGTAGGCCCGGTAGCCGTCCGGCTTGTTCTCCGGGTCCGGACCGCCGCAGTCGCCGATCTCCCAGGAGCCGCCCTTGCCGTCCGAGGCGGACGAGGAGGACGAGGAGGACTTCGACTTCGACGAGTCGTCACCGAAGATCTTGGACGCCCCGTAGCCCAGGCCGAGGATCACCGCGAGCACCACGATGCTCTGCAGGCACCCGGCGGCTCTCCGGGGGCGGGTCGGTGTCGTACCGGGCTGGGTCATGGTTCTGCTCCTCGACGGGTGGTGCACGGGGACGAAGTCACGGGTGGGGACGCGGCATGCACACCTCATGGTTCCGGCCGGATCACTCCGGTCCGGGCGAGGCCTCGCCCAGGCTTCTGGCCAGGAAGCGGGCCGGATCCGCGACCTCCCGCCGGACCCCGTCGGCGTCCAGGAACGCGTACCGGTCCAGATAGCGGCAGCCGGTCTCCCGGTAGCCGATCCGCAGATAGAGCGCGGCCGCCCGGTGGTTGTCGTCGTCCACGCCCAGGCCGATCAGGTCATGCCCCGCGTCGCGGGCCCGCCGCTCCGCCGCCCGGATCAGCGCCGTGCCGATGCCCCGGGAGCGCAGGTCCGGTGGCCAGATCCCGAGCCCGTTCAGCTCGGGGCAGCCGGGGAAGCGGGCCTGGACCTCCGGAGCGGCGCAGCCCTGCCAGAGGATCTGCGCCGACCCGACGGGTACGCCGTCGATCCAGGCGGTCAGAAAGGTGCTGAGACCCTGCTCCTGCCGGTCGAAGCGGGCGGCGTGCCGCCGGGTCCGGCCGGGCGAGGGCATGTGCCGCTCCAGGAGTTCGAGGTCCGTCGGGCGGCAGGGACGGATCAGGACGGGGCCGGGGCCGGGAGATTCAGGGGCGGGGGAGGCGGGCGGCGGTGTCGTCGTCATGCGGCGGGACGGTAGCGGGCGGCGGCCCGCCGGGGGCGCCGTCCCACCGGGTGCGCGGTGGCCCCGAAGCGATATTCGCTGGTCGGAGCGGTGCGGGGTGCATAAGGTCGCGCGTATGGAGCTGCACATCACCACCCTCGCCGAGCGCCCGGAGCTGGCCGCCGCCCTGGACCGGATGCCGGACACCTGGCCGGAGTTCGTACTGGAGGACATCGTCGGCTGGGCGAACTTCGCCCGGATCGCGGTCGAGTTCCCCCAGTACGTGCTGGTCGCCACCGACCCCGAGGGCGTCGTGGTGGCCCGCGCCTACAGCGTGCCCTTCGTGCTGGACGCCCCCGGGCGCGGTGAACTGCCCGTCGGCGGCTGGGACCGGATGCTGCTCTGGGCGTTCGCGGATCTGCGGCGCGGGCGCACGCCCGACACGGTCGGCGCGATCGAGATCACCGTGGCCACCGGCCATCAGGGCAAGGGGATATCGGGCCGGATGCTCGCCGCGATGCGCGACAACGCGGCGCGCCACGGCCTCCGGGAAGTCGTCGCCCCGGTGCGGCCGAGCGCCAAGCACCTGCGGCCCGGCCTGCCGATGGAGGAGTACGCCCGGCTGACCCGCCCCGAGGACGGGCTGCCCGAGGACCCGTGGTTGCGGGTCCACGTCCGGGCGGGCGGGACGGTGGACTCGGTCGCCACCGTGTCCATGACCGTGAGCGGTTCGCTCGCGCAGTGGCGGGAGTGGACCGGGCTGCCGTTCGACACGGACGGTCCGGTGGAGGTGCCCGGGGCGCTCGTCCCGGTGCACTGCGCGCTCGCGCACGGGTACGCGGTCTACGTCGAGCCCAACGTCTGGGTACGGCACCGGCTGTGACGGCGGACCCGAGGGGGAGGGCGGCCTCCGCGCTCCTCGTCATCGACATGCAGAACACCCTGGTGGCGATGGCCCACCGGGCGTCCGGCACCGTCGCGGCCATCGCCGGTCTCCAGCAGCGGGCCAGGGCGGCCGGCGCCCCGGTGGTGTTCGCGCAGCAGCAGGACGAGGAGCTGGAACCCGGCACCGACGGATGGCGGATCGTGCCCGAACTGGCCCCCGTACCCGGCGAGACCGTCGTGCCCAAGGCCGCCCCGGACAGCTTCCTGGACACGGAACTGGACGCGGTCCTGCGGGCCCAGGGGGTCACCGAGGTCGTCGTCACCGGGTTCGCCACCGAGATCTGCGTCGAGTCCACCGCCCGGCAGGCGCTGAGCCGGGGGTACGACGTGGTGCTCGTCGCGGACGGGCACACCACGTCCGTCCGGCCGGACGGCTCCGGTCCGTACGCCGCACCGGAGGCGTCCGTCGCGCACCACAACGAGATCTACCGCAACCTCCGCTTCCCGGGCCGCCGGGTGCGCGTACTGCGGGCGGCCGAGGTGGACTTCGGCGGAGGCGCCCCGGCCCGGTCCGGCCCCCGGTGAACTGACGCACAACAGCCGGGCACAACGGCCGGACACAACGGTTGGGCACAACGATGGGCACAACCGGGACGGCCGGTCGGCGGAGGTGTATACGCTCACCCCACACGTCCGCCATCCGCGCCCCAGGAGCAGCACATGCACGGCTACGGCCCTTCGCCGCAGCAGCCGACGACATCCCGGCCTTCCTCGGCGACGCTCACCGCCGTGCGCGTGATCCTCGTGGTGGTGACCGTGCTGAGCTGCGGCCTGCTGGGCTGGGCGGCGATGCTGCGCCTCGCGATCGTCACCCGCAGGCCGCGCGACTGGATCCTGCTGGTGGTCGTGGCGGTCCTCAACGGCGGGCTGTTCGTCTTCATCATGGCCACCCCGGACGACCCCGACGACATGTCGGACGCGGCGGCGCTGGTCCTGTTCCTCTGGCTCGTCAGCGTGCTGGCCGGGGTCATCACCTATTACCTGTACGCGGAGATACGCCACTACAGCTCCCTCGGCTCCCCGCCCTCGCCCCCGTCCCCGTACGCCGCCACCGCACCCGTCCACCCCGCGCCGCTCCCGTACCAGCCGCATCACCTCGTCCAGCCGCAGCCGCAGCCGCAGCCGCAGCACCAGCCCCAGCCGCAGCACCAGCCCAACCCCTACACCGTGCAGGCCCCGCCGCCCACGCCCACGCCCGCCCCCCAGCGCCTCGACCAGGTCCGCGCCGAGCTGGACGAGCTGAGCGACTACCTCCGCAAGGGGAACCAGGAGCACCAGGGGAACGGGGAGGGCGAGGGCCGGTGAGCGGGCGGATCATCGCCGACCGGTACGAGCTGGCGTCCATCCTCGGCCAGGGCGGCATGGGCCAGGTGTGGACGGCGTACGACCGCCGCCTGGACCGCCGCGTCGCCGTGAAGCTGCTGCGCCCCGACCGGGTCGCCGGGCCCACCGGCAGCGACGCGGCCGACGAACTGCGCCGCCGGTTCGTCCGCGAGTGCCGGGTCACCGCGCAGGTCGACCACCCCGGCCTGGTCACCGTCCACGACGCGGGCAACGACAGCGACGACCTCTACCTCGTCATGCAGTACGTCGAGGGCGCCGACCTCGCCGACCACCTGACCGGGCGGAGCCCGTACCCCTGGCCGTGGGCCGTCGCGGTCGCCGCCCAGCTCTGCGCGGTCCTCAGCGCGGTGCACGCCGTGCCGATCGTCCACCGCGACCTCAAGCCCCGTAACGTCATGGTCCGGCCCGACGGCACCGTCACCGTCCTCGACCTCGGCGTCGCCTCCGTCCTCGACACGGACACCACCCGCCTCACGCACACCGGTTCACCCATCGGCTCCCCGGCCTACATGGCCCCCGAGCAGGCGATGGGCGGCGCGGTCGGCCCGCGCACCGACCTGTACGCCCTCGGGGTCGTCCTGCACGAACTCCTCAGCGGCGACGTGCCGTTCGCCGGGTCCACCGCGCTCGGCGTCCTGCACCGCCACCTCTACGAGCCCCCGCTCCCGGTCCGGCAGGCCCGCCCCGAGGTTCCCGTGGCGCTGGAGGCCCTCGTGCTGCGGCTGCTCGCCAAGGACCCGGGGGACCGGCCGGCCTCCGCGCAGGAGGTGTACGAGGAGCTGGCCCCGCTGCTGCCCCAGCACGGGAAGCCCGCCGGACCGCTCGACCCGACCCGCCCGTTCCTGCGCCCGCACGCGCCCTGGCCGGACCGGGCCGCGACGCCCGCGTCCGTGCCCGCCCCCGCCACCTTCGCCGCGCCGCCGCCCACGCTCGCCGCCCCGCCGTCCTTCACCCCGCCCCCGGCCGTCCTCGCGTCGCCCGCACGGGCCACCCCCGTACCCCCGAGCACCCCGCCCCACGCCACCCCGCCGCCGCCCGCCCGGCCGGATGTCGCGCGGGCCGTGGACGAGGTGAAGAAGCTGCTCGGCGAGGGCCGGATCACCCAGGCCGTCGACGTCCTCGGCGCCACCCTCCCGGCCGCCGCCGCCGAACACGGCGAGCACTCGCCGGTCGTCCGCATCCTGCGCAAGCAGTACGCCGCGACGCTGATGGACGACGGGCAGTACCGCCGCGCACTGCCCGAACTGCGCCGCCTCGCCGGAGACCGCGCCGCCGAGGCGGGGCCGGGCGACGCGCAGGCCCTCCAGTTCCGCTACGACGTGGCCCAGTGCCTCGAACAGCTCGGCGAGGCCGGGGCCGCGCTGGGCGAGTACCGCGCGGTCCTCCCGTACTACGAGAACGCCTACGGGGCGGTCACCTCCGACCCCGGCCGCGCACTCGACATCCGGCACCGCATCGGACAGCTGCTCCTGGCGGTCGGCGACCACACCGCTGGCCGGGCCCAGCTCCAGGCCCTGCTGTACGACGCCGAGCGCAGCTACGGGCCGCACCATCCGCTGCCGATGGACCTGCGCCGCCTGCTCAGCCACCAGCGGGACGTCCGCGGAAGCTGACCGCGCCCCGGACCGCCCCCGTACCCGACCACATCCCCAACTCCTCCCGAATCGTTGGTCGAATCAGTGGCACGCACCACATCCACTGCCTAACATCGATCACCGCAAGGCTTTGTGCACCCATGCACAAACTCTCCCCGGGAGGCTCCTTTGCACCGCCGTCGTCGCACCGCGCTCGCCGTCCTCGCCGCAACGCTCGTCGCCGCGCCGCTCCTCACGGCCTGCGGCAACCAGGCCCACCCCGGCGCCGCGGCCGTCGTGGGCGGCGAACGGATCGAGGTGTCGGCGGTCCAGGCCAGCGCCGCGGACGTCCGCAGCGCCCAGGAGAGCTCCCCGCAGGCCGCCCAGCTGGTGAACAAGTCGGGCCAGCTCAACCGCGCCAAGCTGCACGGGCTGATCTTCGGCCGGATCCTGGACCGCGCCGCCGCGGACGCGGGGGTCACGGTGACCCGCAAGGAGATCCAGGAGATGCGGCAGGCCAGCCTCGCCCAGCAGGGCGGCCAGGAACAGTTCGAGGCGATGATGCTCCAGCAGCGCTGGGTCGCCCCGGACCAGATCGACGCCGACATGCGCCAGGAGGTCCAGCTCCCGAAGCTGGCCCGGGCCATCGGCGCGGACCTCGGCACCCCCGCCGGTCAGCAGGCGGTCGGCGAGGCCCTCACCAAGGCGTCCAAGGCCCTCGACATCGACGTCAACCCGCGCTTCGGCACCTGGAACGACCAGAAGATGCAGCTCGGCGACTACCGCGCGCCCTGGATCACCCAGCGCACCGAGTTCCCGCCGAAGGACTCCCCGGCGGGCGCCTGACCCGACGGGCCGGAGGTAGGTTCGCAGGGTGAACGCCGAAGCCCCCGACACCTCCGTCGAGACCCCCGCCGACCCCGGACGCATCGTCCTGCTCACCGCCAGCCACCGGGTCGCGCCCGGCCTGCTGTCCTGGCCGGCCTGGCAGACGCTGCACGCCGCCGACCGGGTCCTCACCGCGGATCCGGACCAGCCGCAACTGCCCTACCTCCGCGAGGCGGGCGTACGCGTCGAGCACGCCGCGCCCTCCGCCGACGAACTGGTCGCGGACTGCGCGGGCGGCCGGACGGTGGTCGTCCTGACCGGCGGAGAGGGCAACGCCCCCCTCACCGACGGCCTGGCCCGCCTCGGCGGCTCGGGCCGGGTGGCCATGCCGGACCTGGAACTGCTCCCCGGCTCGTACGACCTGCCCGGCGCCCGCCTCCTCGACCTGGTCCAGGTCATGGACCGGATCCGCCGCGAATGCCCCTGGACCTCGCAGAAGACGCACCGGGGCCTCGCCAAGTACGCCATCGAGGAGGCGTACGAACTGGTCGAGGCGATCGAGGACGGCGACCGGACCGAACTGCGCGAGGAACTGGGCGACGTCCTGCTCCAGGTCGTCTTCCACGCGCGCATCGCGGAGGAGGACCCCGAGGAGCCCTTCGCCATCGACGACGTCGCGGGCGGCCTCGTCGAGAAGCTGATCCACCGCCATCCGCACGTCTTCGGCGACGAGACGGCGGAGACCCCCGAGGACGTCCACGCGCACTGGCTGCGCACCAAGGCGATCGAGAAGCAGCGCACCTCGGTCACCGAGGGCGTCCCCCTCGGCCAGCCCGGCCTGGCCCTCGCCGCGAAGCTCGGCAGCCGCGTCCGCACGGCCGGCCTCACCGTGCCCCTCCCGACGGGCGACACAGCGGGCCACGCTCCGGGCGACACCATCGGCTACGACCTCCTCGCCCTGGCCGTAGCCGCCGAGGCGAACGGCACCGACCCGGAGGCCGCCTTGCGCGCGGCGGCCCGGGCGTACCGGGACGCGATCGTGGCGGCGGAGGGCGGGGCGGGTTAGTACCGTTACTACGGTTACTCCAGGGATTGTGCGAGGGGCGGGGGACGGGCGTGGATGCCGAACTGGAGGCGCTGGCCGATGCTTTGGGCCGGGGCATCGTCGAGGGCGCTCCCGACCTGTACGAGCTGCTGGCCGATACCGTGCAGCGAAGTGTCGCGGCCCCCTTGCTGGTACCGGAGCTGAGCCGGGTGATCGGCAGATACCGGGGGAACTCCATCGCCGGGCCGCTGGTCGCCCGGGAACTGCTCGAAGTCCTGCGCGTGGCCCGGCGCCAGGACGCCGTCGTGTACGAGGAGCTGAAGGCGATCGCCGACGCCTTCGCCGAGGACGAGCGAGCACGCGCGGCTCCCGCGCCGCGGCGCGCGCCCGACATCGCCGAGAACAGCAACACCATCTCGGACGGCACCTTCAACGAAGCGGTCGTCCTGGCCGGGAGCATCACCGGCGGTATGCACACCTACTACGGGCATCCGCCGCACTCCGGTCCTCCTCCGCTCACCGACTGGCCGCACCTGGACCGGGCCGACCCGTTCGCGTTCGGCGTTCACCGGCCACGCCGTATCTCCGACGAACCGCCCCTGCCTCGATACGTGGCACGCGACTGCGACCCCGCGCTGGAAGCCCAGGTCCGGGCGGCGGCCCGGGACGGCGGGCTGGTGCTGGTGACCGGCGAGCCGCTGTCCGGCAAGACCAGGACGCTCTGGGCGGCGCTGTCCGCCAACCTCTCCGGCACGACGAGGATCCTCCACCCGGCTCCCGGCGTGGACCTGCGAGGACCGACCGCCGTGCTGCGGTCCCGGGGCGACGCGGAGTGCGTGCTCTGGCTCGACGATCTGGACGGCCACCTCGGCGAGCACGGGCTGACCGCGGCGCTCCTCGCCGAACTCGCCCGCCTGCGGGTCCCGGTGCTCGCCACCATGAGCGACGAGGCGTATGACGCCCACCGCTTCGGCAGCCCGGCGCACGCCCGGCTCCTGAGCGGAGTGGACCCCGTCGAGCTGGGCACGGAATGGTCCCCGGCGGAGGTGGAACGGCTGGCCGCAGCCGCGCCCGGAGACCTCCGCCTGGCGGGCGCGTACGCGCATCGCACCCGGCACAGCACCACCGCGTACCTCGCCGTCGGGCCGGAACTCCTGGGCGAGTGGCGGCGGGCCCGCCGCGCGAACGCGCACCCGCTCGGCCACCGCGTCGTCCTCGCCGCCATCGACCTGGCGCGCTGCGGGGTCGAGGAGATCCCGGCCGACGTGCTGCGCAAGGCGAGCGACCTCTACGGGGACAGGGTCCCGCAGGGCGGCTTCGAGGACTTCGACCAGGCCCTCGATTGGGCGTCCGTGGTCCGTCACGGCACGACGGGCATGCTCGTACCCGGGGCGGAGGGCGGCACCTGGCGGGCGTACGGCTCCCTGATCGAGGACGCACGGGACGGCGTGCCCGGGTTCGGGCCCGTTCCGCTGGAGCTGTGGCCCCTCGTCCTCGAAGAGCTCTTGTCCGGCGACGCCGCGTCGCCGGCCGTGGACGCCGTGCTCGCACGCGCCCGCGCCGTCCTCGGCCCGGAGGCGGACGCGAACCCGCAGGCGCTGCTGACCCTCGGCCGCATCGAGGAGGAGTACGGAGACGAGGCGTCCGCCGAGGCCTGGCTCCGCCGGGCCGCGGACGCGGGCAGCACCGAGGCCGCGGCCCGGCTGGGGAGCCTGCTGTTCCACCGGGAGGACATCGCCGCCGCGACCCCGTATCTGGAGAGGGGCGCGGACAGCGGGGACACCGAGGCGCAGCGCCTGCTCGGCATCGTCCTGTTGCAGCGGTCGGAGCACTGGCTGCGGACAGCGGCGGAGAACGGTGACGCGGTCGCCGCGTTCTGGCTGGGTGATCTGCTCCGGGGCGACGGGGACCAACAGGATGCCCTGTGGTGGTACCAGCGGGCTGCTGAGCAGGGCCGGGTGAAGGACGTCGCCTCACGCATCGGTTCCCTCTACTTCGCCTGGGGCGAGTACGAGGAGTCGGAGCGGTGGTACCGGATCGCGGTGCGGGAGGGGGACAGGACGGCCGTCAACGACCTCGGCCTGGTGCTGGAGCGGCGCGAGAACATGGACGAGGCGGCCCTCCTGTTCCAGCAGTCCGCCGAACAGGGGGACACCACCGGGGCCAGCAACTTCGGGTTGCTCCTGATGGAACAGGGGCAGCCGAAGGAGGCTCGGAAGTGGCTTGCGAAGGCCCATGATCTGGGCGACTACGCCGCAGCGTATGTGCTCGGGACCTTCCTGGCGGCGGACAATCGGTACGACGACGCCGAGGAATGGCTCCGCAAGGCCCAGGACATGGGCCATCACCACGCCGAGCGCGCGCTGGCCGACCTCAAGGCGGCCCGGAGCAGCCCACACCGGCCCGACGACACCCCGCCCGATAACGTCGAGGCGTGAACGACAGCCCCGCCCCCGGCACCCCCGAGCCCTCAGCCTGCCCCCACAGCGCCACCCCCGAAAGCACCCCCGAACTCTTCACCTGGGAGTTCGCCACCGACCCCTACCCCGCCTACGCCTGGCTCCGCGAGCACCGCCCCGTGCACCGCACCGCGCTGCCCAGCGGGGTCGAGGCCTGGCTCGTGACCCGGTACGGGGATGCCAAGCAGGCGCTCGCCGACGCGCGGCTCTCCAAGAATCCGGCCAATCACGCCGAGTCGCCGCACGCCAAGGGGAAGACGGGGATCCCGGGGGAGCGCAAGGCGGAGCTGATGACGCATCTGCTCAATATCGATCCGCCGGACCACACCCGGCTGCGCCGGCTCGTGTCCAAGGCGTTCACCCCGCGCCGGGTCGCGGAGTTCGCGCCCCGTGTGCAGGAGCTGACGGACCGGCTCATCGACGAGTTCATCGAGAAGGGGGAGGCCGACCTCATCCACGACCTCGCCTTTCCGCTCCCCATCTACGCCATCTGCGATCTGCTCGGCGTCCCGCGCGAGGACCAGGACGACTTCCGGGACTGGGCGGGCATGATGATCCGGCACGGTGGCGGGCCGCGCGGCGGGGTCGCCCGGTCGGTGAAGAAGATGCGCGGCTATCTCGCCGAACTCATCCACCGGAAGAGGGAGAGCCCCGGCGACGACCTGATCTCCGGGCTGATCCGGGCCAGCGACCACGGCGAGCACCTCACCGAGAACGAGGCGGCCGCGATGGCGTTCATCCTTCTCTTCGCCGGGTTCGAGACGACCGTCAATCTGATCGGGAACGGGACCTACGCGCTGCTGCGTCACCCCGAGCAGCGCGCCCTGCTGGAGGCCTCGCTGGAGGCGTCCCCGGTGGCCGGGGAGAGCGCGCTGCTGGCGACCGGGCTGGAGGAACTGCTCCGGTTCGACGGGCCGGTCGAGATGGCGACCTGGCGGTACGCCACCGAGGCGCTGACCCTGGGCGGCGAGGAGATCGCCGCCGGGGATCCCGTACTGGTGGTGCTGGCGGCGGCCGACCGGGACCCGGAGCGGTTCGCGGATCCGGACACGCTGGACCTTGCGCGGCGTGACAATCAGCACCTCGGTTACGGGCACGGCATCCACTACTGCCTGGGGGCGCCGCTGGCCAGGCTGGAGGGGCAGACCGCGCTGGCCACGCTGTTGAGACGCCTCCCTGACCTGCGACTTGCGGCAGAACCTGCCGATTTGCGTTGGCGCGGCGGACTGATCATGCGTGGACTGCGCACACTTCCGGTCGAGTTCGAGCCGGGCAGCCGTTCCGAAAAAAGTGACACGCTGTCAACTCTGTGACTTTCACGTGATCTGCGCTGCATCGACTTGTGACACACGTTCGAGTCCCGCTAGGTTCACGGTTCGACGCGTCGGTCGCACGTTGCTCACGCGTCACTTGTGCGCCGACGCAGGCACGAAATCCCGCTGCGCGGCGCTCAGGTCACTCGCTTGTCAGTCGCACGGAAGGCATACCCATGGGCTCCGCGAACGGCAGACACCGCCGCCCTCGCCAGGCACCCGCCATCGTCGTCGCCGCAGGTGTGACGGGATCGGCCATCGCCATCCCGCTGCTCGGCGCGAGCGGCGCGCACGCGGCCGAGGCCACCACCTGGGACCGGGTCGCGGAGTGCGAGAGTGGCGGCATGTGGAGCGCCGATCTCGGCAACGGCTACTACGGCGGGCTCCAGTTCTCGCAGGAGACCTGGTCGGCGTACGGCGGCACGGCGTTCGCGCCCCGCGCCGACCTCGCCAGCCGGTCGCAGCAGATCTCCGTCGCCGAGAAGGTCCTGGACGACCAGGGTCCGAAGGCGTGGCCCAGCTGTGCGGTGATCTCCGGTCTCGCGGTGGACGGCAGCCTGCCGGGCGTCGACCCGGGCACCTCGCCGTCCGCCGACCCGTCCGCCGATCCGTCGGCGGACCCCTCGGCCGACCCGGCCGGCGAAGCGGGTTCGACCGAAGAAGCGGATGAATCCGGCAAGGGCGAGAAGAACGACAAGGGTGGCAAGGCCGACAAGGGCGACAAGGCGGACGAGGAGGGTGGTAGTGGTACGGAGAAGGGCGGCGACGCTCCCGATTCCTCGGTGACGCCCTCCGCCCCGCCGTCCTCCGACGCTCCCGACGCCACGGACCCCTCCGGCACCGCCGACGCCTCGACGGGCGAGAACGGCAAGGGCGGCAAGCACCGGGGCGCCCCCGCGCCCGAGGAGGCCGGGACCGGTCAGGGCGACGGCCCCCGTGAGTCCGGCCGGCACGCCTCGCGTGGCGACGGCGACGGGCGGAACGGCGGCGCGGCGAGCGCCGGCGCGTACACGGTGCAGCCCGGCGACAACCTCTGGGCCATCGCCGACTCCCAGGAGCTTCCCGGCGGCTGGACCGGCCTGTACGAGACGAACAAGGACCTCCTGGGCTCCGACCCGGATCTGATCCTGCCCGGCCAGAGCCTGGATCTGGGCCTGGGTCAGGACGCCGAGCAGGGTGCGGAGCAGAGCGCGGATCAGGGTGCCGAGGTGCCTGCCGCCAACTGATTCAATTCGGGCGAAAACGCCCGGGAAAATCAGGCAGTTCAGAGGCCTATGTCCACTTTTGCGGAAGTGAGACATGGGTCTCTTTGCTTCAACTGGCGCATCTCGCCCGGCCGGTCCGCGCGTATCGCCCCCGACCTGCGGAAATGCCCCATCGGTCGCGGGGAGTTCGGGGCGATTGCCCCCTATGTCCATCTTTGAATGTCGGGGTTGCCTGTGTTTACGGTCGGAGCCGCTCGCACCGCGGGCCCCGTCGACCGTCACGCCGAATCCTGCCGTCGGTCGAAGGGAACAGACGCGTAAGCGCCGTAGGCAGGAGCGGGGGACCCAGGTAGGCCGCCGGGTCCGGACGCCTCGTCGAACCGACGGGGACGTACGGGACCGGCTCGGGGTGAAGTCGCGAGCAGCACCGTGCGACCGGGCAACTCATCAGCCCGAACCCGACAGCTCACCTCGTAGGCGTCGGTGAGGAGATTCGTTCCATGCTGCTGAACAGCAAGGGCAAGCACCGCCGCCCGTCCAAGGCCACCCGTATCGCCACCCTCGCGGGTGTCACCGGTGCCGCCGTCGCCGTCCCGCTGATGGGCGCGACCAACGCGTCCGCCGCCTCCGTCGAGACCTGGGACGCCGTCGCCCAGTGCGAGTCCGGCGGCAACTGGTCCATCAACACCGGCAACGGCTACTACGGCGGACTGCAGTTCTCGCAGTCCAGCTGGGCCGCCGCCGGCGGTACGCAGTACGCCTCGCGCGCCGACCTGGCCTCCAAGGACCAGCAGATCGCCACCGCCGAGAAGCTCCTCGACCTGCAGGGTCCGGGCGCCTGGGCCTGCGCCAGCGCAGGCGGCCTCACCAACGACGGTGTGGACCCGGGCGTGAACACCGGCTCCGGCCAGTCCGAGAGCAAGCCCGAGCAGGCGCAGCCCGAGCGTCAGGCCGAGCAGCCCACCACGCGCTCCGAGCAGCGCCCCGCTCCGCAGGCCGAGAAGAAGGCCGAGAGCAAGAAGACCGTCACCACCCCGACCGGCGACAAGGTCAAGAAGGGTGACGGCGAGTACAAGGTCAAGGCCGGCGACACCCTGAGCAGCATCGCCCAGGCGGAAGACGTCAAGGGCGGCTGGAGCAAGCTCTTCAAGCTCAACGACGACATCGTCGAGGACGCCGACCTGATCTTCCCGGGTCAGCAGCTCCACCTGAAGTAAACGCCGTCTCTCCTCCCCGGAGGGAGGGCGTCCGGCGGCACCCTCCCTCGCACGGCTTCCCGGCCCGGCGCGCTCTTCCCCCCCAGCGCGCCGGGCCGGGTTCTTCGTGGGTGGAGGGCCCGAGCGGGCGCGGTTGCGTTCACCTCTTGTCGCCACCGCTTATTACCGCCCAGTAGATTTCTAGAGTTTTGTCCCGTGATGCAGGTCCTTGGGCCCTTTTTCGTCCCAGGAGACGGGCGGTCGGCTGGCCGACGCGGCCGGGCCGGATAGGCTCGGGTCGCAAGGCCACAGTGACCCTGCACAACCAGTGTCAGATCCCAGAAGGAGATGCCTCGTGCCGTCCATCGACGTCGTCGTAGCCAGGGAAATCCTCGACTCCCGGGGCAACCCCACGGTCGAGGTCGAGGTTGGCCTCGACGACGGCAGCACGGGCCGTGCTGCTGTTCCGTCCGGCGCCTCCACCGGTGCGTTCGAGGCTGTAGAGCTTCGCGACGGTGACCCCAACCGCTACCAGGGCAAGGGCGTCGAGAAGGCCGTCCTCGCCGTCATCGAGCAGATCGGCCCGGAGCTCGTCGGGTACGACGCCACCGAGCAGCGCCTCATCGACCAGGCGATGTTCGACCTGGACGCCACCGAGAACAAGGCCTCGCTCGGCGCGAACGCCATCCTCGGCGTCTCGCTGGCCGTCGCGCACGCCGCCTCCGAGGCGTCCGACCTGCCGCTCTTCCGCTACCTCGGCGGCCCGAACGCGCACCTGCTGCCCGTTCCGATGATGAACATCCTGAACGGCGGCTCGCACGCCGACTCCAACGTGGACATCCAGGAGTTCATGATCGCGCCGATCGGCGCCGAGTCCTTCTCCGAGGCCCTGCGCTGGGGTGCGGAGATCTACCACACGCTGAAGAAGGTCCTCAAGACCAAGGGCCTGTCCACCGGACTCGGCGACGAGGGCGGCTTCGCCCCGAACCTGGAGTCCAACCGCGCCGCCCTGGACCTCATCGTCGAGGCCATCACGGAGGCCGGCTACGTCCCGGGCCGTGACGTGGCGCTCGCGCTCGACGTCGCCGCGTCCGAGTTCTACAAGGACGGCGTCTACGAGTTCGAGGGCAAGTCCCGCTCGGCCGCCGAGATGACCGAGTACTACGAGGAGCTCGTCTCCGCGTACCCGCTGGTCTCCATCGAGGACCCGCTGTACGAGGACGACTGGGCCGGCTGGAAGGTCATCACCGACCGCATCGGCTCCAAGGTCCAGATCGTCGGCGACGACCTCTTCGTCACCAACCCCGAGCGCCTGGCCCGCGGCATTGAGGAGGGCTCCGCCAACGCCCTGCTCGTGAAGGTCAACCAGATCGGTTCGCTGACCGAGACCCTGGACGCCGTCGAGCTGGCCCAGCGCAACGGCTTCAAGTGCATGATGTCGCACCGCTCCGGCGAGACCGAGGACGTCACCATCGCCGACCTCGCCGTCGCCGTGAACTGCGGCCAGATCAAGACCGGCGCCCCGGCCCGTTCGGACCGTGTCGCCAAGTACAACCAGCTGCTGCGCATCGAGGAGATCCTCGACGACGCCGCGGTGTACGCGGGCCGCTCCGCCTTCCCGCGCTTCAAGGGCTGACCCGTAGTCGCAAGTCGGTAGCCTCCGTCCGTCCCCGCACCCGGTCCCGTACCGTGTGCGGGGACGGACGTGCGTAATGGGGAGGCGGGAGACATGGCCGGGAAGGACCGCGACCGGTTCTCCACCGCGACCAGGCTGCGACTGCTCGGCGAGCAGACCGCGGCCCGCGTGTACCGATCCCAGAACCGCCGCCAGGCCCGCCGCTCCCGGCTCACCGGCCGGGCCGCGTTCCTGGCGCTGGTGGTCTGCTCCCTGGTGGTGGCGCTCGCCTACCCGATGCGGCAGTACGTCTCCCAGCGCGACGAGATCGCCGAGCAGGAGCGGCTCTCGCAGCAGGCGGAGCGGCGCACCGAGGAGCTGCGGGACGAGAAGGCGCGGCTCCAGGACGACGCGTACATCATGCGCCTGGCCCGCCAGCACCTTCATTACGTCCTGCCCGGGGAGACCGCCTACACCGTGGCCGACCCCGACGCGGCCGAGGACCGCCGCGGCGAGCCGGGCGCGAGCGACCGCCCGTGGCACTCGAACCTCTGGGACGGCGTGGACAGCGCCGACCGTGACGACGACCGCGACTGACCGACCGACCCCGTACGTACCTCCGTACGTTCCCGAGTACGTCCACCTCTACGAGCTTCCGAGCAGAACCAAGGCAGGCATGGAAACGCCCCCTCCGCAGACCGAGTCCACCAAGCCCACCGACGCGGACATCGCCGCGTTCGAGCAGCAGCTCGGCCGCCCGCCGCGCGGTCTGCGCGCCATCGCGCACCGCTGCCCGTGCGGCAACCCGGACGTGGTGGAGACCCAGCCCCGTCTGGAGGACGGCACGCCGTTCCCGACGACGTACTACCTGACCTGCCCCCGGGCGGCCTCGGCGATCGGCACGCTGGAGGCCAACGGGGTCATGAAGGAGATGACGGCCCGTCTGGAGACCGACCCGGAGCTGGCCGACGCCTACCGGGCCGCGCACGAGGACTACATCACCCGCCGCGACGCCATCGAGGTCCTGGAGGGCTTCCCGAGCGCCGGCGGCATGCCGGACCGGGTGAAGTGCCTGCACGTCCTGGTCGGCCACTCGCTGGCCGCCGGGCCCGGGGTCAACCCGCTGGGCGACGAGGCCATCGCGATGCTGCCCGAGTGGTGGGCCAAGGGCCCCTGCGTCACGCCGTGCGCCGTGGACGCGGAAGGGCGGGACGCGTGACCCGGGTCGCCGCCGTCGACTGCGGTACGAACTCGATCCGGCTCCTCGTCGCCGACGTGGACCCCGCCACCGGCTCCTTCACCGAGCTGGACCGGCGGATGACGATCGTCCGCCTCGGCCAGGGCGTCGACCGGACCGGCCGGCTCGCCCTCGAGGCGCTGGAGCGGACGTTCGCGGCCTGCCGCGAGTACGCGGCGGCGATCGAGGAGCTGGGCGCGGAGCGGATCCGCTTCGTCGCCACGTCCGCCTCCCGCGACGCCGAGAACAGCGCGGAGTTCGTGGCCGGGGTCCGGGACATCCTGGGCGTCGAGCCCGAGGTGATCACCGGCGACCAGGAGGCGCAGCTCTCCTTCGACGGGGCCACCAAGGAGCTGGCGGGCAGCGACCACCTGGCGAAGCCGTATCTGGTGGTCGACATCGGCGGCGGCTCCACCGAGTTCGTCCTCGGCGCGGACCGGGTGGAGGCGGCCCGGTCCGTGGACATCGGCTGCGTACGGATGACGGAACGTCACCTCGTCGTGGACGGGGCCGTGATGGACCCGCCCAGCCACGAGCGCGCCGCCGCGATCCGCGCGGACATCGACGCCGCCCTCGACCTCGCCGAGCGGACCGTGCCGCTCACCGGGGCCGGCACCCTCGTCGGCCTCGCGGGCACCGTCACCACGGTCGCCGGGATCGCGCTGGAGCTGCCGGAGTACGACTCCGCGGCCATCCACCACTCCCGGATCTCCCGCGGCCAGGTCCGCGCGATCACCGAGCACCTGCTGCGCTCCACCCACGAGGAGCGCGCCGCGATCCCCGTGATGCACCCCGGCCGGGTCGACGTGATCGGCGCCGGGGCGCTCGTCCTGCTCGCGGTGATGGAGCGGACGGGAGCCCACGAGGTCGTCGTCAGCGAACACGACATCCTGGACGGCATCGCCTTTAAAGCGGCAGAAGGCGGACCGTTCGCCTGGAGCGCCGCGTAGCCGACGGTCCGGGCGGTGCGGGCGGGCAGCCCTCGGGCTGCCCGCTCAATCGCACCGTCACCTGCACCGTTGAGCCGCGATCCGGGCCTTCTGGGCCGCCCGGGCGACCTCTTCGGGGACACGCCGCAGATAACTTCGTGAACTTCTTCACAAGGAATTGGGCCCTGTTGGTCGCGGTTCGGGCCCGTAGGGCCGGAACCGGCCGCGCCGGAGGCCGTGCGGAGGTGCTGCGCGTGTGTTCCGGGAGCGTTGCGCCCGTATGAAGAGGGGCGGTGGTTCACCCCGACCGAAGGGTCAAGGGCCAGCTCACAGGCGGTGAACAACGTTTCCCGCAGTGTCGTGGTTCCCTTTCGTACCCATGACCTGGGTCACGTGGGCGGCGAAGTGTAGCAGAGGGTCGGTCAATCCTTGTGAAGGGGCTCACGAGCACCCCCCTGGGGCGGGGTGGATACTCGATGGCATGAGCACCACGGAGCGTCCCAGGATCCTCGTTGTAGGCGGTGGGTACGTAGGCCTGTACGCAGCTCGTCGCATTCTGAAGAAGATGCGATACGGAGAGGCGACCGTCACGGTCGTCGACCCGCGGTCGTACATGACGTACCAGCCCTTCCTCCCCGAAGCTGCCGCAGGCAGCATCTCGCCTCGGCATGTCGTCGTCCCGCTGCGACGCGTGCTGCCCAAGGCTGAGGTTCTCACCGGTCGTGTCACGACCATCGATCAGGACCGCAAGGTCGCCACGGTCGCGCCGCTCGTCGGCGAGGCCTACGAGCTGCCCTTCGACTACCTGGTCATCGCGATGGGCGCGGTCTCCCGCACCTTCCCGATCCCCGGCCTCGCCGAGCAGGGCATCGGCATGAAGGGCATCGAGGAGTCCATCGGGCTGCGCAACCACGTCCTGGAGCAGCTGGACAAGGCTGACTCCACGACCGACGAGGACGTCCGCCGCAAGGCGCTGACGTTCGTCTTCGTGGGCGGCGGCTTCGCCGGCGCGGAGACCATCGGCGAGGTCGAGGACATGGCCCGCGACGCGGCGAAGTACTACACCAACGTGAAGCGCGAGGACATGCGCTTCATCCTGGTCGACGCCGCCGACAAGATCCTTCCCGAGGTCGGCCCGAAGCTGGGCGCCTACGGCAAGGAGCACCTGGAGAGCCGCGGCGTGGAGATCTACCTCTCCACCTCGATGGACTCCTGCGTCGACGGTCACGTGGTGCTGAAGAACGGCCTGGAGGTCGACTCCAGCACCATCGTGTGGACCGCCGGTGTGAAGCCGAACCCGGCGCTGGCCCGCTTCGGCCTGCCGCTCGGCCCCCGTGGCCACGTGGACACCTCGGAGAAGCTCCAGGTGCAGGGCACCGACTACATCTGGGCCGCGGGCGACAACGCCCAGGTGCCGGACATGGTCGGCCGCCGCGCCGGCAACCCGAACGCCTGGTGCCCGCCCAACGCCCAGCACGCGCTGCGTCAGGCGAAGGTCCTCGGCGACAACGTGATCTCCGGCATGCGGGGCTTCCCGCAGAAGGAGTACAGCCACGCCAACAAGGGTGCGGTCGCCGGTCTCGGCCTGCACAAGGGCGTCGCGATGATCGTCATGGGCAAGGTGAAGATCAAGCTCAAGGGCCGTCTCGCCTGGTACATGCACCGCGGCTACCACGGCATGGCCATGCCGACCTGGAACCGTAAGATCCGGATCTTCGCCGACTGGACGCTGGCGATGTTCCTCAAGCGCGAGGTCGTCTCGCTCGGCGCCATGGAGACGCCGCGCGAGGAGTTCTACGAGGCCGCCAAGCCGGCCCCGGCTCCGGCCGCCGCCAAGTCCGAGGGCGAGAAGGCCAAGGCCTCCTGACCCCTCGGTGACACGCTCCGCGAGGAGCACCCCGTACGACGCCCGAAGGGGCCGTCCGCCATCCGTGGTGCGGACGGCCCCTTCGGCGTATCCGGAGATCCGCCCGGACCGGGCCCGCGACCGCCGTGGCGGCCCGCTCCCGCCCATGTGGATGGCGCGTACACGTGTTTTGCCGATTCGTTGCCCGGTAGCGGGATGACGGAGTGTGCGAGGAGAGTTGACGCAGGTGTACCTCGCCGCCGCACCGGGGTGTCGCGACGGGGCTACGAGCATGTCTGTTGCCTGTGCTTGTCGTGCTTGTCGGGGAAACACCACGGAGGTGTGCGCCATGGCAGACGCCGCGTCGCGGCTGACCGCTCTTGCCGAGGAGTTGCTCTCGGAACCCCTCCCGGTCCGGATCCGGGCCTGGGACGGCAGCGAATCGGGGCCGCCCGGCGCCCCGGTCCTCGTGATCCGCCACCGCCGCGCCCTGCGGCGGATCCTGTGGAAGCCCGGCGAACTGGGCCTGGCCCGCGCCTGGGTGGCCGGGGAGATCGACGTCGACGGCGATCTGTACGAGGTGCTCGACCGGATCGCCGGGCTGCTCTGGGACCGGGGCGCCGACGCCAAGGACTCCGTCCACCCGGTCCGCGACCCCAAGGTCCGCGCCTTCGCCCGCGGCCTCCTCGACCTCGCGGGCCCCTGGCCGCCGCCCGCCCCGCCCGCGGAGGAGGTGCGCCGCCGCACCGGGCCGCTGCACACCAGACGCCGCGACAAGGAGGCCATCAGCCACCACTACGACGTCGGCAATGATTTCTACGCCCTGGTGCTCGGCCCCTCCATGGTCTACTCCTGCGCCTACTGGCAGGACGGCGGAACCCTGGAGGACGCCCAGCGCGACAAGCTCGACCTGGTCTGCCGCAAGCTCGGCCTGAAGGAGGGCGACCGGCTCCTGGACGTCGGCTGCGGCTGGGGCTCGATGGCCATCCATGCCGCCCGCGCGTACGGGGCCCAGGTCACCGGCATCACCCTCTCCCAGGAACAGGCCGCCCACGCCCGCAAGCGCATCGCCGAGGAGGGCCTGACCGACCGGATCGAGATCCGGGTCCAGGACTACCGCGACGTGCGCGACGGACCGTACGACGCGATCTCCTCGATCGGCATGGCCGAGCACGTCGGCTCGGTCCGCTACCGCGAGTACGCCGATGACCTCTACGCCCTCCTGAAGCCCGGCGGCCGCCTCCTGAACCACCAGATCGCCCGCCGCCCCGAGAAGGACGAGGACGCCTACCGCATCGACGACTTCATCGACGCCTACGTCTTTCCGGACGGCGAACTGGCCCCGGTCGGCCGCACCCTGGCCACCCTGGAGGAGGCCGGCTTCGAGGCCCGGGACGTCGAGGCGCTGCGCGAGCACTACGCGCTGACCCTGCGCCAGTGGGTGGCCAACCTGGAGCGGCACTGGGAGCAGGCGGTACGCGCCACATCGCCGGGCCGGGCCAGGGTCTGGCGGCTGTACATGGCCGCGTCCGCGCTCTCCTTCGAGCACAACAAGATCGGCGTCAACCAGATCCTCGCGGTGCGCCCGCTGGACGGCGGCTCCTCCCGGCTGCCGCTGCGCACCCGCCGGTGGACGGAGTCCGCCGAGGACGCGGACACGGCCGCGGACACGGACGCCTGACCCGTACCCGTACGGCACCGGCCCCTCGTCGTGTCCCCTTCGTCCCGGCCCCGGGACCCGCGGCTACTCCGTCTTGATCGCCGTCAGCATGTTGAGCTTCGCGGCGCTGCGGGCGGGCCACAGCGAGGCGAGGACGCCCACCAGGCCGGCCAGGAGCAGGAAGATGCCGAGCCGGTCCCACGGGATGACCAGCGCGTAGCCGGGGATGTCGGCGGACAGGGTCCGGCCGATCGCCCAGCCGAGGAAGACGCCCAGGCCGACCCCGATCACCGCGCCGAAGACCGAGATGACGACGGCCTCCAGACGGATCATCCGCTTGACGCGACCCCGGTCGAGACCGATCGCGCGGAGCATGCCGATCTCCTGCTGCCGCTCGAACACCGACATCGCGAGGGTGTTGACGACCCCGAGGACCGCGATCAGCAGGGCCATGGCGAGCAGCCCGTACATGATGTTCAGGGCGGTGTTGATGAAGCCGCCGAACATGTCACGGATGTCCTGACGGTCCATGACGCTCATCGCCGGGTTGTCGCCGAGCGCGTCCACGATGGACTGCTCGTTGGCCGTGCTCGCGCCGCCGTCCGTCTTGATCCAGATCTCGCGGATCTCGGGGCGGGTGGAGGCGCTGTGCTGGTCGGCCAGCTGCTTCGGGATCATGAAGGGCGAGAGGAACTCGTTCTCCTCGTAGGTCGCCCCGATCGTCAGCTCGCCCTTCTTCTCGTCGTCGAACTTCACCGGAAGGGTGTCGCCGGTCTTCCAGCCGTTCGACTTCGCGGTCTTGGAGCCGACCGCGACCTGGCCGTCCTTGAGCGAGGCCAGCGAACCGGACTCGGTGGTCAGCGAGAAGACCTTCTCCACATCGCCCGGGGTGACGCCCGAGGCCGAGTGGTACTCACCGTCGACCTCGAACGAGGCCGCCTGTTGCGGGGAGAGCGCCGAGACGCCGTCGGCCTTGGACAGGGCCGTGAGCGCGGACTCGTCCAGCGAGTCGCCACTGGCCATCGTGACCATGTAGTCGGCCTTGATGTTGTCCGTGGTCATCTTGTCGATGGCCTGGCCGAGGGTGACGCCGAGCACCGAGATGCCGGTGACCAGGGTCAGCCCGATGGCCAGCGCGGAGGCGGTGGCTCCGGTGCGCCGCGGGTTGCGGACCGCGTTCTGCGAGGCCAGCTTCCCGGAGACGCCGAACAGCTTCTTCAGCAGCGGCCGGACCAGCGCGATCACCGGGCGGGAGAGCAGCGGGATCAGGATGATGATGCCGATCAGGGCGAAGAACGCGCCGCCCGCGACCAGCTGCCGGCCGGAGGTGCCGCCGCTCGCCGCGCCGCCGACGATGCCCGCCGAGCCGAGCAGGGCGATCACACCGCCGATCGAGTTCCGTACGACGAGGGACTTGACGGAGGCGGTGGCGTGGACGCTGCTCATCGCGGCGACCGGGGCGATCTTCGCGGCCCGGCGGGCGGGCAGCCAGGCGGCCAGCACGGTGATCAGGACGCCGACCGCGAAGGCGGAGATCACGGCGGTCGGCGAGACGACCAGCGGACCGGCCGGGATCTTGCCGCCCATGAGGCCCATCGCGGAGCGCAGACCGGTGGCGAGGCCGAGACCGAGGGCGAAGCCGATGACGGAGGCGAGCGTGCCGACGACTCCGGCCTCCATCAGCACCGAGCGCTTGATCTGGCGGCGGGTGGCTCCGATGGCCCGCATCAGGGCCAGCTCACGGGTCCGCTGGGCGATCAGCATGGTGAAGGTGTTGGCGATGAGGAAGATGCCGACGAACAGCGCGATGCCCGCGAAGGCCAGCAGCATGGTGTTGAGGCTGGTCAGCCCGGACTCGATGTCCTTCGCCTGCTGGTCCGCCAGCGCCTTGCCGGTCTGCGCGGTCGCGTCCTCGGGCAGCAGCGGAGTGATCGCGTCCAGCAGCTTCTGGTCGGAGACGCCGCCCGCCGCGGTGACGGTGGCGTCCTTGAAGACGCCGGGCTTCAGATAGAGCTTCTGGGCGGTCGGGGTGTCGAACAGCACGAGGCTGCCGCCCGCGTTGACCGCGCCGTCCTCGGTGGTGAAGATCCCCGAGAGGGTGTACTCCTTCACCGGTCCGTTGGTGGCGACCCGCACCGGGTCGCCCACGCGGTACTTGCCCTTGTTCGCGGTGTCCTTGTCGAGGGCGACCGAGCCGTTCTTCGCCGGGCCCGAGCCGTCGGTGAAGACGTACTGGGAGTCCTTGCCGTCCTTGCCGGGGGCGAAGTTCGCGCCGGTGTTGGACCAGCCGTTGCCGATCAGCTTGCCGTCCGGGTCGGCGACCCCGGCGAAGCCGGAGACCCGCCCGGTGGCGGAGGCGACGCCGTCCAGGCCCCGGATCTTCTCCAGGGTGGCCTCGTCGATCCCGGGGGTCTTCTCGTCGCGCCCGCCGGCGTACGTCTCCACGGAGACGGCGACGTTGTCGTAGCTCTTGGCGGACTGGTTGCGGAAGGCGTTGCCGAGGGTGTCGGTGAAGACCAGGGTGCCGGAGACGAACGCTACGCCGAGCATGACGGCGAGCACGGTCATCAGCAGCCTGGCCTTGTGCGCGAGCACATTGCGCAGGGCGGTACGGAACATGTCTGAGTTTCCTGTGATGGGTTCCGGAAGGGGGTCGGGGACGCGGCGGGGCCTTGGGCCCCACGCGTCAGCTCGTGCGGCCCTTCGCGTCGAACGCCTTCATCCGGTCGAGGACCCGGTCGGCGGTCGGCTGGATCATCTGGTCGACGACCGCGCCGTCCGCGAGGAAGATGACCCGGTCCGCGTAGGAGGCGGCCACCGGGTCGTGCGTCACCATCACCACGGTCTGGCCCAGCTCGCGCACCGAGTTGCGCAGGAAGCCCAGGACCTCGGCGCCGGAGCGGGAGTCCAGGTTTCCGGTCGGCTCGTCACCGAAGATGATGTCGGGCTGCGAGGCCAGGGCGCGGGCCACGGCGACGCGCTGCTGCTGACCGCCGGAGAGCTCGGTCGGGCGGTGCTTCAGCCGCTCCGAGAGCCCCACCATGTCGATGACCTTCTGGAGCCACGCGGCGTCCGGCTTACGGCCCGCGATGTCCATCGGGAGGGTGATGTTCTCCAGCGCGGTGAGCGTCGGCAGCAGGTTGAACGCCTGGAAGATGAAGCCGATCTTGTCCCGGCGCAACTGGGTGAGCTGCTTGTCCTTCAGCGTGGACAGCTCGGTCTCGCCGATGCGCACCGAACCGCTGCTGAAGCTGTCGAGCCCGGCGACGCAGTGCATCAGCGTCGACTTGCCGGAGCCCGAGGGGCCCATGATCGCGGTGAACTCGCCCTGCGGGAAGTCCACGGTCACCCGGTCCAGGGCGACGACCTGTGTCTCGCCCTCGCCGTAGACCTTCGACAGCTCCGTGGCGCGGGCGGCCACCGCGGTGGCGCGGTGAACGGTGGGGGTGGTGGTCACAGGGACGCTCCTGGTTCGGTGATGCGGATGACATGGGCCGTGCTGAGGCGGGCGCTGACGCCATGCCTCGGGGACTTACTCCATCGTTACGTCCCGATCGCGCCAGGTCGTCACTCCCGATACCCGTTCCCGGGGCCCTCTTGAGTCGCATCGCAGGCGTGGATCCGTCCTCCTCGGGTATGACACCGACCCTGACCGGAGTCGTGGCCACCGCCCCCCGGTCACCCAGCGTGAGGGCGTACGGGCGTGGGCGGGGAGCGGTCGCGGCGGCCGTCGCGGCGGTGGGCGGGCCCTCCTGGAGCGACGTCGGACCCGAGGGTGGCGGACCCCCTGGCGAGGCCTGGCGCGGACCTGGCGCGTTGGGCCGTACGAGTGCGGCGACTTTCCGTCAATCCCATGCGGTGCGCCGACCGCCCATGATCGGCCGCGGGCGTGTGGTCAGCCCGGCCCGATGTGCTGACGGACCCTCAAGCGGTCAATAAAATAAGACAACATCGCGCCACTGTTCCGCTGATCGAGGGACGTCCCCGGATAGGGTCGGTAGCCAAACGCGGAGCCGCGCGGCACGCCCGGATGGTGGAACGTAGACACGGCGAGCTTAAACCTCGCTGCCCCTCGGGGGCGTGCCGGTTCGAGTCCGGCTCCGGGCACCACGCGCCGCACCCAGCGTGACCCGGACGGCCCAGACCGTGACCGGTGACCGGCCTTTGTGATCCCGGCCTCGTACGACAGATTCTCCCGGGCCGCCGCGGGCCCACGGCATGCCCTCCGCGGGCCGCCGCCGCGGGCTGCCGCAAAGATCCTCCCCTGGCACTAGGGTGATTCTTTTGCCTACCCATTACTCTTGTGGCAAGGCCACGCAGTGTGGCCATGGAGGAGTGAGATGAGGAGCAGCAACCCGGTCTTCTCGCGACGGGGGTTCAGCCGCGACAACGGCCACGCGGGCTTCAACGCGCCGCCGCAGGCCGGGGCCACCGCGACGGGCGCCAACCCCTACGCGCAGGGCACCGCCGCCAACCCGTACGCCACCAACCCCTACGCGCAGACGGACATCCAGGGCGGCCAACAGGCCCCCGCCCGTCCCGACGTGATGACCATCGACGACGTGGTGACGCGTACGGCGATGACGCTCGGCACGGTGATCGTCGCCGCGGCCGCCGCCTGGTGGATCATGCCGGTCGACCAGGCCAACCTGGGCAGCGCCTACGGCGTGGCCATCGGCGCCGCGATCATCGGCTTCGTGCTGTCGCTGGTCAACTCGTTCAAGCGTCGGCCCTCGCCGCCGCTGATCCTGACCTACGCGGCGTTCGAGGGTGTCTTCCTCGGCATCGTCAGCAACATCGTCAGCATGTACGTCGCCCCCGGCGCCGCGATGCAGGCGGTGATCGGCACCATGGCGGTCTTCGCCGGTGTGCTGATCGCCTACCGCACCGGACTGATCCGGGTCACGCGCCGCTTCTACGGCTTCGTGATGGCGGCCGCCATCGGCTTCATGCTGCTGATGATGGTCAACCTCCTGTTCGCCGTGTTCGGCGGCGGTGACGGCCTCGGCTTCCGCAGCGGCGCGCTCGGCGTGATCTTCGGCATCGTGGCCATCGTCATCGGCGCGTGCATCCTCGCCCTGAACTTCAAGCAGGTCGAGGACGGCATCGCGTACGGCGCTCCGCGCGAGGAGTCCTGGCTGGCGGCCTTCGGCCTCACCGTGACCCTGGTCTGGATCTACATCGAGATGCTGCGCCTGGTCGCGATCCTCAGCGGCGACGACTGACCGCACCCGAGGCATCCGTAGTACTCGCAGTATTCGTAGCACCGGAACGGCCCGCGGACTTCGTGTCCGCGGGCCGTTCCGCGTTCCGCCCTCCGGTGCGACCGCGCGGGCGCGGCGCGTAGGGTCGGTCGGGTGCTCGATACGACGCCCCTGATCCTGGCCGTGGACCGTTTCGCCGACCGGCTGCGCTCGGCCCCGCAGAGCCGCCTCCAGCGCGGTGCGGCCGTCGAGGCGCTGGCCGCCGCCCGCGAACTCGCCGTACGGGCCCAGCGCCTGGAGAACCCGGACGCGGAGCCGCGCGAGCTGCCGGACGCCGGGATGTTCGCCGTGGGCGACCAGCTCGCCGTCGCCGGGCGGGACCTGGCGGTGGCACTGGAAACGGCCCCGTCCCAGGAGCTGGACGAGGCCGTGCGGTATGTCGGGGAAGCGGCGGCGCGGGCTTTCGCGTGAGGCGTGTGAGGGGCCCGCGCCCGGCGGTCAGAACGAGGCGATGACGCGGTCGGCGAGGATGTACACGTTGTCCTCGCCGCAGGAGAAGGTCAGCGCGTAGGCGCCCGAGACGCCCGAGCCGCCCAGCAGCACCGGCTGCCGGCCCGCCCGCAGCGCGTCGGCGAGCCGCTCGGCGGTCTCGCGGTGGCCGGGGGTCATACAGAGCGTGGTGCCGTCGGCGAAGACGTACACATCGAGCGTGCCCAGCGGGCCGGGCCGCACATCGGTCAGCTCGGTCGCGGTGTCGGCCAGCTCCTCCAGCCGGTTCACGGTGCGCTCGTGGTCGGTGACCACGGGTGTCTGTACGGGAACGAAGTCCGGGTGCGAGGGGTGGCGGCGGCGGGCGGCGGCCAGCTCGGGGGAGTCCTCGGGGAACTCCGCGATCTCCGGAAGACCGGCCGACAGGTCCGTCGGCAGCTCCGCCGGCAGATCGGTCAGCTCGCCGATCTCGTGCTCCGCGAGGGTCCGCTCGCTCAGCTCGACGAGCTCCTCCATCGCCTCGGCCGCCTCCAGGTCCAGCGACTCCAGACCGGCGAAGTCGGCCTGCCGGGGCAGGTAGTACGGGGCGTCGTCGCCGAGGCCGGACAGACCGCCCAGCAGGGACGGGGCGTCGGCGGCGTCACGGGCCTCCTGCGCGGCCCAGAAGGCACGCGCCTCGGCCAGCTCGCGCTCCCGCTCCTCGGCGAGCGCCTCGGCGACGGCCGCGCGTATCTCCTCGGCGGGCGTGGCCGTACTGCGGCTCTGTGGTGGCACCGAGGCGCCGAGAGCGTGGCCCGCGGCCAGCTCCGTGCGCAGCGCCGCGACCTGCTTGCGCAGCCCGTGAGCGGCGTGCAGTGCGGCGGCGCCGACGGCCGTGGCAGCGGCGGTGGTCAGCAACAGGGCAAATGACATGGCGCTCACTGACATACTCCCGGTTTCAATCGATACCCCCGACTTCCTACATCAGCTTGGCCTGTACCGGTACGTGCTGTCAGTGCATTACGTCACGAAATGGACAGGTCTTTCGGTCCGGTGTTTAGCCTCAAAAGGCCGTGACCTGCGGAAACGACTCTCCCCCGGGACGCAGATCACATCCTGGGGGAGATTCGGTCACGGTCGGAGCTCGGTGGGGTTAGCTGAGTCGCTCGATGACCATCGCCATGCCCTGGCCGCCGCCCACGCACATCGTCTCCAGGCCCCACTGCTTGTCGTGGAACTGGAGGCTGTTGATCAGCGTGCCGGTGATGCGGGCGCCGGTCATGCCGAAGGGGTGGCCGACCGCGATCGCGCCGCCGTTGACGTTGACCTTGTCCAGCGGCAGGCCGAGGTCGCGGTAGGAGGGGATGACCTGGGCGGCGAACGCCTCGTTCAGCTCGGCGAGGTCGATGTCGTCGATGGTCAGGCCGGCCCGCTTCAGCGCCTGCTTGCTGGCCTCGACCGGGCCGTAGCCCATGATCTCGGGGGAGAGGCCGGATACGCCGGTGGAGACGATCCGGGCCAGCGGGGTCAGACCCAGCTCGCGCGCCTTGGTGTCGGACATGATCACCAGGGCGGCGGCGCCGTCGTTGAGCGGGCAGCAGTTGCCCGCGGTGACCAGGCCGTCGGGGCGGAAGACCGGCTTCAGGCCCTGCACGCCCTCCAGGGTGACGCCCGCGCGCGGGCCGTCGTCCTTGGAGACGACCGTGCCGTCGGGGGTGGTGACCGGGGTGATCTCCCGCTCCCAGAAGCCGTTCTTCAGGGCTTCCTCGGCGAGGTTCTGCGACCGTACGCCGAACTCGTCCATGTCCTGGCGGGTGACGCCCTTGGTCCGGGCCAGGTTCTCCGCCGTCTGTCCCATCGAGATGTACGCGTCCGGGACGAGGCCGTCCTCGCGCGGGTCGTGCCAGCTCGCGCCGGTCTCCTCGGCGCGGGCCGCGGTGCGGGCCTCGGCCTCGGCGAAGAGCGGGTTGTGCGTGTCCGGCAGGCTGTCGGAGTTGCCCTTGGTGAAGCGGGAGACCATCTCGACGCCGGCCGAGATGAAGACGTCGCCCTCGCCCGCCTTGATCGCGTGCAGCGCCATCCGGCTGGTCTGCAGCGAGGAGGAGCAGTAGCGGGTGACCGTACAGCCGGGAAGGTGGTCCATCCCCATCTGCACGGCGATGATGCGGCCCAGGTTGTTGCCCTGTTCGCCGCCGGGCAGACCGCAGCCCAGCATCAGGTCGTCGATGTCCTTCGGGTCCAGCTCGGGAACCTTGGCCAGCGCGGTCTGGATGATCGTGGCGGTCAGGTCGTCCGCGCGCAGGTCCTTCAGGGACCCCTTGAAGGCGCGGCCGATCGGCGAACGGGCGGCAGAGACGATCACGGCTTCGGGCATCACGCGGCTCCAAGGGGCTGGAAGGCTGTGTGGACGGCAGAACTCCTCTGGAAGTTACCCGGACGTATCGTCGGGGTCACCCGGCGGGCCGTGTGATGCGGGACTCTTTTCTAAGCGCTTGCTCAGGCCCTGCGGTCGTACGCGTGCCCTGACGTGTGTCCCCACGTGTGCCCGCCGGGCGGTCAGCCCGCCAGGTCGATCCGGGTGCCGAGACCCCGCTCGCCGGCCCGGTCGATCAGCAGCCGGGCGGCGGCCAGGTCCTGAAGGCCCAGGCCCACCGAGTCGAACAGGGTGATGTCCGTGTCCGAGGTGCGTCCGGCGCACGCGCCCGTCAGGACGCCGCCGAGCTCCCGGCGTACGTCGTCCTCGCCGAGCGCCCCCTCGGCCAGCGCGATCACCACCTCGCCGGACTTGGCCACCGCCGTGCCGTACGCGTCCACGACCACCACCGAGCGCCGCATCCCCTCCGTGTCGATCTCCCGGTGGTCGGGCCGGGGCGGCGCGCCCACCGCGTTCACATGGAGCCCCGGCCGGAACCAGGCCCCGCGCACCACCGGCTCACGGGACGGGGTGAGCGTGCACAGGACGTCGGCGGCGACCGTCACCTCGCGCGGCCCGGCCACCGCCTCGGCGGGCACGCCCAGCTCCCGGGCGATCACCCCGGTCAGCTCCCGCGCGCGCTCCGGCGTACGGCCCCACAGCACCACCCGCTCGTACGCCCACACCGTCCGCAGCGCATGGGCGTGCGCCAGCGCGAGCGGCCCCGTACCGACCAGGCCCAGCACCCGGGCGTCCGCCCGCATCAGCGCCCGGGTCGCCACCGCGGAGGCCGCCGCCGTACGGAACCGGGTCACCGCCGCCCCGTCCAGCAGCGCCGCACACCCGCCGTCCGCCGCCGACACCGCGAGGATCGCCGAGCGCTGCACCGGCAGCCCGCGCTCCCGGTTGCCCGGCAGATCGGCCAGCAGCTTCACCGTGGCCAGCCCCGCCGGGGCCGAGGCCGCCGCCATCGCCAGGAACGCCCCGTCCTCCCCGCCCGGCAGCCGCATCACCGGGGGCGTCGGCAGCACCGCCGCACCCCGGGCCAGATCGATGTGGGCCTGCTCCACGGCCGCGACGGTCTCCTCGTGGCCGAGCATCGCGAGGATGTCGGAGCGGGTCAGGATCAGGGTCATGCGGGGTCCGTTTCTGAGAGCGGTGGGGCAGTGGGGAGCGGCGGGTCAGCGGGCGCCGCGGACGAACGGGACGGTCAGGCCCGACGGGGCCCGGCTGCGGCCCACCAGACCGCTCACCGCCAGCAGCGCGATCACGTACGGCAGCGTCACCAGCAGCGGCGAGGGCAGATGCAGGCCCAGCGTCGGGGCGACGAACTGGAGCGCCTGGGCCAGCCCGAAGAACAGGCAGGCCACGATCGTCGGCCAGGCCCGCCAGCGGCCCGCGATCACCGCGATGACGGCGAGATAGCCGATGCCGCCGGTCATGTTGTCGCTGAAGGCGTGCACCTCGGCCAGGGCCAGCTGCGCCCCGGCCAGGCCCGCCGTGAGGCCGGTCAGGAGCACCGCCGCGTACCGGACGGCGGCCACCGGGAGGCCGCTGCGGTCGGCGGTGGTGGCGTCCTCGCCGATCGCGTCGACCATCAGCCCCGGGCCCGTACGGCGGCTCAGCAGCAGGGCCAGCGCCCCGGCCACCGCGAACGCCAGATAGCCGGGCGCGGACTGCTCGAAGAGCGCCGGACCGAGGACCGGGAGGTCGTGCAGCAGCGGTACGGGTACGGGGTCGAAGCCCGCCACCGAGTCGCCCGTGCCCTCCGGGAAGAGGAGCCGCGCGCCGTAGGTGGTGGCGCCCAGGGCCAGGGCGTTGGCCGTGATGCCGGTGACGATCTGGTCGGCGCGCAGGGTCACGCTCAGCAGCGCCTGGACGGCCGCGAAGAGGAGCCCCGCCAGCAGCGCGCACAGCAGCCCGGCGCCCGCGCTGCCCGTGGCGTACGCGCCCGCCGCGCCCGCGAACGCGCCGGTGAGCATCATGCCCTCGACGCTGAGGTTCAGTACGCCGGCGCGTTCGCTGACCAGCTCTCCGGCCGAGGCGAGCAGCAGCGGCACGGCGAGCCGTACCCCGCCGGAGGCGAGTTCGGTGAGGACCTGCTCGGCGCTCATGGGCGCTTCTCCTTCCACAGCATGGAGGCGGCGATGAACAGCACCAGCAGGCTCTGCACGATCTGGACCGAGGAGGCCGGAACCCCGGAGGCGAGCTGGAGGCTGATCCCGCCGTTCGTCAGGAACCCGAAGAGCAGCGAGACGCCCACGACGGCGGTGAGCGAGCCCCGGGCCAGCAGTCCGACCACCAGGCCGGAGAAGCCGTAGCCGGAGGAGAAGTGCTCGGCCAGGACGTACGGAGCGGTCGCCACCAGCGCCGCGCCCGCCACGCCCGCGAAGCCGCCCGCGACGGCGAGCGACCCCGCCCGCAGCCGGTCGACCGGCGCGCCGAGCCGCAGCGAGGCGG
>NZ_JAAGMH010000075.1:0-6018 GCF_010548505.1 Streptomyces sp. SID14515 | reverse complement strand
CGTGGCGCTGCTGGCCGGCGCGGGCTGGCTGGTCTCGCAGGGCGGCGGCGAGCAGGACGGGGGCGGGGGCGGCGACCGGTCGGCCTCGGTGCGGGGCCAGGGCGAGGGCGAGGGCGCGGCGGGCAGCGGCTCCCAGGAGCGGTGGAAGGACACGCACCCGACGCTGAAGATCGGCGTCAAGGACGACCAGCCCGGGCTGAGCATCTTCGACAAGAAGTCGCGTACGTACCAGGGTTACGACATCGACCTGGCCTACGCGATCGCCGAGAGCATGGGCTACGGCAAGGGCGAGGTCGCCTTCACCACGGTCGCCACGGACTACCGGAGCACCGCGCTGAAGACCAAGCAGGTGGACCTGGTCATCGCCTCGTACAGCATCACCGACGACCGCAAGACGGCCGCGCCCGACGGCTACAGCGTGGACTTCGCGGGCCCGTACTACGAGGCGAGCCGGGGCTTCCTGGTCCGCGAGAAGTCGGCCAAGTACACGATCAACGACTCCAGCGACCTGCGGGACCTGGGCGTCGAGGTGTGCACGGCACGGGAGTCGACGTACGAGAAGGCGCTGCCGAAGCAGGGCTTCACCATGGCGAAGTCGCAGCCCAACACCTATCAGGACTGCCTGGACAAGCTGCTGGACCCGAAGTCCGACGTGTACGCGGTGGCCTCGGACGACATCATTCTCGCCGGGTACGTCGAGGCCAACCCGGGCAAGGTGCGGCGGCTGGAGAACATCCAGGGCGCGGAGGGCTACGGCGTGGCGATGCGGCCGCGGACCCCGATCCTGAAGGGCGAGGTGTGCTCGGCGCTCCGGACGATCCTGAACGGCAGGATCTGGGAGGACATGTACAAGGAGAACCTGTCCGGCCTGGTGGGCAACGAGAACCCGCCCGGCCTCCCGGACCTGACGGAGTGCAAGGGGTACTGAGACCCGGTCACCGCTCCCGGCGCCTGTGCGCGCCGGCCCGGCTCACCGCTCCGGGAACCGCTCCCCGCACCGGCTGCAGAAGACCGGCGCGGGGTCCTGCGACAGCCGCCCGCACTCCGGGCAGACCCGGTCCAGCATGCAGGGCCCCTCGCCACCCTCGTACGCCCCGCTCGGCGGCTTGATCGCCAGGCCGGGGCGGCGGCGGTGGACGGTGAGGTACGTGAGCCCGTCCGGCCCCGCCGCAAGCGCGCGCCGGGACGTACGGGGCAGCCAGAGCGCGGTGCTGGGCGCGAGGTCCAGCACCCGGCCGTCACCCGCCCTGACGCTGCCCGCGCCCGCCAGGACGACGAGGAGCACGTCGAGCACGTCCTCCTGATGCTCACCGACCTCCGCGCCCGGCGGCAGCCGCACCAGATTGGCGTCCAACTCCCGCCCGGGCTCGGCCAGCTGCCACAGGGCGCCGCGCTCGCCGGGTGCGGCGAAGGCGAGGAGCGCGTCGAGGACGGCGAGGATCCGGGGGACGGCGTTCACGGCGTCCAGGCTACGCGGCCACCAGGGCGGGTACGCCGGCCGCCGCCACCGGCCACGCGGCCTCCGTACCCGCGTAACGTGGCCCACCGCCCACCCGCCCGCCGCACCGAGGGGAACGACGCCGTGCACCGCGAACCGAACGACCTGTACCCGCCGATCGAACCGTACGACAGCGGCATGCTGGACGTCGGCGACGGCAACCTCGTGTACTGGGAGGTGTGCGGCGACCCGGACGGCAAGCCGGCCCTGGTGGTGCACGGCGGCCCCGGCTCCGGCCGCACGCCCCGCGCCCGTCAGTACTTCGACCCGGACCGCTACCGGGTGGTCCTCTTCGACCAGCGGGGCTGCGGTCGCTCGACACCGCACGCGAGCGACCCGGCGACGGACATGGCGCACAACACGACGGCGCACCTGATCGCCGACATGGAACGCCTGCGGGAGCACCTGCACATCGACGACTGGCTGCTGTACGGGGGCTCCTGGGGCTCGACCCTGATCCTGGCGTACGCCGAGGAGCACCCGGAGCGGGTCACGGAGGTGGTCATCCCCTCGGTGACGACGACGCGCCGCAGCGAGATCGACTGGCTCTACCGGGGCGTCGCCCCGCTCTTCCCCGAAGCCTGGGACGCCTTCCGCGCGGGCGTCCCCGAGACGAGCGACCCGGCCGGCCTGGTCGCGGCGTACGCCCGCCGCGTGGAGAGCGAGGACGCCGCCGTACGGGACAGGGCGACGGCCGACTGGTGCGCCTGGGAGGACGCGGTCCTCTCGATGGAAGCGACCGGGGGCCCGGCCCCGTACAGCGGCCGCCCGGACCGCGACCAGCAGGCGCTCGTCCGGATCTGCTCCCACTACTTCGCCCACGGAGCCTGGCTGGAGGAGGGCCAACTCCTGGCCCGCGCCCACCGCCTGACCGGCATCCCGGCCGCCCTGATCCACGGCCGCTTCGACCTGGCGAGCCCCCTGGTCACCGCCTGGGAACTGGACCGCGCCTGGCCGGACGCCGAACTGACGGTCATCGACAACGCGGGCCACATGGGCGGTACGGAGACCCGGCGGGCGGTGCTGGAGGCGCTGGACGGTTTCGCGGCGAAGCGGTGAGGCGGCACGCGGAGTGGAACCGACCGGGTTCGATGCTTGCCCCCACCAATGACTCCTCAGAACCCAAAGAAGAGAATCTTCAGATTGATCGAGGCCAAAATTACTCCACCCACCGCAAAAAACCCGGCCGGAATCCTCAGGATGAGGTCGTTGTGATGGAAGGCTGAAAACATCCTCCTCCCCAGAAAGTCAGAAGCGACTTCGGCCCAACCCTTCACATTCAAAGCCAGCAGGGAACCGAAAACGGCAAGGAGAACCCCGGCGGTCAGTTCGCCGTAGCTCACCGAATGAGAAGTCCGTGCCGCAAGAATCAAATCGTGCATGTTTCCCCTTGGAGGCGCACGGGCCTGTGCAGCCCGTGCGCCCGAACATGGGTGATCACCAAGTGAAGAGGTGACCTATCCTGGTATTGTAAGCACTTTGCATACCGGCTTCGAATCCGATGCCGGCTCCTGCCGCCAGTGACGTGGTCGTCACGGGTTCCCCACGACTGTTCAGCACAGTCTCCACCCTGTCACCCGTTCGGTTGATGGCGTACTCATGACTGCCGGAGACGCTTACGCCGGCCCCAATCGTCGCATTGGCCCCAGTGCTGTCTCCGCGAAGCTGCTCGAAGTCCGTCGCGTTGCTGCCGTACATCTCGTACTGGAGCCCCCTCCGATCGATGCGGTCTCCGCGCCGTAGTTGAAGGACACCCCGTAATCGGTCTTCCCGTCCGAATGGTTGGTTGTCACCAAGCAGACCTGCATGGTTCCTCCGATACCAATTCATCCTCGGCAATGGCGGCGTCAACGACGTCAAGTCCTACGAGTACTGGACCGACTGGGATCTCACTGTCCGCAGTGTCACGCCGAGCACCGATCTTGACGGTGACGGCAAGATCGACGCCAAGGTCGTTCTGACACCGCCCGCAGCCGGAGCCCAGCGGATCTACGTCCGCAGCCTCGACGCAGCCCAGAACCGCTCCGACCGGGCCGCATACCTCTTCTACGCGAACGGGCTCTCCGCCCCGGACAAGGCTGCCGACCTCAACGGGGACCGCAATGCGGACTTCTATACGGTGAGGAGCTCGGGCGAGCTGTGGCTGTACCCCGGGCAGGGCAACGGCCGGGTCGGGACGGGAACCGTCGCGAGCAACAGCGACTTCGATCGAGCCGGCATCACCCATCGCGGGGACTGGGCCGGTGACGGATTCGAGGACCTCGTCGCGGCTGTGCCCGGGGAAGAGGGCAAGACCCTCCAAGTCTACCCGAACAACGGTGCCGGCTGGGCCTGTTCAGCACGCGATGAACAGGCCGATGGGCACTCCCGTTCCTGCCAGTACGACCGCCAGGAACTCGCCGTCTTCGACGGGGCCAACAACCACTGGCAGAACGCCGACCAGATCCTCGCCATCGGTGACGTGGACGGCCCTCTGGACACGGACGGCGACGGCACCGCAGAGGTCGCCGGATACCCCGACCTCCTCGTGAAGGAGGGCAACTTCCTCTGGCTGTACTTCGGTTCCGCCTCCTTCTACCTCGACGACGCACGCGACCCCGTGCTCGTCGGCAGCGGATCCTGGTCGCCCTACGACCTGGCAGCGCCGGGCGACCGCACCGGCAACGGCCACGTCGATCTCCTCGCGCGACACCAGACCAACGGGGAACTCCGGCTCTACGAGGGGACCGGCCTTTCGGGCGAGGGTCTCGGCAGCGGCCCCCAGTCCACTGTCATCGGTTCCGGCTGGACGCGAAGCCACCGGCCGTTGTTCACCGCCGTTCCTGACGCGGGGTCGGACAACAAGACGGACGTCTTCGCCACGGGTGGCGACGACAAGTTCTACCTCTACTCCAACATCTCCGGCAGCGGTGTAGCCGTCGGGACCTCGGGCTGGCTGGACTTCCAGTCCCTCAGCTGACGCGTCGGACAACAACGCAAGGGGGGCCTCCCGTCACAGTGACGGGAGGCCCCCCTTGTCCTGTGCGCTCCCTGCCCTACCAGGCGAAGGCCTCCGGCGACGGACCCGGGCCCGGGAAGATCTCGTCCAGGCCGGTGAGGACCGCCTCCGGGAGGTCCAGCTCAAGTGCCCGCAGCGCACTGTCCAACTGCTCGGCGGTGCGCGGGCCGACGATCGGGCCCGTGACGCCGGGGCGGGTCAGCAGCCAGGCCAGGGCCGCCTCGCCGGGCTCCAGGCCGTGCTTGTCGAGCAGGTCCTCGTACGCCTGGAGCTGGGCGCGGGTGGCGGGGTCGGCCAGGGCGTCGGCCGCGCGGCCCGAGGCGCGGCGGCCGCCCTCGGTCGTCTTCCTGATCACGCCGCCCAGCAGGCCGCCGTGCAGCGGCGACCAGGGGATGACCCCGAGGCCGTACTCCTGCGCGGCCGGGATGACCTCCATCTCGGCGCGGCGCTCGACGAGGTTGTAGATGCACTGCTCGCTGACCAGGCCGAGCGAACCGCGCCGGGCGGCCTGCTCGTTGGCCTGGGCGATCTTGTAGCCGGAGAAGTTCGACGAACCGGCGTAGAGGATCTTGCCCTGCTGGACCAGGACCTCGATCGCCTGCCAGATCTCGTCGAAGGGCGTGTTCCGGTCGACGTGGTGGAACTGGTACAGATCGATGTGGTCGGTCTGGAGGCGCTTGAGCGAGGCGTCGACCGCCCGCCGGATGTTCACGGCGGAGAGCTTGTCGTGGTTCGGCCAGGCCTCGCCGTCGGCGCCCATGTTCCCGTACATCTTGGTGGCCAGGACCACCTTGTCGCGCCGGCCGCCGCCCTGGGCGAACCAGGTGCCGAGGATCTCCTCGGTGCGCCCCTTGTTCTCGCCCCAGCCGTAGACGTTGGCCGTGTCGAAGAAGTTCAGGCCCGCGCCGAGCGCGGAGTCCATGATCGCGTGACTGTCCGACTCATTGGTCTGCGGGCCGAAGTTCATCGTCCCGAGGACGAGTCGGCTGACCTTGAGTCCCGTACGTCCGAGCTGTGTGTACTTCATGACGCCCAAGCCAACTCCTTCGAGTCCACTCCAGGCAAGCACGGGCCCCGGACGCGCCGGGCCGCCCCGCGGCGTACGACGCCGCCCGACGGCCCGCCGGTCTCAGCCTCCGAGGGCGGCCCCCACGGCGACGACGACGAATATCAGCACGAGCACGGCCGCCATGATGCGGTTTCTGGTCTTCGGGTCCACCCTTCGAGCGTAACCGCACCGGTCACCCGCCCAGCGGCCAGGCTCGCACCGTCTCGTAGCGCGGCCGCTCCCCCGGCACCCCGGACACCGGCAGCTCGCTCCGTACGAGGGCGATCTCCCCGGCCTCCCAGCGCTCCCCCTCGAACCCGGCCAGCGCCGCGGTGAAGGGCCGCAGGTCGGTGTCACCGCGGCTCCGGGCCAGGGTGAGGTGCGGGGTGTAGCGGCGGTGCTCCTCCATCGGCAGCCCGGCCCGCCGGGCGGCGGCCTCCGCGCGCTCGGCGAGCAGCCGCAGCGTGTCGAGGC
>NZ_JAAGMH010000064.1:0-302 GCF_010548505.1 Streptomyces sp. SID14515 | reverse complement strand
CTCGGCGGACGCCGCCGACGCGGGCCGCGCCGGGGCGCCGGGGGCAGGGCGCGCCAGGTGCGGGGGCGGGGGCTGGGTGGAGTTCGGTGCGGTCGTCGGCGCAGGCGTCGTCGGCGCGGACGCGGACGTGGGCGCAGGAGCGGGAGCAGGCGCGGGCGTCGGCGGATGGGCAGGTTCCGGCTCCGGCGCGGATGCGGCCTCCGGCTCCGGGGCACGCTGCTCCGCCAAAGGCGGCTGCACCACCGAGGCCTGCGCGTCAGCCGAAGGCGGTACCGCGACCGAGGCCCGCGGCTCGGCCGAGG
>NZ_JAAGMH010000048.1:0-15163 GCF_010548505.1 Streptomyces sp. SID14515 | reverse complement strand
CAGCGCGGCGGCGGCCCGGTCGCGCAGCCGCCGGGCCGCGTCGTCCAGCAGGCCCAGTTCGGCGCGGTAGCGGTAGGCGCGCTCCAGATGGCCGCCCACCGCACCGTCGCCGCCGCGCAGCACGCTGGGCAGCTCCGCCGCCCAGGCATGGCGGTCCGCCTTGGCCCGCTTGGACAGCGAGGCGTACGCGACCTCGTGGACCAGCCCGCTGCTGAACCGGTACGCCGCCTCCTCCCGGCCGCCCGGCGGCCCCGACTCCACCAGCCGGCGGCGGCCCAGCACCGCCAACGCCTCCTCGACGCGCCGCCGGTGCTCCGGGGCGGCCGCGCCGGCGAGCGGACCGGGGCCGTGGCCCTCCCCGGCCTGTACGGAGAGCTCCAGCCGGACCAGTTCCGGTGCGGTGAACTCCCGGCCGATCACGGCGGCCAGGTCCACCACCCCGCGCTCCGCCCGGGCCAGCGCCCCGATGCGGGCGCCGAGGAGGGCCTGGAGCGTGGGCGGCAGATCCTCCTCGGGGGCCGGGCCGCCGGGGCGGGAAGCGGCCGCCGGGTCCGCCCGGTCGCCGACCAGGAGCTGTTCCAGGTAGAGCGGATTGCCCCCGGCCCGTGCCAGGACCCGGTCGTCCACCGGGGCGGGCCCGCCGTCCGGACCGGCGAGTCCGGCGGCGAGCCGGGCCGCCTCCTCGCGGGGGAGGCCGGCGAGCGGGAGGTGACCCGCACCGGCCGGCGGGTCGCCGCCCTCGTCCGGCCCGTCCGGTCGCCCGGCGCAGAGCACCAGCACCCCCGGGCACCCGGAGCCGTCCGTCAGCCGGTGCACCGTGCGGACCAGCAGCGGGGCCGCCGCGTGCCAGTCGTCCAGCACCAGCACGACCGGGCGGACCCGGGCGGCCCGCTCCAGGACCGCCGTCAGGGCCGCGCACATGTCCTCGAAGGGCGCGTTCGGCGTGCCGTCGCGCAGCAGCCCCCCGGAGAGCAGGGCCATCGCGTCGTCGACCGCCAGCCCGTCGGCCCCGTCCGCCGGGCCGGGTACGGACGCGGGCCCGCCCGCCGCCGGAGGAAGCGCCGCAGGACCCGCAGGAGGACCCGCAGGAGGAACCGCCGCAGGACCCGCCGGGGGGCCGACCAGCGAACGCACCGCGTCGGCCAGCGGGGCGAGGGTGCCGTGGTCCCCGTAACTGCGGCACCGCCCCGCGCCGTACACCAGCGCGCCGGACGCCGACCGCCCGGCCAGCCACTCCCGTACCAGCCGGGTCTTGCCGATGCCCGCCTCCCCGGTGACCCGCAGCAGCCCGGCCCCGCCGCCGCTCACGGTCCGTTCCAGGGCGGCGTCCAGTGCCCGCCGCTCGGCGTCGCGCCCGACGAAGGGGACGTCGAAGCGGCGCAGCAGCTCGGGGTCGTCCGCGCCCAGCGCGAGCAGCCGGTAGGCCTCCACGCTGTCCCGCTTGCCCTTCAGCCGCAGCGGCCCGGTGGGCTCGGCGCGCACCGTCGGACCGGCGGCGAGCAGCGTCTCCGGGCCGATCAGGATCTCGCCCCGGCCCGCGTTCTGCTCCAGCCGGGCGGCGATGTTGACGGTCTCCCCGGAGACCAGGGCCTGCCGGGCGGTCGTGTCCGAACCCGCCACCACCTGGCCGGTGTTGACGCCGATCCGGGTGGCCAGCTCGATGCCGAGGGTGGCGTCCAGCTCCTCGTTCAGCCGGGCCAGCGCCCGGCGCATCCCGAGCGCCGCCGCCAGCGCCCGGCGGGCGTCGTCGTCACGGACCACCGGCACGCCGAACACCGCCATCACCGCGTCCCCGATGAACTTCTCCGGAGTGCCGCCCCGCGCCACGATCTCCGCGCTCATCGCCTCGAAGTACCGCAGGGTCACCGTGCGCAGCGTTTCCGGATCGAGCACCCCGGACAGTGCGGTGGACCCGACGAGATCGCAGAACAGCACGGTCACCGGCTTGCGTTCGTCACCGGGCGGGGCGGCGGTGGCCGGTCCGGCCACGGCGGCGGTCGCGGCGTTCACGGCAGGCGCGGCGGTCGCGCACGGCGTCCCGCAGGACGAACAGAACCGGGCAGTCGGCGGCAGATCCTGCTGGCACGAGAGGCAGTTCATGACGGGTCCTTCTCTCCGGGATGTCGGGCGGGTACGGGCCCGCTTCCGGTGCTGGGGGGTGTCTTGCCACCGGCTCCGGGCCCGTACCGCTGATCGGTCGCCGGTCAGAACAGCGCGCCGCCGGCGATCTCGCCGTGCGCCTGGACCTCGGGACCGACGGCGTCCAGCCGGCTCTTCACATCGAGCAGCAGCGCCAGTTCCTCCGGCGTCAGCCCGCTCAGCACCTCGCGCTGCTCCTCGGTGAGCAGGTCCACGGGGAAGCCCGCTTCGTACAACGCGTCCGGCAGCACGGGCCGTTCGCCGTTCTCGGGTGGTCCGGTCATGGTGTGACTCCCATCGGTGGGACGGGTCCGGCTCCCCGCAGCGACGGCGCCGGTGCGGAGCGCCCGAGCCGGACGAACAGCCGGGTGAGCGCGTCGAGGGAGTGCAGCGCGCTGACCGCCACGGCGGCCTCCCGCTCCCGGCCGAGCGGCAGCCGGTCCAGCAGCGCGTACAGCTCGTCCAGGTGCTCCGTGTCGAGCACCGAGTGCTCCCGCACGGTCCGCAGCGCGGCGGCGGGCAGCCCGGTCAGCCGGGCGATGCGGCCGGTGAGGCCGGGGGCGGGCGCGTAGCCCTCCAGTACGGCGATGTAGCCGAGCAGGGCGACCGGGTGGTGGTGCTCGATCCAGTAGTACTGGGATCCGACGAGCGAGGCGACCAGCGGCGAGGGCAGCGGGCCGAGCGCGTCCTCGGGGGTGCCGCCCGCCGCCCGGAGGTCCTCCAGCAGCCAGGCGTCGTGGCCCTCCTCCTCACGGATGTGCTCCGCCAGATACGCGGCGAGCGGCGCCGCCAACGGGTCGCCGGAAGCCTTCAGTTGGCGGGCTCGACGCAGCGCCAGCTCCATCAGCGGGACGGAGGCGCGGATGACGGCGTGCATGGTGCACAGATACGTCCGGTAGCGCGGCAACAGCCCTTCGGCACGCCACATATGGTGCGTCGCGCTCCGTAACTCCGGTTCCAGCATGAGGAGTTTGGTCCGCATTCGCGCGGAGGCCCCGGTGCTCATCGGATGTTCCGTCCGTCGGTCTCCGGCAGGACCGGCCCGCCCGCGACGACCAGCGGTGCGTACGCCGCGCAGCCGTGGCGGCGCACGACGCCCTGCGCTCCCTCCCGGGAACCGCGCACCGCCGCCGTCAGGTCCAGCAGCGCCCCGGCCGCCCCGCCCGCCACCGCACGGGCCCCGGCCACCACCGCCTCGTCGCCGCCCAGCGCCCGGCAGCCGTCGCAGTAGGAGCCCGCCGGGGGACCGGAGCCGTACCGGGCGGCCAGATGCGTGGGCCCGACCGTGCGGAGCATGCGCAGCACCGGCGAATCCAGCGCCCGGCGGCGTACGGTCGCCCAGTCGTCGGCGCCGATGTGCCCGAGGTCCAGATGGGCCGGGACGGGCCGCCGGTCGACGGTGTCCTGGTTGCAGCAGGCCAGCACACGGCCGTCGAAGGCGACCACCGGCCAGGCGGCCATCGAGCACGGCGACGCCGCCGCCGGGTCCGGGCCGGTGCGGGCGGGCCGGGCCCAGGCGGCGGCCCGGCCGAACGGCCGCACCTCGTTGACCAGGCACGGGACCCGGCCGCCGAACTCCTCCTCCACCGCCCGGGTGAGGCCGGCGAGATACGGGTCGGCCGCGCCGGTCCCGGTGAGGTGCAGGCTCACGGCCACGCCCTCGTCCCGGATCCGGCGCAGGGCGCGGAACACGTCGGCGCGCGGGACCTCGCGTTCGTGGTGGACGTCGAGGGAGGCCGAGAAATGGTCGACCGAGCGGATCGCGCGCAGGATCGCGGGAGGAATCGCCGCGCCGCGCCGCCCGCCCCGACCGCCCTGGCCGATCCACCGGCCCCCCGACCGGGCGAAGAACATGCCGCTGAGCAGCGCCGTACGGGATCCGGCGCGGCGCGCCAGCGTGCTCAGCCGCTCGGCGAGTGCGGGCAGCAGCAGCGGCTCCCCGCCGGTGAGCATGACGACGTCGGGCCGGTTCTCCTCGGTGAACGAGCCGATGAACCGTTCCAGTTGACCGCCGTCCGGCTCCTCCCGGGTGAACAGGTCCGACCCGGTCGAGCAGTGCGCACAGCGCAACGGGCAGCGTCGGGTGAGGCCGAGGAGCAGACCGGCGGCCGGGAAGGGCCGCCGTGCGACGAGTTCGGCGAGTTCCATGCGGGCCGCCTCCTTCGGGGCCGGTGCGCGTCGGGCGCGTACCCAGGCTGTGCGGCACCGGTTCGCGGACGGTCCGGCATCGCTTAGGAGGCGGTATGGGCCCAGGTCGGGACAGCTCCCCGCACCGCCGCCGAGGGCTCCGGAGCCCGGTTCCCGTCGCTCCGAACCGGCCCGAACTGGCCCGATACCGCCGCCATACCGCGGCCGAAGCGATCGCCAGGCCCGGCTTCCTAACTTTCTCGGCAACGGCAGGCACCGGCCCGCCGCACCGGACACCGAGGGGCGTGCCCCACGGACCCCGGGCCCCGCAGTGACGAGTGGATGGAGACCACCATGTCCGAGAACACCAAGCCGGCCGCCGACGACGCCAACGAGACCCCCGAGGTCGAGGCGCACTCCGTCCTGGACCTCCAGGAGACGTCCGTCAACGCCGACCGCGACATCATCGCGCCCCCCGGCAACTGCATCAGCGTGCTGAGCGTCGTCGAGAACTGACCCCGCACACCGGACGCCCAGGGGCCTGCCAGGCCCGGGGATTCCGGTCATTCCGCAGTGACGACCGGGGCTCCGGTCATTCCGCAGTGACCAAGTGACGAGTGGATGGAGACCACCATGTCCGAGAACACCAAGCCGGCCGCCGACGGAACCGACGAGACCCCCGAGGTCGAGGCGCACTCCGTGCTGGACCTCCAGGAGACGTCCGTGCAGGGCGGCGACACGACCGACGGCAACTGCATCAGCGTGCTGAGCGTCGTCGAATCGCAGCGCTGACCGCAGGCAGACCTCGGCGTCGATCGCGGCGCCGATCCCACCGGGCCGAGCGCCGCGGCGGGACGAGGCCGACGCCTCGCCTCCGCGGCGCCCGGCCGGCGGGCAGGCGGTACGGGGCGGCTCCGCGAACACCGGAGCCGCCCCGCCGCGCTTCGTACCCCCTGCCCTGCCACCCCGCCCCTGCCCTGCCATGCAGTGCCCTGTCCTGCCCGACGATCTCCGGGAGCCCCCGATGGTTACGCCGCTCCGCTCCAACCGGGATTTCCGGCTGCTCTGGATGAGCGGCCTCTTCGCTGTTCTGGGCAGCCAGATGGGCGCCCTCGCGCTGCCCCTGCTGATCCTCCGGGAGACCGGATCCGCCGTGCAGGCCGGCGCGGTGGGGACCGTGTCCATCTGCGCCGTGCTGATCACGATGCTGCCGGGCGGGGTGATGGCCGACCGGGTCGAACGCCGCCGTCTGATGCGGCTGTGCGACGTGGGGAGCCTGGCGGCGGTCACCGCCCTGACCATCGCCGTGTGGAACGGGCGCGCCCCCATGGCGCTCGTCCTGCTGGTCGCGACCGCGGGCGCCGTCCTCAACAGCGTCTACGCTCCCGCCGCCTTCGGTCTGATGCGCGCGGTCGTGCCGCCGGACCAGATGGGCACGGCGACCGCCCGGCTCCAGGCGCGTACCTCCACGGTCCGGCTGGTCGGCCCGCTGGTCGGCGGTGCGCTGTTCGGCGTGCACCAGGCCCTGCCGTTCATCGCCCAGTTCCTCGGCCTGCTCCTCTCGACGGTCTGCGTGGCCCTCGTGCGGACCCGCTCGGAGGCCAGGACCAAGGCCGGTTCGGTGTTCAGCCGCCGGGAACTCACCGCCGGGCTCACCTTCCTGTGGAACCTGCCCTATCTGCGCACGGTGCTGCTCGTCTTCGGCCTCGGCATGAACTTCGCCTTCGGCGCCCTCACCTTCACCGCGCTCGCCGTCTTCTCCGAGGGCGGGCGCTCCGGCCTCGGCGGCGGGTTCGTCATCACCTGTGTCTCGGCGGGTGCCCTCGTCGGAGCGCTGCTCGCGCCCCGGCTGGCGCCCGACCGCCATGTCCGGGCGCTGATCGTCATCACCTGCTGGAGCTGCGTCTCGACGGCCGCCGCGCTGGCCTGGGTCAGCAGCCCGCTGCTGGCCGGTCTGCTGTGCGCGCTCTGCATGGGCCTGTCGACGGTCGCCAGCATCGGCTTCCTGTCCACCCTGCTGATCGTCACCCCGGAGGACCGGCTCGGCCGGGTGCAGAGCGCGGCCTCCTTCCTGTCCTCGGTGGTCCAGCCGTTCGGGCCGCTCGCGGGCGGCGCCCTGCTGACCGCCCTGGGCAGCAGCGCCGCCTTCGGGGTGACCGGGTGCGTGCTGGCCGTCTCGGCGGCCGTGGTGACGTTCGCCCCCTCCGTACGCGCCGGGGCGGTTCCGGCGCCCGCCCGCCCGGCGGAAGAGCCCCGACCCGCCCACGACACCGCCGGTCGTCCCGGCGCACTCTGAGGAGGAACGCCGTGCCCGGACCGCAGCAGACCCAGCTCTACTGCCTCGCCGACCGTACGTACTACGACACCCCGGCCCGGCTGCGGGATGAGGGAACCCGCTACCCGCTGGACTCCGCCCCGCCCCCCGAGGGCTGGTGCCGGACCCCGGGCGGGCTGTGGACCTCGATGGTGCCCGAACGCGGTGAACCGGCCGCGCAGGGCTGGAAGATCCATGTCTCCACCGTCCCGGAGGAGGCGGAGGCGACCCTGCGCGACACCACCCGGGTCTGCCTCGCCCACGGGGTGCCGTTCAAGTTCCTCCGCAGCGAGCAGGCGCTGCTGCTGATGTCCGGCAAGTACATGTCCCGCTCCGGCGCGGGGAAGTTCCTCACGCTCTACCCGCCGGACGAGGCCGCCTTTCTGCGGCTGCTCGACGAGCTGACCCGGGTCCTCGCCGGCCGGAGCGGCCCGTACATCCTCAGCGACCTCCGGATCGGCGACAGCCCGGTGCACGTCCGGTACGGGGCGTTCACCGCCCGCTGGTGCCGGGACGCGAACGGCGAACGGGTGCCCGCCCTGCGCCACCCCTCGGGCCATCTGGTGCCCGACGAGCGCGGCGTGGTGTTCCGGGTGCCGCCGTGGGTCACCGTGCCCGGGGCGCTGCGCCCGCACCTGGCCGCCCGCGCGGCCGCCGGGGACGCCGCGTTCCCGTACACCGTCACCCAGGCCCTCCAGTTCTCCAACGCGGGCGGCATCTACCTCGCCCGGCACCGGGAGACCGGCCGGCAGGTGGTGCTCCGCGAGGCCCGGCCGCACTGCGGGCTCGACGCGGCGGGAGACGACGCGGTGACGCGGCTGCACCGCGAGCACCGGGCCCTGACCGCGCTGGCCGGACTGGACTGCGTACCGCAGGTGCACGGGGTGACGACCGTGTGGGAACACCACTTCCTGATCGAGGAGCACATCGAGGGGAACACCCTCCTGGAGGAGATCGTCGCCCGCTTCGCCCTCGTCCGCGGGGCGGGAACGGCCGCCGAACTCGCCCCGTACACCGCGTGGGTGGACTCGATCACCGGACAACTCACCGACGCTCTGGCAGCTGTTCACGCCCGGGGTCTGCGCTTCGGCGATCTGCACCCCAGCAACATCATCGTCCGCCCCGACGGCCGCGTGGCCCTCATCGACTTCGAGTACGCCACCGGCCTCGACGACGAGGACACCCCCCTGGCGGGCGCGCCGGGCCTCCAGGCGCCCGCCGGAACCCCCGGCGCCGAGGCCGACGGCTACGCGCTCTGGGCGACCTGGCTCAGCATGCTGATGCCCCTCATGGAGCTGGCCGGGCACGACCGGGCCAAGGCCCTGACCCTGGAACGCTGGGCCCGCCGGAGGTACGGCCTGGCGGCCGACGCGGGCCCGCGCCGCCCCGCCGTCCTGCGCACCGTGGCGGACGACCGGGAGCGCGAGATCGCGGCCCTCCTCGACGGCCCCGTCCCCGACTGGGCGGGCCTGCGCACCCGGTTGCTCGCCGGAATCCACGCGGGCGCGACGCCCGAGCGCGGCGACCGGCTCTTCCCCGGCGACCCGAAGTCCTTCGCCACCGGCGGCAGCGACCTGGCGCACGGGGCCGCCGGTGTCCTGTACGCCCTCCACCGCGTCGGGGCCCAGGTCCCGGACGCCTGGACGGACTGGCTCGTGGACGCCGCCCGTCATCGCGACCCCGCGTCGCCCGGCGGCCTGTTCGATGGACTGCCGGGCACGGCGGCGGTGTTGGCCCGGCTCGGCCGCCCGGACGAGGCGCGGGAGCTGTTCGCGCGGGCCACCGCCGCCGCGCACCCCTCCGCCTGCGCCGACCTGCTGACCGGCCGCGCGGGCACGGCCCTGGCCGCGCTCCGGCTGGCCACGGCCGGCACGTCGGCCCTGGGCGTGGGCGCGGTGGACGGTGCTTCGGCTTCGGGCTCAGCCCCAGTCCCAGTCCCAGTCCCGGCCCCGGACCCGGACCCGGAGCTGCTGGAGACGGCCCTGCGCACCGCCTGGGACCTGGACTGCCTGGTCCGGGGCGAGGGCGGGGCGGGCGGCGGCCTGACCGCCCCGCCCTCCGCCGGGCTGCTGCGCGGGCTGAGCGGAGTGGCCCTGCTGCACCTCGAACTCCACGCGCTCACCGGCGAGGAGTGGCTGCTGCGCGCCGCCCGCACCGCCCTGTACCGGGACTCCGGCCACTGCGTCGCGATGCCCGACGGCACCGTCCAGGTCAAGGACGGCCGCCGCCACCTGCTCTACCTCGACCAGGGCAGCGGCGGCTTCGCCCTGGTCGCCCACGCCTACCTGGCCCGGCACGAGGCGCCCGCGCTCGCCGCCCTGCTGCCCGGGGTGCACAAGGGCTGCACCAACGAGTTCGTCCGCGAGCCGGGTCTCTTCACCGGCCGGGCCGGACTCGTCGCCACCGCCCGCCAGTTGGAGCTTGGACCGGCCGGACCGGGGGTGCTCGCCTCCGTACGCAACCTGTCCTGGCACCTGATCGCCGACGGCGACCGGCTGCTGGTGCCCGGGGCGGGGCTGCGACGCTGCTCCGCCGACCTGGCCACCGGGGCGGCCGGGCTGCTGCTGGCCCTGCACTTCCTGGCCGGTGCGGACGGTACGGAGACCGAGGGGCCCGCCTACGGAACCCCCGCCGGCGACCGCCCGCACGATCTGCTGAAGCTGCTCACCCTGGGCTGAACGGACCGGCCGCCACAGGCGTGCCGGTGTGAGCGGGCACGCCGCCGAGGGAGGGCACGCGGGTTTCGGCAGGCAGGCCACCGCCCCGCGCGGACGCCTCCCGTTCGCGGGCGTACAGGCCGAGCAGCCGCGGCACCTCGTACAGCGCCGCGTGCGCGGTGACCTCTCCGGCGGGCGAGGTCACCGCACCGGCGTCGATCAGCGACTCGACGGCCCGGATCGCCGCCCGCTCCCCGCAGCCCAGCGCCGCCGTGGCCCGGTCCAGGGTGAAGCCCCCGGCCTCGGCGAGCCCGGCCAGCCGCCCCAGCACCCACCGGTCGCCGTCCGCCAGGTCCTGCCAGCCGGACGCGACCCGGTGCCGTACGGCGATGTCCCCGGCGACCAGTTCGTCCAGCGCGGCCGACGGGTCCTCCAGCCGGGCCGCGTACTCCGCCAGCGGGAGATGCCGCAGCACCGCCAGCCGCATCCCGCTCACCTCCACCGCGAGCGGCAGCGACCCGCAGGCCCGGACGATCCGCAACGCCGCCGCCGGGTCGGTCCGCAGCCGCCCGATTCCGATCAGCTTGCCCAGCAGCTCCAGGGCCTCGCTGTCGGCCAGCACGGGCAGCGCGATCCGGTGCACCGGGGCGAGCCCGGCCAACTGCCCCCGGGCGGTGACCAGTACGGAGCAGGCGCCGGACCGGGGCAGCAGCCCCCGTACGGACGCCTCGTCCGGTACGTCGTCCAGGACGACCAGCGCCCGGTGCCGGGCCAGCCACTCCTGCCAGGCGTCCTCGGGGGCGGCGTTCCCCTCCGGCACCCCGCACAGCCGCCCCAGCTCCGCCAGGATCTCCGCCCGGTCACGCGCCGTACCGTCCTCCCGGCGCACCCGCACATGGACGCGGCCGTCCGGGAAACGGTCGGCGAGCAGATGGGCCGCCCGGACCGCCAGCGCCGACTTCCCCGCCCCGGCCGGGCCCGAGACGACCACCACGCGCTCCTCGCCGCCGCCCAGCACATCGAGCAGATCCCGCAGTTCGTCGCGGCGGCCGGTGAAGGCCCCGGTACAGGCGGGCAGCGCCACCGCGCTCACCGCCTCCCGGGCGGAGGCGGGTCGCCGGGCCTCGCGCCCCCGGCCGAGCATCGAGCGGTACAGCGCCACCATCGCCGGACTCGGCTCCAGGCCCAACTCCCGTGCCATCAGCTGCCGGTAGTCGTCGTACACCGCCAGCGCCTCGGCCTGCCGGCCGGACTGGTGCAGCGAGTTCATCCAGGCGGCCCGTAACCGCTCGCGCAGCGGATGGCGTTCCACCAGGTCCCGCAGCCCGTCCACCGCGACGGCCGCCCGGCCCAGCTCGATCTCCGCCTCCGCCCAGTCCTCGTAGACAGTCAGACAGCGAGCCTCCAGCCGGTCCGCCTCCTCGGCCACCCCGGCGGAGTCCCGCAGATCGTTCAGCGGCGGCCCCTCCCACAGGTCCAGCGCCTCGCGCAACAGCCGGGCGGCGGCCCGCAGATCACCCCGTCCGGCCTCCGCCCGCCCCGCCCGGGCCAGCGACCCGAAGCGCAGGGTGTCGAGCTCGCCCTCGGCGATCCGCAGCAGATAACCCCCGCAGCCGTGCATCACCCGGTCCCGGCCCCCGTCCCCGGCCGGGCCCAGGAGGGCGCGGGCGGCACTGACGTAGACCTGGAGGTTCTTGCGGGCGGTACGCGGCGGGTCGTCCGGCCACACCGCGTCGGTCAACACATCCACCGGTACGGGGGTGTTGGGGCGGGCCAGCAGGGTGGCGAGGACCAGGCGCTGCTTTCGCGGGCCGAGCGGCAGCTCACGGCCGTCCAGCCGGGCCGTGAGCGGGCCGAGCAGGGAGAAGTACACCGCACCTGCGGAACCGGTACGGGCGGGAGGTCGGGTCATCAGCGGGCCTCCGGAAACGGGGACGGGCGGCGGACTGGGCCGTACGCACGCCCCGATCCTGCTGCCGGTCCGGCCCCCGCACATCGGGGCCCCGCCCGCATTTTCCGCCCGGGCGCCCGACCGAAACCGCCCGACGCCCCCATGTTGCCCGCGTCGGCCCCCATGGCCCGGAGCCTCAGGCCCCGCGACCTTGGCCCCGCGCCCTCAGACCGACTCGCCCGCGCACTCGGCCGCGAACTCGCACAGCGCCGCCCGGTCCGCGCGCCCGGTCTTGCTGAGCAGGCTGGCCATGTGTTTCTCCACCGTGCGCGGCGAGATGGACAGCCGCCGGGCGATCTGCTGGTTCCCGGGCCGCTCGGGCAGCAGCACGAACACCTCGTACTCGCGCGGGGTCACCCCGCTGGTCCGCAGCGGCGACGGGATCCGGTCCCAGCCGCCCCGGTGCTGGCCCACACTCGCCCCGGCCTGTCGCAGCGCCGCCCGGCACGCGGAGGCGACCGGCTGCACCCCGGCCCCGTAGAAGTACTCCTCGGCGGTCCGCAGCCACGCCACCGGCTCGCCCCACCCGTCCGCGCGGGCCGCGTCCGCGACCAGCCGCAGCCCCAGGTGGTGGGCGACCGGGAAGGGGGCGGAGCGCACACCGAAGGACGCCATCAGCCGGGCGGCCCCGGCCGGGTCGCCCGCCTGCCCCAGCAGCACCGCGTCGGCCAGCTCCAGGAACTGCCGGTTCCAGGCGAGGCAGCCGCCCGGAGCCGCCCGCGCCTCCTCCAGCTCCGCCCGGTCCGCCTCGCCCGTCAGGACCCGCAGCAGCGGGCGCAGCCCGTACCGCCCGCTCAGGTAGTAGTAGCTCGGATGGTCCGACTCCCAGGCCAGCGCCTCGTCCAGACCCGCCGCCGCCCGCTCCCGGTCCTCCTCCAGCAGCGCCCCGAACGCCCGGCACAGCCCCGACCGGAGCGGCACCAGCAGCGACTGCTCGCCCCCGGCCCGCCGGAACGCTGCCAGCGCCCGGTCCATGTCCCGCCGCCGCCCCCGGTGCGCGGCCATCGTCGCCCCGGCCAGCAGCAGATAGCGGTGGGCCGACAGATCGCCGACCCGGGCACTGGCCTCCGCCGAGCGGTCGACGATCTCCTGCGCCTCCTCCCACCGGGCGCACAGCACCGCGTTCATGGCGAGCAGCCCGTCGACCGTACGGGTCAGCAGCAGCGCGCCCAGTTCGGTGGCGGCCGCCCGCGCGGAGAGCAGCCGGGAGGCGTCCCCGGTCCGCATGAACGCGTTGGCGCCGAGCCGCACCAGCGCCTCCACCCGCCAGACCGGCAGGGCGTGTTCGGTGGAGATCGACAGCATCCGCTCCAGTGCGGCGTCCGCGGCGTCGAAGCCCTCCTCGCGCCGCAGCAGCGCCAGCAACTGCCAGGCCTGGCAGGCCACCACGGGCAGTCCTTCGGCCTCGGCGGTCTCCGCCGCCTCCCGCACGGCCTGCTCGGCCTCCGCAGGGTCCGGGGGCTGCTGCCCGGGCCCGGGCTCATGGCCGGGAAGCAGCGCCAGATATCCGTCGACCACCGCCAGCGCCGCTCGGCGGCCGGGCGGCGGCGACGCGCCGAGCAGGGCCCGGGCCGCCTCCACCTGGAGCGCCGCGTCGGCGGTGCGCTCCGCCATGACCGCCGCCCAGGCGAGTTCGACATGGGTCTGTCCGCGCCGGGCGGCGGCCTCGGAACGCGCCGGAACCGGCGGCAGCGCGTCCGCCAGCGCCAGCGCGCCGTCCAGATCGCCGCCCTCGGCACGGGCGACCGCCAACGACTCGGCGACGGCGGCCCGGTCGCCCTCGGCGGCCAGCGGGTGCGCCCGCTCCAGCAGCACCACGGCGGAGCCGTGCGCCCCCGAAGCGAGCATCCGTCTGCCCGCCTCCGCGAACTGGCGGGCCGCCCCCGTCCGGTTGCCCGCGGCCAGCTGCAGCGACGCCACGAGCTGCCGCCCGTCCTCGTCCAGCGGCTCCCCGGAGTGCTCGATGGCCCCGGCGGCGCGGCGGGCCAGCGAGGCGCGTTCGGCCGGGGCCAGCGAGGAGATCAGGGCCTCGGCGGTGAGCGAGTGCCGGAAGGTGTAGCGGTCGGGGGCCGCGCCGTCCGGGGCGATGACACCGGCCTCCACGGCGGACCGCAGATGGGTGAACAGGGCCCGGTCCTCGAAACCGGTGACGGTCTGGAGCACGGTCACCGAGAACTGGCTGCCCAGGGTCGCCGCCGCCAGTAAGAGGTCCCGCACCGGTTCGTCCAGCCGCTCCAGCCTGCGCGCCCAGCTGCGGACGATGTCCGAGGGGACCGAGGCGTCCGGCTGCTCCGCCGCCTCCCACCCGTCGTCCGTGCGCCGGAGCCGGCCGGTGTCCAGCAGGTCGGCCAGCAGCACTTCCAGCAAGTACGGGTTGCCCGCGGCGCGTTCGGCCAGCCGCCGGTGCACCGCCTCGGGTATCTCCTGGGGCCGCGCCTCCAGACACGCCCCGGTCAGCGCCCGCACCTGGGCGTCGCGCAGCGGGCCCAGCTCCCGCACGGTGGCGGTGTGGCGGCGCTCGGCGGAGCGTACGAGGTCCAGGGCGGCGCCCGGCTCCGGGCGCAGGGTGCCCAGGAACAGGATCGGCAGATCGGCCAGGTTGTCGATGACGTACTCGACGACCGCGACGGTCTCCGTGTCGCAGTCGTGCAGATCCTCCAGCAGGATCGCGCAGCCCGCCTCCCTGCCCAGCACGGACAGCAGCCGCAGCAGCGCCTCGGCCAGCTCGACGACCGTCTCCGGATAGCCCGGCGACCCGCCCTTGCGCCACTCCGGGACCAGCCGGGCCAGCGCCGGATGGTACGGCGCGAGCTCCGGATCGGTCGGGGTGCCCGCCGCCCGGAACCGCGAGGCCAGCGCCTCCGCGAGCGGGCGGAACGGGACGACGAGCCCGGTCGAGGTGGCCCGGCCGCGGAGCACCGGCATGCCGAGTCCGTAGGCCCGGTAGGCGCATTCGCCCACCAGCCGGGACTTTCCGATTCCGGCTTCCCCGAGGAGGAACAGCGCGCGCCCCGAACGCCGTTGTACGGCGTCCAGGGCGCTGCTCAGCAGTCCGATCTCCTCGTCCCGCCCGACGATGACCGGCGAAGTGGCTCGCATGGCCGCACATTACTGGAGTGACAACTCCCACGGCAGCGGACCAATTCGGCTCAATTGACGTCGAGTTGGCCGGATCTGGTCACCATGGGGCCGTCATGGTGGTCCAGGGCAGGTCGTGGCTGTAGCCGCTCTCGCCCTCCGAGGCGCTGAGGAGTCTGCTGCGCGCACCGAGGCCTCCGGTGGAACCCAGGGAGATCTGCCCGGCCGGGTGCTCGCGCGAGCCCTCGTGCGCGATGTCGCCGGACGCCTGCAAGGCCGATTCGCGGAACTGCTTCATCTCTGCCTCATCCTCTGGTGGTTGGTGTGGAAATCAGCAACGGTGTGTGGTCATCAGGAGCGGTTCGTGGTCATCGGGAAAGGTGGTGGGGCGGGTCAGGGCGCCCGGGAGGGGCGCAGGAGCAGGGCGGAGCCGATCCGGTCGGGGAACCCGGCCCGCAGCAGCCCGTGCCCGATCCCCGAGAGCCCGGTGAGCAGCCCCGGGTGCGGTACCCGGCCGGGCGTCCCGCACTGCGGTCCCGCCCGGTCGGCGGCGGCCAGCAGCGTCCCGGCCCGGCGTACCCACGCGGGCCGTGCGGCGGGCAGCGCCCGGTGGCCGAGGAGTTCGAGCAGCCCCGACTCGCCGTGGCACAGGCTGTCGTCGGCGAGCGGACCGATGTCCGCCAGCTCGCCGGAGCGCGCCGCCAGCCAGCAGGCCAACTCCGGGTCCGCCAGCGCGTCATGGCTGTCCGCGACCGCCAGCGCGATCCCGGCCGCCCCGTCGCACCAGGCGGGCCCGGCGGCCGACTCCGTGGGCCTCGCCGCCGCGGCTTCCGTCAGGGCGGTGGCCTCGCCGACCGCTCCGGCAAGGGCCCCGGGGGCCGCGACGGCGGTGGTGCC
>NZ_JAAGMH010000012.1:0-256 GCF_010548505.1 Streptomyces sp. SID14515 | reverse complement strand
ACGTACGGCATCGCGCAGAAGCTCGCCCTCGACAAGAAGGACTTCCAGGGCATCCGGGACGCCTTCGAGTTCGACCCGGTCGCCGAGAAGTACATCAAGGTCGACCCGATGCACGAGGCCCGCTGGTACCCGACGCTCACCACGCTGGGCGACGGCAAGATCCTCAGCGTCTCCGGCCTCGACGACATCGGCCAGCTGGTCCCGGGCAAGAACGAGATCTACGACCCGAAGACCAAGGAGTGGACCTACACCGACA
>NZ_JAAGMH010000019.1:0-51138 GCF_010548505.1 Streptomyces sp. SID14515 | reverse complement strand
CTGCCCGGGGCCGGGCGCGCGCGAGCCGTTGGTGGGCGGCTGGGCCGGGGCCGTCCGCCGGGGCGTTCCGCTTCCGTTCCCGGCCTCGACGGGCGGCCGGTGCACGGCGCCGGGGGGCGGTACGGGCACGGCGTCGGGCGACGGCGGGGCGTCCGGGTCGGTCCCGAGCAGCGACTGCGGAAGGACCAGCACCGCCTGCGTACCGCCGTAGATGTTGCTCTGGAGGCGGACGGCGATGCCGTGGCGGCGGGCCAGGGCCGACACGACGAACAGGCCGATCCGGCCGTCCTGGAGCAGATGGGCCACGTTGACCTGGTCGGGGTCGGAGAGCAGGGCGTTCATCCGCTTCTGCTCGTGGTCCGGCATCCCGAGACCGCGGTCCTCCACTTCCAGGGCGAGCCCGGCGGTGACGTGCTGGACCCGCAGCAGCACCTGGGTGTGCGGGGCGGAGAAGACCGTGGCGTTCTCGACCAGCTCGGCCAGCAGGTGGATCACGTCGGCGACGGCGTGGCCGCGCAGGGTGCCGTCCATCGGCGGGACCAGCTTGACCCGGGGGTACTGCTCGACCTCGGCGATGGCCGAGCGGAGCACCTCGGTCATGGTGACCGGGTTGCTCCACTGCCGCCGGGAGACGGCCCCGCCGAGTACGGCGAGGTTCTCCGCGTGGCGGCGGATCCGGGTGGCGAGATGGTCGACGTGGAAGAGGCCCTTGAGGAGGTCGGGGTCCTCGACCTCGTGTTCCAGCTCGTCGAGGATCTGGATCTCGCGGTGGACGAGGGATTGCAGCCGTCGCGCGAGGTTGACGAAGACCTCGACCTTCTGTTCGTTGCCGGTGCTGCTGAAGAGCTGGGAGGCCTGGACGACGGAGGCTACGGCGGCGTCCTGGGCCCGTGCCATCTCCTGTCCGAGCAGGTCGAAGGCGTCGGCCCCGGGCGCGGCTGGTTGCGGCGGCCGCCGGGCGGCGACGGTTTCGCCGTTGCGGAGCTGTTCCATCACCCGTTGCAGCTCGGCCTGGCCCTGGGCGCTGGCCCGGCGGAGCGCGAGGGCCCGGTCGAGGACCTGGCCGGCCACGCGGTTGGCGCCGAGGTAGGCGGCGGCGACGGCGGCGACGGCCAGGGCGGCCGATCCGCCGAGCGCCGCCCAGAGGCTGGGCGAGGAGCCGACGGCTCCGGCGCGGACGGTGAAGATGACGGCCGCGGCTCCGCTGAGCACCGCGGCGATGGCCGGGAGCAGCGCGGTCCGCAGCAGCTGGGGGCGTATGCGGGCGTCGGGGGAAGGCCCTGCGGCGCGCGGCCTGCTCGTGGCCGAGTGGGCGCGCGTGCCGGGGCGGCCGTGCCGCCCGCCCTCACGGCGGTCCGGTCGCGCTTCGGGTGCGCGAAGTTGAGACATCAGCGTCCTCGGTACAGGGGGCACCGGGGATCGGCGGTCGTGCCGGCGTTCATGAGGTGGCCCCTACGGTGGTCGGTCAGGCTCCGGTCATCGGTCGGGCAGGCCCGAACGTTATGAGCCCACCGTTGATCACCGGGCACACACGGTAGTCGTCAATGACGTATGCGCGACGGGCAGTTGTCGAACTTGCCCGCCATCCGTCCCACTCTGGTATGACCGCTCGCACGCGCGCCCGATTGCGCCGCGTTGACCCCGAATCGCCCCGCCCCGCAGACGGCTGCCCACATGCTGGACACATCGAGAGCGGCGAGGTCGCGCAAGGGCCGCCGGTTCCGGGTTTACGCGCAGGTAGGGCACCGCCCGAAGGGGCGGAAGGCGGTCCGGTTACCATATGAGCGCCGCCTAGCTCGAAAGATAAACTTGTGACTGTCAATGACGACTCGTTCACCAACTGGATGCACCGCGAGGAGATCGCGGAGTCGATGATCCCGATCATCGGGAAGCTGCACCGCGAGCAGGACGTCAATGTCCTGCTGCACAGCCGCTCCCTGGTGAACAAGTCGGTGGTCAGCATCCTCAAGACCCACCGCTTCGCCCGGCAGATCGCCGGTGAGGAACTCTCGGTCACCGAGACGATGCCGTTCCTGCGGGCGCTGACGACGCTCGACCTCGGCCCGTCCCAGATCGACATAGGCATGCTGGCCGCGACGTACCGGGCCGACGGGCGCGGGCTCTCCGTAGAGGAGTTCACCGCCGAGGCCGTCGCCGGGGCGACGGGCGAGAACAAGATCGAGCGCCGTGCGTCGCGTGACGTCGTGCTCTACGGCTTCGGCCGCATCGGCCGTCTGCTGGCCCGTCTGCTCATCGAGAAGGCCGGCTCGGGCAACGGCCTGCGCCTGCGGGCCATCGTCGTCCGCAAGGGCTCCGGCCAGGACATCGTCAAGCGCGCCTCGCTGCTGCGGCGCGACTCGATCCACGGCCAGTTCCAGGGCACGATCACCGTCGACGAGGCGAACAGCAAGATCATCGCCAACGGCAACGAGATCAAGGTGATCTACTCCGACGACCCGACAACGGTCGACTACACGGCGTACGGCATCAAGGACGCCATCCTGATCGACAACACCGGCCGGTGGCGCGACCGCGAGGGCCTCTCCAAGCACCTCCAGCCGGGCATCGCCAAGGTCGTGCTCACCGCGCCGGGCAAGGGCGACGTCCCGAACATCGTGCACGGCGTCAACCACGACACGGTCAAGCCGGACGAGCGCATCCTGTCCTGCGCGTCCTGCACGACCAACGCCATCGTGCCGCCGCTGAAGGCGATGGCGGACGAGTACGGTGTGCTGCGCGGGCACGTCGAGACGGTCCACTCGTACACCAACGACCAGAACCTGCTGGACAATTACCACGGTTCCGACCGTCGTGGCCGTTCGGCGGCGCTCAACATGGTCATCACCGAGACCGGTGCCGCCTCGGCCGTCGCGAAGGCGCTGCCCGACCTCGACGCGCCGATCACCGGCAGCTCGATCCGCGTCCCGGTGCCGGACGTCTCGATCGCGATCCTCAGCCTGCGGCTGGAGCGCGAGACCACCCGTGAGGAGGTCCTCGACTACCTCCGCAACGTGTCGCTGGCCTCGCCGCTCAAGCGCCAGATCGACTTCATCAGCGCGCCCGACGCGGTCTCCAGCGACTTCATCGGCTCGCGCCACGCCTCGATCGTCGACGCGGGCGCCACCAAGGTCGACGGCGACAACGCGATCCTCTACCTCTGGTACGACAACGAGTTCGGCTACTCGTGCCAGGTCATCCGGGTCGTCCAGCACGTCTCCGGCGTGGAGTACCCGACCTACCCGGCCCCGGCGGTCTGACCCCGGCACGCTCGTACGGTACGTCGCCCGGTGCCCGGCAGGTCCTCCTGCCGGGCACCGGGCGTTCGTCTCAGCGGGCGGCGGGAAGCAGCCGTGGTGCGCGGACGGCGTGAGGGGTGCGGACGAACTCGACGACCAGGCGCTCGCAGGCCCGCTCGGCGATCAGGCGGTCCAGCGGGGCCAGGGGGGCCAAGGGGGCCAGGGGGTCCGAAGAGTCCAGCAGATCCGGGGAGGCCGGCGGTTCCGGCGTATCGGTGTCCATCGCCTTTTCCTATCAACCCGCCCCGGGGCCGCACGACATGACTTCGGTGGCCCCGTCACGCGTCACACGGCGTCGGCGTCCAGTCCGGTCAGCCGGGCCGACTCGTCCCACAACGCCCGTGCCATGGCCGCGTCCTGGGCGCGCTGCGACTTGCGGGCGGGCGCGGGCGCTCCCCGGGACTCGCCGAGGTGGGCGGGGCCGTAGTAGGAGCCGCCCGGGGCGTCCGGCAGCGTCGCCGCGTACAGAACGGGCAGCGCCCCCACCGAGGCGGGCTGGGTGTAGATGCGCGAGGCCCGCTCCAGCTTCGCGGCCCAGTTCCGCCCGGCCAGACGCGGTCCGGCCTGCCCCAACTCCGTTGCCGACAGGCCGGGGTGGGCCGCGAGCGCGGTCAGGTCCCGGCCGGCGGCGCGGGACCGCCGGTCCAGTTCGTCGGTGAACAGCAGGTTGGCGAGCTTGGACTGACCGTAGGCCCGCCACTTGCGGTACGCGCGCTCGGCGTTGAGGTCGTCGAGATCGATGCGGCCGATGCGGTGGCCGAGCGAGGAGAGGGTCACCACGCGCGCCGGCCCCTGGAGGCCGAGGACGGGCAACAGCCGGTGCGTCAGGGCGAAGTGGCCCAGGTGGTTGGTGCCGAACTGCATCTCGAACCCGTCCGCCGTACGCAGTGGCGGCAGAGCCATCACCCCGGCGTTGTTCACCAGCAGATCGAGCCGCCCGTCGACCTCCTTCGCGATGGCCTCCGCGGCCTCGGCCACACTGCTCAGATCGGCCAGATCGAGGCGGACGAGCCGGGCGTCCGAGCCGGGAGCGGCCCGGCGGACGGCGTCCACGGCGCGTCGGCCGCGCTCCGGATCGCGGCACGCGAGAAGGGTGCGGGCGCCGGAGCGGGCCAGCACGAGAGCGGTCACCGCGCCGATGCCGCTGTTGGCGCCGGTGACCACGGCGGTGGTGCCGCCGAGGTCGGGCATGTCGTCGAGAGTCCAGGAACGCATGGGGCACGCCTCCCCCGTACCGGCGTCGCCACACGTGGAAGGCCCCCGCCGACACCGCGGCGGACGCGACAGCGGGGGCCGTGGCGTCCGCGGCTCAGACCTGGCCGAGGTCCGAGCTGACCCAGCGCTCGGGGCGCAGGGTGATCACGACCTGCTCGCCGTGGTTCTCCCAGGCGAACTCCACGTAGCCGGCGACCTTCTCGGCCGGAAGGTAGCGCGCCGACACCTCCTCCAGGTCCGCTCGGGTGGCGGGGCGGGTGTCGACGACGGGCCCCTCGACGGAGACGTACCGAATGGTCGGCTCCAGCCGGTCGACCAGCAGTGTGAACCGGCCCGCGGCCGCGATCAGTTCCGCCTTGCGCGAGGTGCGGCCGGTGAGGATCCGGACGTCGCCGCCCGCTTCGTACTCGTACCAGATCGGCACGCTGAGCGGGGCCCGGTCTCCGGCACCCGACGCGACGGCGAGTGCGGCGACATGGGGTTCGGCGAGGAACTGTTCGCGCTCTTCACGGGTGAGTGCCACTGCACGCTCCTTCGTACGGGGATTCAGGGGCTGACCCAGTGTGCCCCGCGCTCCGGGCGTGTCCGCCGTCACCGGCACCGGAGCGGGCGGCGTGTCGTGCGCGGGCCTCCGCCCGGCCGCCCGCACGTGTCGCTACGCGGCGCTCGAAGCGTTCTCGGACCGTCGCACCACGGCCGCCCCGCGCAGTGCGACGGCGCACCAGACGGCCACCAGCAGCAGCGCGACCGCGGCCAGACCGGCGACTTCCATGGGCTCCGGCCGCCAGCCGAGCGAGAGACGCGTACCGATCAGGACGGTCCCGATGAGGGCCTTCTCCGGTTCGTAGACCGGAACCCTGGCCGCCACGAACCGCAGCACGGCGGCGAGGACCAGGCCTATCGCGGTCCAGGCGAGCAGATAGGGCCAGAGCGGTCCCGGAGCGGCGGGCGGCAGACCGAACTCCTCCGGCCCGATGCGGAACAGGGCTCCCACCCAGCCGAGCGCCACTCCGGCGGCGGTGACGGCCGCCACCCACAGCGCATGGCGCCACCACGGGCCGGGGCGGACGCTCTCGTCGTCGTCGTCATAGCTGTCGGCCGGGTCCGGAGACTCAGGAAGATCCATCACGCTTGATGAGACGCGCACCGGGCGGTGATCGTTGCGTTGTCCCGGCGAAAAAGACCGCGCAGGTGCGTCGCGAACCGGCCCAACGGCCGGGAACAACCGACAACTAGGCTCCCGGACATGAGCAAGGACCATGACGACGAGCCGATATTCATCCGCTCGAACTGGGGAACCAGCCGCTATGTCTACAACCCGAGAAACCCGGTCGGGGCGGGCCTCATCATCGGATCCCTGCTGTTCGCCGCCGGAGGCATCTTCTACCTCTACGCGAGTTCTTCCTGGAGCGAGGGCGAGTTGCGCGACGCCGTGCGGGTGGCCGTGCGGAACCTGGAGTCGGAGCCGCAGACCCTCGGCTCCTGGACCGGCGGTTACGACAGCATGATCCGCGACGCGCTGGAGGAGAGCGGCGAAGGCCCCTCGAACGGCGGCGTGGTGTACGTCGAGGACGCGGACAACCCCTACGACGAGGACGCGGACCGCTCCGTCGACCGGTTCGAGGTCACGGCGAAGGACGTCGACGCCGCGTTCTGTCTGAGCGTGTCGCCGCCGGAACCGGAACCGGGACTGACGAGCATCCAGGTCAGCCTCTCCATCACCGTGGAAGAGGGCGATTGCTGAGCCCGTCCGGTGCGGATCCGGGCTTGAAATTGCCGCTGCGGCAGCTTCTACGGTCATGACCAGGGCCGGAGAGACCGGCCCGGTGAAGCGCTCGTGAGGGAGTGGGAAGTGGCGATGGACTGGCCGATCGCGGAGGTCGCCCGGATGTCCGGGGTGACCGCCCGGACCCTGCGGCACTACGACGAGATCGGCCTGCTGCCGCCGGCCCGGATCGGCTCCAACGGCCACCGCTACTACGAGGAGCACCAGCTTCTGCTGCTGCAGCAGATCCTCGTACTGCGCGCGCTGGACGTCGGGCTGCCGGAGATCGGCAGGGTCCTCGCCGACCAGGTCGACACGGTGGAGGCCCTGCGCGGACACCATCTGCGGCTGCTCGCCGAGCGGGACCGGCTGGACACCCTGGCCGCGACCGTCTCCCGCACGATCGCCGAACTGGAACAGTCCAGAAGGGACGGCACGCCCATGACCGCCATCAACCGACCGGAGAACCTGTTCGAGGGCATTGACGCCTCGCTGTACGAGGCGAATCTGCGCGACTTCCCGGGCCTGCACGAGAAGGCCGGCCGGCTGGCCGCCACCACCACACCGGCCGAGGCCGAGGCGGGGCAGCGCGAGCGCACGGCGCTGATGATCCGGCTGGCCGAGCACATGGCCGCGGGCGCCCCGGCCGACGCCGAGCCCGTGCAGGCCGAGATCGACGCGCAGTACCGGGCGCTGATGGCGCTGCACCCCGTATCCGCCGACGAGTACCGCGCGATCGGGCGGTCCTGCGTGGACAACGAGCAGTGGCGCGCCGCGTACGAGGCCATCGCCCCGGGCCTGGCGGAGTACCAGCGGGACGCGATCGAGGCCTACGCGGTGTCCCGGCTGGGCTGAGTCGCCGAAGGGCCGCCGCCGGGCGAACCGGCGGCGGCCCCGAGCCATGGGCCGGTGAGCGGTCAGCGCTCCCCGGCGAGGTCCAGGTCGCCCCGGGCCGCCGCCTCGGGGCCGGGACCGGGACCGGGGCCCGCCTGCTCCTCGGTGCGGCGCCACGGCCGGGCGAGCGTCGCGGACAGCGGTCGCCACCACGGCTCCGTGGGGAGGGCTCCTGCCGGTTCGAACGGTTCGCCCGGCCGGGGGAACGCCACCGCCTGGCCGGCGTCCTCGCCGGCGTCCTTCGTCCACTCGCCCGGCTCCGCCCAGGCGTGCGGGGCCAGGTTGAAGGTGCCCCAGTGGATCGGCAGCAGCACGCCGTGCGGGCTGCCGCCCTGGAGGTCCAGATGGGCGCGCATGCCTTCGGCCGGGGTCATGTGGATGTCCGGCCAGTACTCCGAGTACGCGCCGATCTGGATCATGGTGGCGTCGAAGGGCCCGTGCTCGGCCCCGATGTCCCGGAAGCCCGGGAAATAGCCGGTGTCCCCGCTGTGGTAGATCCGGTGCTCCGGACCCGCGACGGCCCACGACGCCCAGAGCGTGTGCTGCCCGTTGCGCAGCCCGCGCCCGCAGAAATGGCGTGCGGGGGTGGCGGTGAGGCTGATTCCGGCGACCGTCGCGGTCTCGTTCCAGTCGAGCTCGTGCATCCGGGCCGCGGGCACACCCCAGCGCTCCAGATGGGCGCCGACGCCGAGCGGCACGGCGAAGACCGTGTCCGTGCCGGCCAGGGCGCGGATCGTCGGCAGATCGAGGTGGTCGTAGTGGTCGTGGGAGATCACGACGACATCCACGGGGCCGAGCGCGGCCAGCGACAGCGGAGTGGGGTGCAGGCGCTTGGGCCCGGCGAACGGGAACGGGGAACAGCGCTCGCCCCAGACCGGGTCGAACAGGATCCGCCGGCCGTCGATCTCGGCCAGCACGCTGGAATGGCCCATCCAGGTCAGCCGGAGCCCGGAGGCGGGCGGTGTGGCCAGATCGGCGAGGGTCGTGGCGTGGACCGGCACGGTGCCCGTCGGCATCCGGCGGGCCCGCTGCTCCTTGTGGAAGTAGATCTTGGCGAATTCGACGGTGGAACCCGAGGGCCTGGTCCGGGCCCCCACCGGGTTCTGGAACGCTCCGTCGACGAAATGGGGCGAGCGGCGGATGCGCTCCATCCGCGCTCCGGCCGGGTCGGCCCCGAAGGACTCGGTGCGCATGGAGCGCAGTTTCGTGCGGAGCGGAAGCAAGTAGTCAGCGCCGGTCACAACATCTCCTGAGGGAGTCGGTGTCGTCTCATTATGGTCGGCCTGTACGACAGGGCGAGCAGAAGATGCTGAACGGGGCAGCCGCTCCGGCCGGTGGCGGCGTCAGCCACGCTGCTGCCCGTATACGTGGTCGATGTGCAGGGTGAGCAGCACCCTGCGGTCCTCGACCATGGCCCGCCGGTAGTCGTCCCAGTCGGGGTGCTCGCCCTTGACGTCCCGGTAGAGCGTGATCAGGGCCTCCACGGTGGCGTCGTCGGGCGCCGCGGCGGGCGGGGTCAGCTCGGCGGTCGCGTCGGCCACGGTCCAGGCCCAGCGGTCGTCACTGGTGACGTGGTAGCTCGCCCGGGGGTCGCGCCGCAGGTTACGGGTCTTGGCCCGGCCCTCGGTGATCGAGACGCGGACCACCCGCTCTTCGGGATAGAAGGCGTGATTGACGTTGGACAGCTGGGGTCGCCCGTCCTGCTTCAGCGTGACCAGAACACCGCCGTCGTGCTCGCCGAAGAGACGGAGCAGTGCTTCCTGTGCCGGTTCGATTCGCGTCATGCAGGGTGCAACGTCCGGGCCGGTCGGAGGATTCCGGTGCGCCGGGCCTTCCGCACCGGATCCGTCGGCTGTCGTCCCACCATCGCTGACCTGGCGTATTGGTTAGGGTGGCCCGGTGGCTAGAGTCCGATTGAGCGTGGCGGAGCGGCGTGAGGAGCTGCTGCGCGCTGCGGTCGAGCAGATCGAGGTCCGCGGGGTCTCGTCCGTGCGGATCGCCGACGTCGCCTCGGTGCTGGGGGTGAGCAACGCGCTCGTGCTCTACCACTTCTCGACCAAGGAGAAGCTGGTCGCGGCGGCGTTCGCCTACGCGGCCGAGGCCGACCTGGCCCATCTCCGCAAGCTGCTGGCCCGGCGCACCACCGCCGTACGACGGCTGCGGGCGGCCGTGCGGTGGTACGCGCCGACGGGACAGGCCAAGGGCTGGCGGCTGTGGATCGAGGGCTGGGCGGCTTCCCTGCGCGACCCCGCCCTCCGAGAGGTCGCCGGCGACCTCGACCAGCAGTGGAAAGCGGAGCTGGCCCAGGTCATCGAGGAGGGCGCGGCCGCCGGTGAGTTCCGGTGCGAGGATCCCCGCTCGACGGCCTGGCGGCTGACCGCCCTGCTGGACGGGATGGCGGTGCAGACGACCTCGTACGCCGGTCCGCTCTCCCGGGCCACCATGCTGCGGTGGACCGATGAGGCGCTCGCCCGTGAGCTGGGCATCGACCTCGCGGAGCTGACCGGGTCGTCGGCCGCCGACCCGCACGACACGGACCCTTCCGCGACCGCCTGACGGCCGCGCTCCCGGAACGCCCGGCTCCCGGGCGGACAGCTGACCGCCACCGCCCGCCCCCTCAGGTCTGGCGCACCGGTGCGTAGGCCGCCCCCTCCAGCCCGAACGTCCAGGCGACCCCGTCCTTCGCGGTCCGGGTGGCGGGCGGCACACGCAGCCAGTAGGTGCGGTACGTGCCGTCCGGCTCGGGGGTGGAGTTGACCACCTCGACCATCACCACGTCCTCGTCGCCGTCGAGGGCGATGCGCCAGAGGATGCCCGTCTCGTCGCGGTGGACGGGCTCGGCGCCCGACTCGGCGAGATAGCGGTCGTAGCCGTAGTACTCCAGCATCACGCGGCGCAGCTCCGCGTTCTCCTCGGCGCGGATCCGCTCGGGCGTGAGCGAGGACAGCTCGGCGAGGAACGCGGCCGGAACGGGCATACCACGCCAGGCGTGCAGGGCGAACCCGTCCCCGTAGGCGAGAGCCGGCCCCTCGCCGTGGTCGAGCCGGCCCGCCTCGTCGCGGTGGAGGACGTCGGGCCGCTCGCTGATGACCACGGCGTTCTCGTAGGGCCACCACCAGCCGGCGTTGCGGGCCACCTCGGCGAGGCCCGTCAGCCGGTCGCCGCGCCCGTCGAAGGCGGCGAGCCAGGCGGCGTCGTGCTGGCCGAGCACGGCGTCCAGGAGCACCAGCCGCACGGCGCCCTCGTCCTCCGGCCGGGGCGCCAGGTCGGCGACGACACCGGTCCGTATCCGGTCGGCGAGCGCGGCCGTGGTCTCCCACAGCTGGGCTCCGGTGGCGGACCAGAGCGCCGACCAGCCCGCCGGGCCCAGCTCGTCGTACATCCGGCGGCGTTCCTCGGCCCACGGGCGGGTGCGGACCTCTTCACGCACCGACCGTCCGGCGTCGGTCAGCTTCTCCACCGTCCCGACGGCGGCCCGGGGCGATGCGGCCCAGATGATCCGGTCCGGCTCGGCCAGGCCGGCGGTGCGGTAGGCGCGGCGTACACCGGCCTCGGCCGCCGCCCGGTCAGCCCGGCCGGTCGCCGCCGCCACGCTCCGCCAGGAAGTCACGTTCTGCATCGGTTGTCCCCGTCCCCTGCTGTGCTCGTTCGCTGTTCTCGTACTGAACTGAAAGGCCGTGCTCGTACTGCGTGGCTGTGCCGGCTCCGGCGTGCCCGAGTGGTCAGTCCGCCACGATGCGGATCGCGCCCGGTGCGTACTCCCGCTGCCGCACGACGCGGAACCAGCCCTTGGGGAGCGGGATCACCGCGTGCTCCTCGTGCACCACCCGTCCGCCCTCGGGGAGATGGAGCAGCATCGGGCCGAACTGCCCCGCCTCCCGGATCAGTCGGCCGGGGCCCTGCACGGCGTGCGCGTGCCCGGTGACCTCCCCCAGCGCGAGCACCAGCCGCCCCCGCCCGTCGCGCAGTTCGCCCGGGGCCTCCAGGAAGGGGGCGGGCACCGCCGACTCCTCCAGCTCCATGATCAGTACATCGCCCTGCCGGTACACAGACGTCTCCCCTCGTCGCGGCACCCGCTGTGCCGACCCTGCGAAAAACGCTACGGGCAGGGTCTGACAACAGCCCCCGGCCACGCCCCTGGACGGGTCCCGGCCGCGGCGTTGTCAGTGCGGCTTGATAAACCTTGCGGACATCAGCCGTCCTCAGGATCAGGAGCTCAGGGCCATGTACGGTGCGCAGCATCTGCACGAGTTCGGCGGCCTTCCGGCCGTCGACTTCCAGCACACGACCGACGGGGGCTCCCGGCCCGCCGCGGATGCCGTGGCCTGGCGCGTCTCCGTCGATCCGTACGGAGGCGACGAGGACCGGGACCGGCCCTGGGCGGAGGAGTTCGCCGCCTTCCTGGACTCGGTCGCCCCGGCCGGGGTCCGGGCCCTGATCATCGGTCAGTGGGGTGAGGCCTACGAGGAGAACTCCTCCGTGCCGATCGGTCTGCTGATCGCCGCCGCCGACCGGCTGACCTCGCTGGAGGCGGTGTTCATCGGGGACCTGGAGGCGGAGGAGGCCGAGATCACCTGGATCCAGCAGTCCGATGTGACGGCGCTGCTGGCGGCCTTCCCCGCGCTGACGGAGCTCGGGGTGCGCGGCGGCAGCGACCTGCTGTTCCCGCCGACGAAGCACGAGCGTCTGCGGGCGCTGACCGTCCAGGCGGGCGGGCTGCCCGTCGAGGTGGTGCGCGGTGTGCTGGACAGCGAACTGCCCGCGCTGGAGCGGCTGGACCTCTGGCTCGGGGTGTCCGCCTACGAGGGGAACACCGACGTCGCCGACCTCGCTCCGCTGCTCTCCGGCACCCGTTTCCCCCGGCTGAACCACCTGGGCCTGCGCAACAGCGAGATCCAGAACGAGATCGCCGCGGCCGTCGCCTCCGCTCCGGTCGTCGCCCAGCTGCGGGTGCTCGACCTCTCGAACGGCACGCTGGGCGACGAGGGCGCGGCCGCCCTGCTGGAAGGGCAGCCGCTGACCCACCTGGAAGCCCTCGATCTCCACCACCACTTCCTCAGCGGGGCGATGGTGGAGCGGGTCCGTTCCGCCCTGGAGCCGCACGGCGTGCGGGTCGATCTCTCCGAGCAGTGCGAGCCCTGGGGCGACCGGGGCGCCGAGGGCCGCTACACCGCCGTCTCGGAGTAGGGGCACGCGTCATGACGTATCTCGGCATTCGGCACTTCGACCGGTTCCACGGTCTGCCGGTCCACACCCCCGCGCCCTCGTCCGGTGCCCTGCCCGCCGCCGACACCGTGGCCTGGCGGCTGGAGTGCGCGTACGACGAGGACACCGACTTCACCGCCCTGTGGGGCCAGTTCGTGGACACGGTGGACACGGAGCGGGTCCGGGCGCTCGTCATCGGCCCCTGGTGGCGTGAGGACTACACGCCGTTCGCCGAGGTGGCGGAGCTGCTCGTCGCCGACGCGGCGCTCTTCCCGGCGCTGCGGGGGCTCTTTCTCGCCGATGTGGTGAGCGAGGAGTGCGAGGTGTCCTGGCTGCGCATGTGCGACATCACCCCGGTGCTCGAAGCGCTGCCGCTGCTGGAGGAGTTCGCCGTGCGCGGCTGCGGCCAGGAGGGGCTCGGGCTGCGACCGGTGCGTCATACGTCGCTGAAGTCGCTGCGCTTCGAGTCCGGCGGGCTGCCCGGCCGGCTGGTGCGGGCCGTCGGCGCGAGCGAGCTGCCCGCGCTGGAGCGGCTGGATCTGTGGTTCGGCAGTTCGTGGTACGGGGGCGACGCCACGGTCGACGACATCCGGCCGGTCCTGTCGGGCGGTGTGTTCCCCCGGCTGCGCCACCTGGGGCTGCGCAACAGCGAGATCCAGGACGAGATCGCCGCGGCCGTGGCCTCCGCGCCCGTCGTCGCCCAGTTGGAGACCCTGGCCCTGTCCATGGGCACCCTGAGCGACACGGGCGGCGAGGCACTGCTCAACGGGCAGCCGCTGAACCACCTGTCCACGCTCGACCTACGCCACCACTACCTCACCGAGCCGGTGCTGGACCGCATCAGGGCCGCGTGCGCCCCGGCCGTCGTCGAGGCGGGCGAGGCCGAGGACGACTACGCCGACCCGGACGACGAGGACGACGAACCGGAGCGCTATGTGGCGGTCAGTGAATAGCCCCGGCGACGGACCGCTGCCGCGCTTCGCGGTCGTCGGCAATCCGGACAACCGCCGGGTCGCCTTCTTCCAGGAGGCCGTGCGCACCGCCGGCCTCCCGGCGGCCCGGGTCGTGTCCTGGCTCCAGGTGCTGCGCGGCGAGGCGGTGTTCGGGCCCGGCGAGAGCGTACGGATCGATTCGCCCGGTGAGGACGCCGAGGTGGAGCGGCTGCTCCGCGGGGTCGACGACCCGACCCGGGTGGAGGGTTCTGCCCGGTGGTACGCGCGGTTCACCGCCGCGGTGGACGCGGTGGCGGGCGCGGCCTCGGCCGCGGGCGCCGAGGTGCTGGGCTCCCCCGGTGACATCGCCACGCTCTTCGACAAGCGGCTGTGCCACGGGCTGCTCGACCGGGCGGGGATCTCCGTGCCCGCCTCGCCGACGTCCGGCCCGGAGGCGGCGCCGGTGCGCGGCTGGTCCGACGTACGGGAGGCGCTGCGCGAGCACCGGATGCCCCGGGCGTTCGTGAAGCTCGCGCACGGCTCCTCCGCCTCCGGGGTGCTGGCGGTGGAGACGGCGGGCCCCGGCCGGGTGCGGGCGAGCACCTCGGTGGAACGGGACGCGTCGGGGCGGCTGTTCAACTCGTTGCGGGTGCGGCGCTACACCTCCGAGCGGGAGGTCGGCGCGATCGTGGACGCGCTGGCCCCGGACGGGCTGCACATCGAGCGCTGGCTGCCGAAGGCGTCCCAGCGGGGGCGGGCCGCGGATCTGCGGATCGTGGTGATCGGCGGCCGGGCGACGCACGCCGTGGTGCGGACGAGCACGAGCCCCATGACCAATCTGCATCTCGGCGGCGCGCGCGGTGACCTCGACGAGGTCCGGGCCGCCGTGGCGGCGGCGGGCGGCTGCTGGCGTGAGGCGCTGGCGATGTGCGAGCGGGCCGCGGCCTGCTTCCCCGGGACGCCCTGTGTGGGCGTCGATCTGCTGCCCACGGCCGGCTGGCGGCGCTTCGCCGTCGGCGAGGTCAACGCCTTCGGCGATCTGCTGCCCGGACTGACCGGTCTGCCGGGCAGCGGGGCCGAGGGCCTGGACACCTATGCGGCGCAGGTCGCCGCCGTACTGGACCGAGCAAGGAACCACCGTGCTGTCACCGCTTCCTGATCCCGACCCGTCCCACGCGCCCGGCGGGTCCGGGCGGCCCGACATGGGCGAGGTCGTGGGCAGCCACGATCTGCTGCTGGTCACCCTGGACACCCTGCGCCACGACGTGGCCGTCGAGCTGGCGGCCGCCGGGCGCATCCCGAGCCTCGCCCGGCATCTGCCCGGGGGCGGCTGGGAGGAGCGGCATGCTCCGGGCAGCTTCACCTACGCCTCGCACCAGGCGATGTTCGCCGGGTTCCTGCCGACGCCCGCCTCCCCCGGGCCGCATCCGCGGCTGTTCGCGGCGCGGTTCGCGGGCAGTGAGACGACGGCGGACGGCACGTTCGTGTTCGACACGCCGGATCTGGTGTCGGGGCTGGCCGCCGAGGGCTATCGCACGGTGTGTATCGGCGGGGTCGGCTTCTTCAACCGCCAGGGGCCGCTCGGTTCCGTGCTGCCCGGGATGTTCCAGGAGAGCCACTGGGAGCCCGGCTTCGGCGTCGCATCGCCGACCTCGTTCGAGGAGCAGGTGGCCCGGGCCGAGGAGGTCGTCGCGGCGCTCCCCCGGGAGCAGCGGCTGTTCCTCTTCGTCAATGTGTCCGCCCTGCATCAGCCGAACTGGTTCCATCTGCCCGGAGCGACCCGCGAGGCGGGCGACTCCCGCGCCACGCACGCGGCGGCCCTGGAGTACGTGGACCGGCACATCGGCCGGCTCTTCGCCGCGGCGAGCAGCCGCCGCCGTTGCTTCGCCATCGTCTGTTCCGACCACGGCACCGCCTACGGCGACGACGGCTACACCGGTCACCGGCTCGGCCACCCGGCCGTCTGGACCGTGCCGTACGCCCACTTCTTCCTCGAACCGCCCGCACCGCTCGAACCCGCATCGCCAGAACCGGGGGCCGCCCGATGACGCTCACCACCAGCACTCCGGTGCCGCCCGCCGTCCGGCCGTACGAGAGTTACGTCTACGCCTATCCGCACAAGACGGCCTACCGGCCGCTCCCGGACCGCCCGTCGCTGCGGTCGCTGTGGGCGGCGGAGCCCAAGGACGCGCTCTCCCTCTATCTCCACATACCGTTCTGCGAGGTCCGCTGCGGCTTCTGCAACCTCTTCACCCGGATCGGCGCGCCCGAGGAGCTGACGACGCGCTATCTGGACGCGCTGGAACGGCAGGCCGTGGCCGTCCGGGACGCTTTGGGCGACGAGGAGCCGGTGCGGTTCGCGGCGGCGGCGTTCGGCGGCGGGACGCCGACCTTCCTGACCGCCGGGGAGCTGGAGCGGCTCTGCGACATAGCGGAGAAGCGGATGGGCGCCGAGCTGAGCGCGGTCCCGCTGTCCGTGGAGACCTCGCCCTCCACGGCGACGGCGGACCGGCTGGCGGTGCTGGCCGACCGGGGCACGACCAGGGTCAGCATCGGCGTGCAGAGTTTCGTGGACGAGGAGGCGCGGGCGGCGGTCCGCCCACAGCGCCGGGCCGATGTGGAGGCGGCGCTCGGCCGTATCCGCGAGGCCCGGATCCCGGTGCTGAACATCGATCTGATCTACGGCATCGACGGGCAGAGCGAGCGCAGCTGGCTCGCCTCGCTGGACGCGGCGCTGGCCTGGCGGCCGGAGGAGCTGTATCTGTATCCGCTGTATGTCCGCCCGCTCACCGGTCTGCACCGCCTGGGCGTGGCGTCCGGCGCGGAGGCGCAGGCCCCGGAGGATGCCGCCTGGGACGAGCAGCGGCTGCGGCTGTACGCGGTGGGGCGGGACCATCTGCTGGCGCACGGCTACGAGCAGGTGTCGATGCGGATGTTCCGGCGGACCGACGCCCCTCGGGAGCAGGAGGGGCCCGAGGACTACGCCTGCCAGACCGACGGCATGATCGGCCTGGGCTGCGGGGCCCGTTCGTACACGGCGGCCCTGCACTACTCCTTCGACTACGCGGTGGACATGCGGGAGATCCGGTCGATCATCGACCGTTTCACCGCCACCGAGGACTTCTCGCGGGCCGAGGTCGGCCGGTATGTCGACGTCGACGAGGCGCGCCGACGCCACCTCCTCCAGTCGCTGCTCCAGGCGGCGGGGCTGCCGGTGGCGGACTACCGGGCGCGGTTCGGTACGGATCCGGGCGCGGACTTCCCGGCCGAGCTGGCCGGGTTCGCGGCCCGGGGCTGGCTGGACGACTCGGCCCCGGAGGGGCTGCTGCGGCTGTCCCCGTCGGGTCTGACCCACTCCGACGCGCTGGGTCCGGCGCTGTTCTCCCCCGGGGTGCGGGCCGCGATGGCCGCGTACGAGCGGAAGTGAGCCGGACATGGACCTGACGATTCTCTACCGGGGCCCGCTCGCCTCCTGCGACTACGACTGTCCGTACTGCCCGTTCGCCAAGCGGCGGGACAGCCGCGCGCAGCTCACGGCGGACCGGGAGGCGCTGGAGCGGTTCACCGGCTGGGCGGCGGCACAGACCGGCGACCGGCTGTCCGTGCTGTTCACCCCGTGGGGCGAAGGGCTGGTGCGTTCCTGGTACCGGCGGGCGCTGACCGAGCTGTCGCGGCTGCCGCACATCGGCCGGGTCGCGATCCAGACGAACCTGAGCGGCCGCACCGACTGGCTGGCGGACGCCGATCCGGCGCGGATCGCGCTGTGGTGCACGTACCACCCGGGGCAGACGCCGTACGACCGGTTTCTGGGTAAATGCCGGGAGCTGTCGGCGAAGGGGATCCGCTACAGCGTGGGGGTGGTGGGCTTCGACGCCCATCTGGAGGAGGCGCGGCGGCTGCGGGCGGCGCTGCCCGAGGAGGTCTATCTCTGGGTGAACGCCGCCGAGGGCCATACGTACACCGACGAGGAGGCGGCGCGGTGGACGGAGCTGGATCCGCTGTTCCCCTACAGCCGTGATCCGCACCGCTCGGCGGGGCTGCCCTGCCGGACGGGCGAGTCGGTGATCTCGGTGGACGGCGACGGCACGGTGCGGCGCTGTCACTTCGTCAAGGCGGAGCTGGGCAATCTCTACGACGGCAGCTACCGCCGGGCGCTCGGCCCGCGGGCCTGTCCGCTCGCCGTGTGCGACTGCCACATCGGCTATGTGCATCTGGAGACGCTGCCGCTGTACGACGTGTTCGCGGGCGGCGTCCTGGAGCGGATACCGGCGGGGCGCCCACCGGGCGCGGGCACGCCGCCGGACGGGCTCGTGGTGCCGAACCCGTCCCGGCGTGCGCTTCCCCTGCTGGAGCCCTGAGCTCCCGGCCGCTACAGCGGCAGCAGGTCGGGGCGCTTCGCCTCGACGTGGTCGCCGGAGGACTCGCCGCGCAGCCGTCGTCCGATCCACGGCACCAGGTATTCGCGGGCCCACTGGATGTTGTCGCGCCGCTCGTCGAAGGGGCTGCGCTGGGCCTGCGGAGGCCAGGGCTGGTCGGGGTCGGCGGGCACGTCGTGGCCGAGGACCTGGGCGGCGCGCAGGGCAACCCGGGTGTGGCCCTCGGGCGACAGATGCAGCCGGTCGGCGTCCCACGCGCGCCGGTCCTGGACCGAGCGCAGCGACCACAGGTCCAGCACGGGGCACTGGTAGCGGTCGGCGATGGCCCGCAGATGGACGTTGTACGTGGCGATCTTGCCGCGCATGTGGCGCAGCACCGGAACGCCCCGGGTGTCGAAGCCGGTGGTGACCATGACCGTGCCGACGGCGTTGCTCAGGTCGGCGACCGCCCGCTCGAAACGCTCGGCGAGGTCGTCGGGGTCGGTGCCGGGCCGGATGATGTCGTTGCCGCCCGCGCAGAAGCTGACCAGGTCGGGGGCCAGCTCCTTGGCGCGGGGGATCTGCTCCTCGACGATCTGGTCGAGGAGACGTCCTCGTACGGCGAGATTGGCGTAGCGGAAGTCCCCGTGCGGGGAGTCCTCGGGGCCGGCCTCCGCGTCGGGGGCCGGGAGCCGGTCGGCGAGGAGGACCGCGAAGCGGTCCGCCCAGCCTACGAAGGTCCCGTCGGGGCCGGGGTCGCCGACGCCCTCGGTGAAACTGTCGCCAATCGCCGCGTACGACCCGATGATGTGCTGCTGGTTGTTTCTCGAATCGTCTGCCACAAGCACTTATCCTGCATCGTTCGATGTGACCTACGCGACCGTAATACGGGGTTGACGGGTGGTGAGATAGACCACCCGGTCAGGTTTTGGTAAAGCCGGAATAAAGAGAGGGGCGGTGCGCCGCCGCGCACCGCCCCTCGGATACTTCTCGTCGCGCTCGGTCAGACGGAGACGCCGTGCTGACGCAGGTACGCGATCGGGTCGACGTCCGAGCCGTAGCTCGGGCCGGTGCGGACCTCGAAGTGCAGGTGCGGGCCGGTGGAGTTGCCGGTGGAGCCGGAGAGGCCGATCTGCTGGCCGCCGGTGACGGTCTGGCCGACGGAGACGTTCAGCGAGGACTGGTGGGCGTACTGGGAGTACATGCCGTCCTCGTGCTGGATGACGACCTCGTTGCCGTACGAGCCGCTGTTGCCGGCCGAGACGACGGTGCCCGGGCCGATGGCCAGGACGGGGGTGCCGGAGGCGGCCTGGAAGTCCGATCCGGTGTGGTAGCCGCTGGACCAGCTGGCGCCCGAAGCGCGGTACTGGGTGGTGACGTTGGCGCTGGCCAGCGGGGCCGACCAGCCGGAGCCGGTGGCCTCGGAGGAGCCGGTCTGCGCGGAGTCGCCGGAGCCCTCGGAGTCGTCGGCGGAGATGGTGTCGCCCTTCGGGGCTTCCTTCGGCGCGGCCTTCGGGGCCGGAGCGGCCTTCTTCGGGGCGGCCTCGGGAGCGGCGGACTTCTCGGCCGGGGCGGAGCCCTTGGCGCCGAGGGTCAGCTTCATGCCCGGGTGGATCAGGCTGGGGTTCTCGCCGACGGTGGAGCGGTTGTCCTGGTACAGCTTCTCCCACCCGCCCTTGAGCTGGTGCTCGGCCGCGATCTTCGACAGGTAGTCGCCGGAGACGACGGAGTACGTCTTCGGGGCGGTCTTCGACGCGGCGGGGGCGGCCGACGGGGCGGTGTGCGCGGCGGCGACCGAGGCGGCGGCGGGCTTCGCGGCCGGAGCGGCCTGGTCGGCGGCGCTCGCGACGGTGGCGCCGATGAGCGGCAGGGCGAGTGCGGCGCCGCCGGTCCCCGCGACGAGGACGCCGCGGGAGATCGGGCCGGACTTCGGACGACGGTGCTTACCCTTTGCGGGCATGGGGAAGTTCCTCTCCGGCGCCTGCGAGGTGAGCTGTCGGGTTCGGGCTGGAGATGCCCGGTCGCGTTGCGGCGACTTCACCCCGAGCCGGTCCGGATCACTCCGGATCGGCGGCTTACCTGGTTCCCCCGCTCCTGCCACACGTGAGTGGGTGGGTGCGAATTCCGGGCGGCGGCAGGATTAGGCGGTCCGTCCGGATTGCGGCGACCGTAAACCGGTCAGGACGAGCGGAACAAGCCATCGGTTGCGCGCCGGAATCATCGATTCGATATCGCCCCGGATTTCCCGTCACACTCCGTGGATTACGGATCTTGGATTTCCGTACGGGCAACGGGAATACCCCCGGGCGCGCTCGCCACGGTCCGTCACGGATATGATCCCGCTCACCTCCGGAATCCCATCTCCCCCATTAGCGGGGCATGTTCTGCGAAATACACCAATACGGACATGCCGCCGAGAGTGCTCCTGACGCCGGGTCAGCCCGGCCTCGACGGCACCCCGCGACGGGGTGGCGACCGTGATGATTTTCTGTCGAATCGATGTCGTATCGTCACGGGAGCGCCCTCGCCGGCGAGCCGCGCCGACGCCAGAGATCCCAGGAGCCACCGTGACGCAGCAGGTGCCGCAGGTCCCGCCGACAGAGACCGTGCTGACCGGAGTCCGCAACTTCCGCGACGTGGGCGGGCTCCCCACCACGGACGGGCGGCGCACCGCCTTCGGGCGGCTCTACCGCAGCGGCCACCTGGCGCACGCCACCGCCGAGGACGCGGCCTTCCTCGGCGGGCTCGGACTGCACACGGTCTTCGACTTCCGCCACTCCGCCGACCACCGCCTCGACGGTTACGACATCGAGCTGCCCGGTGTCCGCAATGTCAGCATTCCGCTCTCGGACCCGGCCGACGGCGCGGAGTTCTGGCGGCTGGTGGGCGACGGGAACATCGAGCAGCTGCGCTCGGTCCTCGCCAACGGCAAGGGCGTCGACCGCATGATCCGGATGTACCGCGCGACGATCGAGGACCGCACCGCCGAGCACAGCCGGGTGCTGCACGCGCTGGCCGAGGACAGCGTCCCGGCCCTGATGCACTGCGCGGCGGGCAAGGACCGGGCCGGCCTCTCGATCGCGGTCGCCCTGCTGGCGGTCGGCGTGGAGGTGGAGGCGATCGAGGAGGACTACCTCAAGTCCAACGACCTCCACCGCCGCTACAACGTGAAGCGCTCCGACGCGTCCGACGCGGGCATGTCGCCCGAGGTGATGGAGCTGCTGGACCCGCTCTTCGGGGCGCGGCCCGCCTATCTCGCGGCGGCCTTCGCGACCATCGAGGAGAACTGGGGCACGACGGACCGCTACCTGGCCGAGGGGCTGAAGATCTCCGCCGACACCCGGGAGCGGCTGCGCGAGCGCCTGCTCGACCAGGACTGACCCGTCCGCCGGCGGGCCGTCACTTGCTCCCGGCCACCACGAAGAGCAGGTAGAGGAAGGCCGCGATGACATGGCCCGCCACCAGATAGGCGAAGAGCCGGATGATGACGCCGCGCGGCATCCGCTTCTCCTGCGGGTCCTCGTTCGCGCGACGTCCGGGGCCCAGCGGGTCGTAGTGTTCGGAATCGGACATGACGGTCCTCTCTGTCGGCCTCGCGGCCGGTGGAGCGAAGGATGGAGCCGGCGGGGACGGCCGGTCAGCGCGCGTGGAGGGCGTTGCCGAGGCAGAGCTCGGCGGCGGGACTCTGCAGCAGGGTGTGGACGAAGAGCAGCTCAGCACCGCCGCGGTCGACGGCCGCGATCCGGTGCGGGGTGAGCGAGTCGAAGTGGGCGCTGTCGCCGGGTTCGAGGTCGTGCACGGTGTCGCCGAGCCCGACCCGCAGCCGCCCCTCCATGACGTACAGCCACTCCTCGCCGGGATGGACCCGGACCAGGTCGCCCTGGGCCCCGTACGGAACACGTACCCGCAGGGCCTGCATCGCGCGGCCGGAGCCGCCGGCCTGCCGGTACATCCAGCCGTCCGCCTCCGCCCCCTCGAAGCCGCCGCCGCGGACGATCGCGTCCCGTTCGGGCGGCTGCTCGCCGAGGAGCTCGGAGACCGTCGTACCGTAGATACGGGCCAGCCCCAGCAGCATCGGCAGCGAGGGCTGTCGGCGGCCGGTCTCCAGCCGGGAGAGATGGGCCGGGGAGAGTCCGGCCCGCCGGGCGGCGGTCTCCAGGGTGAGACCACGGCTTCGGCGCAGGTCACGCAGTCGGGGTGCGACGCCGGGGAGCTCGTCCGGCACCCCTTCGTCCGGAGGGTTCATGCCTCCATTGGGCCAGGATCTTTCCTCCGGGGCAAATAACTTGCCCCGGAGGCAAAGCGGCATCCGTCAGCGGTTGGCCACGGCCTGCTTGACCAGCGTCCGGCCGAAGTCCCACATCAGTCCGCCGCCGCTGTGCGCGTCGTCCATGACGGAGGTGAACGCCGCCACGAAGCGCTCCACCTCCGCGTCGCCGATGACCAGCGGCGGGATCAGCTTGATCACTTCCAGGTGGTCGCCGGAGACCTGGGTGAGGATCCGGTGCTTCTGGAGCAGCGGCACCACGACCATCTGAGCGAAGAGCCCCTTGCGGGCCGCCTGGAGCATGGTCCAGCGGCTGCGGAGCTTCAGCGACGACGGCCGGCCGAACTCGATGCCGATCATCAGCCCGCGCCCGCGGACCTCGTGCAGCAGCTCGTAGCGGTCCACCAGGGCCGCCAGCCGCTCGCGCAGCAGATCGCCGGTGCGCCGGGCGTTCGCGACGGTCTCCTCGTCCTCCATCACCGTCAGGACGGCGAGCCCGGCCGCCATCGCCTGCGCGTTGGAGCCGAAGCTCGCGGAGTGGACGAGGACCCGGTCCATCGAGGAGTAGACCTTGCGGAAGATCCAGTCCTTGCCGAGGGTCGCGCCGACGGGCACATAGCCGCCGGAGAGCGCCTTGGCCACGCAGACCAGATCGGGCTCCACGCCCTCCTCGTGCTGGTAGGCGTAGAAGTCCCCGGTCCGGCCCAGGCCCGTCTGCACCTCGTCGGCGATCAGGAGCGCCTTGTGCCGGTGCAGCAGCTCCTGCGCCTGACGCAGATAGCCGGGCGGCGCGGCGTGCACGCCCTTGCCCTGGATCGGCTCGACGACCAGGGCCGCGACATCGCCCCGCTTCAGCTCGCGGCGCAGCGCGTCCAGGTCGCCGAGCGGCACGGCCGTGTCGGGCAGCAGCGGGGCGAAGCCGTCGCGGAAGCCGCTCTCCCCGTTGACCGACAGCGATCCGGTGGTGAGCCCGTGAAAGGCGTGGTCGCAGTAGAGGACCCGGGGCTTCCCGGTGGCGTACCGGGCGAATTTCAGCGCCGTCTCGACCGCTTCCGTGCCGCTGTTCCCGAAGAAGACGCGGTCCAGGTGCGGGCTGTGGGTCAGCAGCTTCTCGGCGAGCAGTCCGGGCAGCGGCTGGCAGTCGAAGCGGGTGAGGTCGGCGAGCTGGGCGTCCAGGACGTCGTGCAGGGCCTGCCGGACGACGGGGTGGTGGCGGCCCAGGCCCATGACGCCGAACCCGGCGAGCATGTCGAGGTAGTCGTTGCCGTCCGCGTCCCAGAAATACGCGCCCTCGGCCCGCTCGTAGACCTTGTCGAAGCCGATGGTGTGCAGCATGCGCGGCAGCTGGTGGTTGAGGTGGCGCGCGTGCAGCTCGTACCGCTCGGCCCCGCGCTCGGCGAGGAGCCGCGTCAGATCGAAGCCCTGGGATCCGCCGTCCGTCATCGCCCGCTCTTCTCCTTCGGATGTGCTGCACCGTGCGGCCGGCCGCCCGGGGAACCCGCGGCGGCCGGCCGTACCTCGTCGGTCACCGGCTCACCGGTTGCTGGTGATGGTCTCCCGGGCCGCGCGCAGGGATTCCTTGAGGGACCCCATGGTGGCGAGCACCGCCGTGGGCTCGTAGCCGCAGTGCGCCATGCAGTTGGCGCAGCGCGGGTCCTTGCCGCGGCCGTACTTCTCCCAGTCGGTCTCCTCGATGAGCTGACGGTACGTCGGTACGTAGCCGTCGCTCATCAGGTAGCAGGGGCGCTGCCAGCCGAAGAGCGAGTAGTTCGGAATCGCCCACGCGGTGCACGGGAAGTCCGCCTTGCCCTCCAGGAAGTCCAGGAAGAGCGGCGAGTGGTTGAGCCGCCAGCGGGCCCGGTTGCCGCCCGCGAAGGCCTTCTTGAAGAGCTCTCGGGTCTGCTCGACGCCCAGGAAGTGCTCCTGGTCGGGAGCCTTCTCGTAGGCGTAGGCGGGCGAGATCATCATCTCGTCGACGTGCAGGTCGTCGTTGAGGTAGTTGAGGACCTCGATGATGGTCTGCGGGGTGTCGGTGTTGAAGAAGGTGGAGTTGGTGGTGACGCGGAAGCCGCGCCGCTTGGCCTCCTTCATCGCGGCGACGGCCTCGTCGAAGACGCCTTCCTTGGCGACCGACTCGTCGTGCCGTTCGCGCAACCCGTCGATGTGCACGGCGAAGGCGAAGTATGGGGACGGGGTGAACTTGTCGAGCTTCTTGCGCATCAGCATGGCGTTGGTGCAGAGGAAGACGTACTTCTTCCTCGCGACGAGCTGACGCACGATCTCGTCGATCTGCGGATGCATCAGCGGTTCGCCACCGGCGATGGACACCATGGGGGCGCCGGATTCGAGCACCGCGCCCACCGCCTGGGCGACCGGCATGCGCTGCTTCAGGACACCGGCCGGGTGCTGGATCTTGCCGCATCCCTCGCAGGCGAGGTTGCAGGCGAACAACGGCTCCAGCTCGACGATCAACGGGAACTTCTCACGCTTGCGGAGCTTCTGTTCGAAGAGATACGTCGCAACCTTGATGGTCTGGCGGAGCGGCATGGCCATCTAGCTCACCTCCTGGGGAGCAGTAAAGATCGGTGCCATTCGTAGAAAGCCGGAAGGACGGCACGAAGAACGCGGAACGCCGATATTCCACCGCGTACGGTGCCGATGCGGACGAGCTCATGCTCTGGAGCGTCCACGACCACCCGGACGGCCGCAACCGGGCGCGGTCCGTGACACAGGGCGGTACGCAGTGTCGCGGCGGACTCCATGTCCACCGCGATGGCTCCGCCCGCCCGCAGCGCGGCCCGCTCGGAGCCCCGTACGACGTGGTCGGAGCCGGTCAGCGGGCCGGTGTGGACGGTGCGGCCGGGTACGGCCCTGGCGAGTGCGGCGACCAGGACGCCGGTGCCCGTGCAAGGGGTGGTGCCGTCCACGTCCCGGGTCTCCTCGGCGACGACCAGGTCGCCGGGGTGCATCCCCGGCACGAGGCCGGCGCAGAAGCCGGAGGCGATCACGGCGGCGTCAGGAACCCCGTCGGGGCCCAGGAGGCGCGCCACGGCCGTCTCCGCCGCCCGGGGGCCCATTCCGGTGCGCAGGACCCGAACCGGGCCCGGGGCGCCCCTGCCGCTGCGCAGGGCCACCTGCTCGATGCCGAGGGCGCAGGCGACCAGCAGCGGCGTCACGAGGCTCCCGGGCCCTCTCGGATCGCCCATCAGGCCCCCTCGGCGGCGTCCGCGCGGTCGGCGAACGGGTCGCCGTACACATAACGCCCGAGTGCGGTGAGCGGGAAGACCTGGCGGTAGAGGTGGTAGTTGATGGAGAAGTCCCAGGGGAAGCCGGTGCCGGTGAAATACGGCTCGTCCCAGGAGCCGTCGGCCTGCTGCGCCTCGGTCAGCCAGGTGACGCCGCGGGCGACCGAGCGGGTGTCGCGGCGGCCCGCGGCGAGGAGGGCGAGCAGCGCCCAGGCGGTCTGGGAGGCCGTGGACTCACCGTGCCCGATCCACTTCTCCTCCTGGTAGGAGCGCAGGTCCTCGCCCCAGCCGCCGTCGTCGTTCTGGACGGACTCCAGCCAGCCGACGGCCCGGCGGATCGCGGGGTGTCCGGCGGGCAGTCCGGCGGCGATCAGGGCGGGCACCACGGACCCGGTGCCGTAGACGTAGTTGACGCCCCAGCGGCCGAACCAGGCACCGCACGCCTCCTGTTCGGCGAGCAGCCACTCGATGCCCTCGCGGGTACGGGGGTGGTTCGCGAGGCCTTCGACGGCGAGCATCTCCACGACATGGCCGGTGACGTCGGCCGACGGCGGGTCGATGACCTCGCCGAAGTCGCAGAAGGGCAGGCGGTTGGGGAAGGGGCTGGTGTTGTCGGCGTCGAACGCGCCCCAGGCCCCGTTGCGGGACTGCATCCCGAGGTTCCAGCGGACCCCGCGGTCGATGGCCGCCTGCATCCGGGCGGGGTCGGGGTGGCGCACCCGGCGCAGCGCCAGGACGACTTCGGCGGTGTCGTCGATGTCCGGGTAGTTGTCGTTGTGGAACTCGAACGCCCAGCCGCCGGGGGCGAGTTCGGGTTTTCGCACCGACCAGTCTCCGGGTCTGGTGATCTCCTCGGCCAGCATCCAGTCGGCGGCCTTCACCAGGGCGGGGTGGTCGGGTCTGAGGCCGGCGTCGGCCAGCGCGATGGTGGCCAGGCAGGTGTCCCAGACGGGCGACTGGCAGGCCTCGACCATCCGGGCGCCGTCCTCGCGCCGGACGGCGAACCGGTCGAGCGAGGCCAGCCCGGCCTTCATCACCGGGTGGTCGAGGTCGTAGCCGAGGAGATGCAGCGCGATGATGGAGTAGACGGCGGGCGGCTGGATCCCGCCCCAGCAGCCGTCGTTCTCCTGGCGCTCGATGATCCACCGCGCGGCCAGGTTCATCGCCACGCGGCGCAGCGGGCGCGGGGCGACCTTGTGGTAGAGGTGCAGCCCTTTGTCGAGGCGCTGGAAGAGCCCGTCCCAACTGGTGGGCGGAGCGAGCTTCCTGGCCGGGTTGGGGTGGTCCGGGTCGGTGTGCAGCTCGTCCAGGGCGAAGGGCGCCGGGCGCACCGGGCGTTTCGCGGAGACGACGGTGAGCGGCACGATGGTCTGGCGGGCCCAGCAGCCGAAGTCGTAGATGTTGAGCGGGACCCACTTGGGGAAGAACATCAGCTCGGGCGGCAGTTCGGGGAGGTCGTCCCATTTCCACCAGCCGAACAGGGCCAGCCAGATGCGGGTGAAGACGCGGGCGGCCGCGATGCCGCCCTGCTCCCTGATCCAGCCGGAGGCGCGGGCCATGTGCGGTTCGTCGGGGCGGTCCCCGGCCAGCCGCAGGGCGACGTACGCCTCGATCGTGGCGGAGAGGTCGCCCGGTCCGCCGTAGAAGGTGTTCCAGGTGCCGTCGCCGAGCTGTTCGCCGCGGATGAACAGGGCGGCCGCCCGGGTCGTCTCGGCGTCCTGGATGCCGAGGAACTGACGCAGGAGCAGGTCCTCGGCGTCCATCGTGACGTTGGTGGCGAGGTCGCCCTTCCACCAGCCCTGCTCGTCCTGTCTGCCGAGGAGGTGCTCAACGGAGCGTTCCGCGGCCCGTCGCGCGGCGGCGGTCACGTCGTCCGCGGCGGTTGTCGTGTCGGTCGGATCGTCGGCCGGGGCCCCGGAGAGTTTCGCGGCCCCGGCCGATCCGTCGGTCGTCGCTGTCATGAGCTTCCCCTTACGTGCAGTCGGTTCTCTGCTGTGCTGGGGTCTCCGTCGGCCGACGCCCGGTGAGGGGCGCCGGCCGGCGACTGCGAGTCATATGCGAAGAGTGGTCATCTCTTTCGTACCACCACGAAGTCGGCGAGCTCGGTGAGCTGCTCCCTCACCCGGTGGGGCATGTCGACGGCGTGCAGCGCCTCGATGGCGACCGCGTGCTGACGACGAGCTTCCTGGGCGGTCCACTCACGGCCGCCCGCCTCCTCGATGAGTGCCGCGCGGGCGGCGAACTCCTCTTCGGAGAAGCTGTCGAAGTCGTTGCTCTTGGCGTCGGCGGCGAGCAGTTCGCCCAGCCGCTCGGACGCCTCGCCGCCCGCGGCGAGCGCCGCGACGACGGGCAGGGACTTCTTGCGCTGACGCAGATCGCTCCAGGTCTGCTTGCCGGTGGACTCCGGGTCGCCCCAGATGCCGAGGAGGTCGTCGACGGCCTGGAAGGCGAGGCCGAGGTGGTAGCCGTACGCCTCCAGCGTGTCGGCGGTGCGGTCGTCGGCGCCGCCGAGCACCGCGCCGATGGAGACGGCGCAGGCCAGCAGCGCGCCGGTCTTGTTGCCCTCCATCTCCAGGCACTCCTCGACGGTGACCCGCTCGCGGTGCTCGTAGGAGATGTCCTGGGCCTGCCCGTCGATGAGCTTGCGGGTGGCGGTGGTCAGCCGGCGGGCCGCACGGCCCGCCTCGACCGTGCCGAGCTCCAGCAGCAGGTCGTAGGCGAGCGCGAAGAGCGCGTCACCGACCAGGATCGCCTGGGCGGGGCCGTGCACCTTCCAGACGGTGTCGCGGTGGCGGCGCTGCTCGTCGCCGTCCATCAGGTCGTCGTGCAGCAGCGAGAAGTTGTGCACGAGTTCGACGGCCACCGCGCCGGGGATGCCGGCCTCGGCGGGGGCGCCCGCCGCTTCGGCGGACAGCAGGGCGAGCGCGGGGCGCACGGCCTTGCCGCCGTCGCCGTCCGAGGGCCGTCCCTCGGCGTCGATCCAGCCGAAGTGATAAGCGGCGACGGTGTCCATGGGCGGCGCGAGCCGGCCCACGGCAGCCCGCAGGACCGGCGCTGACAGGGCTCGTCCGCGCTCCAGAAGCGCGGTGACGTCCGCGGTGTCCGCCACGGTGTCGAAAGCCGGATTCGCCGGGGTCACAGACTCTCCTCTTGTTCCGGTGGTACTGCTCATGCCGCCTCCTGCAGCGGATGTCCAAGGGGGCGGCCGAGGTCATGGAGGGCCGCGTCGGCGGCACCGGCGCCGCTGCGCACGGCGCCCTCCATCGTCGCGGGCCAGCCGGTGGCGGTCCAGGCCCCCGCCAGCTGAAGGCCGGGCAGCCGGGTGCGGGGGCCGGGGCGCAGCCGTCCGACGCCCGGGGCGGGCGCGAAGGTGGCGGTGCGCTCCCGGGTGACGAAGAAGTCGCGGATGCCGGCGCCGCGGGCGGCGGGCAGCAGCCGCTCCAGCTCGGGCAGATAGCGGGAGCGCAGTTCGGCGACGGGCAGGTCGATCTCGTCCTGGGCGGCCGACTGCGAGACCGCCAGATACTGCCCGGGGCCCGTCAGCCCCGAGGAGTGGGTGCGGTCGAAGACCCACTGGATCGGGGAGCCGATCGCGGCGAAGAACGGCCTGCGCAGCACCTTGCGGTCGTAGATGACATGGACGTTCAGGATGGGCGCGTTGTCGATGTCGAGCAGCAGGTCCGGTTCGTCCAGGGCGCCCGCGGGCAGCAGGTCGTGGGTCTCGGTCTGCGGCACGGCCAGCACGACGGTGTCGGCGGTGATCCGCTCCCCCGCCGTCTCCACGCTCCAGCGGCCGTCCTCGGTACGGGTGAGGGAGCCGGCCTTGGCGCGCAGCTCGGTGCGGACGCCCGCGGTGTCCAGCGCCTTGCGGGCGAGGGTGTCGTGGAGCTCGCCGAGCGGCACGGTGGCCCAGCCGATGTCGGCGGCGCCGGGCTCGGAGAGCAGGCCGGTCTTGAAGACCTTCGCGGCGAGCGCCATGGAGGCGTTCGGGGCGGTGGCGTTCAGTGTGGCGACGCCGACGAGGTCCCAGAGCGCCTCGATGGTCCGCTCCGACTGGCCGTGCCGGCGCAGCCAGGTGGCGAAGTCGATCCGGTCGAGCTCCGGGTCGGCGGGGTCCAGGCGGCCGAGCGCGAGGGCGGCCCGGCCGACGCCCGCCTTCTCGGCGAGCGAGAGGTGCGGATAGGCGGCGAGCCCGCCGGCGACGTGCAGCGGTACGGGCAGGCCGGTGCGGCGGATCCGTCCCAGGCGCGGTCCGGCGGCCCGGCCGACATCCAGCACGGGCACGTCGAGGCGGTCCTGGAGCGGGGCCAGGTGGGCGGCGTCGATCCGGTCGAGGAACCAGCGGTAGCCGGTGCAGCAGCGCAGGTAGACGTGCTGGCCGTTGTCGACGGTGAGGTCGCCGCGCTGGAAGGAGAAGGCGAGGCCGCCGAGGCGGGGCCGTCCTTCCAGGAGGGTCACGTCGAGTCCGGCGTCGGCGAGGCGGAGCGCCGCCGTGACGCCGGCGAGGCCGCCGCCGACGACGACGGCGACGGGGCGCGGGGTGTCGTCGCTCATGCGTGCCCCTCCCGTCGGGTCGTGGCCGTCTGCCGGGTCCTCACCCTGGAGATCGTCGCAGTCAGTGACGCGTCGGGCCACCGGAGGGTTGCCCGGCGGCCGGAGGTCCCGGAATCCATCAGGCTCGCCCCCTGGCGGTGAGCCGCGAGATGTGGCGGGCGTCCAGGCCGGACAGGCCGCGCACCGCGACGTAGGCCTTCTCGTGGCCGGGCAGCGAGACCCGTCCGCGCAGGACGGCCTCGGGGTCGCGCTCGATCCGGTCGAGGAGGCGGCGATAGATTCCGGCCATCGCCGCGACGCAGGCGCCGCTGCGGCGGTCGAGCATCGGCAGCAGCCGGTAGCCCTCGGCGAACAGGGCGCGGGCGCGGCGGACCTCGAAGTGGATGAGGCCGGCGAAGTCGGAGCCGGGGGGCGGGGTGGTGCGGTGGAAGCCTGCGGAGCAGCCGAATTTGGCCAGGTCGTCGGCGGGCAGATAGGTGCGTCCGTTGCCGGCGTCCTCGCGGACGTCGCGCAGGATGTTGGTGAGCTGGAGGGCGAGGCCGAGGGTGTCGGCGTACTCCGCGGCGCGCTCGGCCCCATGGGCGCCCGGCGCGGTGCCGAAGACGCCGAGGCTGAGGCGGCCGATGGCTCCGGCGACGCACCGGCAGTAGGACTTGAGGTCGTCCCAGGTCTCGTAGGTCGCACCCCGGACGTCCATCAGGACGCCGTCGATCAGCTCGTCGAGCCCGCCGAGCGGGAGCGGGAAGCGGCGGGCCGCGTCCGAGAGCGCGACGGCCACCGGGTCGGTGTCGTCCTCGTCGACCGCGTCCTTGCGGATCCGCTCCAGCAGCTCGCGGGTGCTCTCCAGCCGGGTCCGCTTGGTCTCCGGGTCCAGCTCGCCGTCGCCGATGTCGTCGACCCGACGGGAGAAGGCGTACAGCGCCGACATGGCCTGCCGCTTCTCGTACGGCAGCAGCCTGATGCCGTAGGCGAAGTTACGGGCCTGCTGTCCGGTGACGGCCTCGCAGTAACTGTATGCGGCCTGCACCGGCGGCGACATGTACGTCGTCTGTCCCTCCACGGTCCGACTCACCTCTCTCCACGCGCTCTTCGCAAGACGATTCCCACTTCGCGCAGCAGGCTGGGCTTGGTGGGCTTGGGCGGTCCGGGCAGTACGTCGAACCCGGCGGCCGAGATCGCCGTGAGCGCGCTGCGCCCGCCCCCGACGAATCCGGCGAGGAGCAGCTTGAGCCTGCCGTCGACGCTGCCCACCAGCGGGGGGCCTTCGTTCAGCAGGTCGCTCGCTCGCTGGGCCTCGTACGCGATCAGGGCGCGCACGGAGGCTCCGGCGGTGGGCGCGGCCAGGTCGGTCTCGGTGACCCGGAAGCGCTCCATGTCGTCGGCGGGCAGATAGATCCGGTCGCGTGCCAGGTCCTCGGCCACGTCCTGCAGGTGCTCGACGATCTGGAGCGCGGTGCAGACGGCGTCGGAGCGGCGGACGCGTTCCGGGCTCGCGGTGCCGGTCAGGGCGAGGACCAGGCGGCCGACCGGGTTCGCCGAGAGCTCGCAGTAGGCGGCGAGCTCGGCGTACGTGCCGTAGCGGCGGATCTTCTGGTCCTGGCGGTTGGCCTCGATCAGGCCGAGGAAGGGCTCGGGGGTGAGCGCGCGGCGCCGCACGGTGGGGCGCAGGTTGCGCAGCAGCGGGTGGCGCGGCTCCTCGCCAGTGGTGGCGAAGACCCGGTGGAGGTCGGCCTCGAAGGCGTCGAGCATGGCGAGGCGGTCGTCGCTCTGCTCCGGCTCCAGACCGAGGTGGCGGGCGTCCGCGCCGCCGGGGGCGAGGTCGCCGTCGCCGATGTCGTCGACGAGCCGGGCGAATCCGTAGACCGCCATCAGGTCGTCGCGCCAGGCGCGGGGCAGGAAGAAGGGCGCCACGGGGAAGTTCTCGTCCGCGGCCTTGCCGAGAGTGGCGTCACCGATGCGCGCCTCGGGGGTCGAGGTCACTGCGGACCGCCCGGCGCGGGGACGGCGAAACCACGTCGGAGCTGGAGATCTTCCGTCATTGCCGTCACATCTCCCGTTCTACACTGCTGACCCAAAACAACCCTTTTCGGACACGCCGCTCATTCTTCCGAGTGCACTGCGGCAGAGCGGGCGGTGCCGGGGCGTATCGCCCTACTTGCCATGAATCAGCACCGCTACAGCTTACGTTGTACAGCTCACAGGGGACCGGCGGGGTGGAACGCCCACCGCCGCTTCCCGGCCGTGCCCGTCAACCTTCCCCGTGTACGGCGGAATTGACGTCATCCGCCGGGAGGAGATCGCCCCTGGGGGCCTACTGCGGACGGTCTGCCGGACACCGCACGGCCCCCGCCGGACCGGTCCGGCGGGGGCCACGGGGAGAGCTCGGGCTACTTGCCCGTTTCGCGCTCGTACGCCTTGAGGACTTCCTCGGTGGGGCCGTCCATCAGGAGCTCGCCCTTCTCCAGCCAGAGCGCACGGTCGCAGGTGTCCCTGATCGACTTGTTGTTGTGGCTGACCAGGAAGACCGTGCCCGCCTCCTTGCGCAGCTCGCGGATCCGCTCCTCGGAACGGACCCGGAATTTGCGGTCACCGGTGGCCAGCGCCTCGTCGATCATGAGGACGTCGTGGTTCTTGGCAGCGGCGATCGAGAAGCGCAGCCGCGCGGCCATGCCGGAGGAGTACGTCCGCATCGGCAGGGTGATGAAGTCGCCCTTCTCGTTGATCCCGGAGAACTCCACGATCTCCTGGTAGCGCTCGCGGACCTCGTCCCGGCTCATGCCCATGGCCAGGCCGCCGAGGACGACGTTGCGCTCACCGGTCAGATCGCTCATCAGCGCCGCGTTCACACCGAGCAGCGAGGGCTGACCGTCCGTGTACACATGGCCGGATTCGGTCGGCAGCAGACCGGCGATGGCGCGCAGCAGCGTCGACTTGCCGGAGCCGTTGGTGCCGATGAGACCGATGGCCTCGCCGCGGTAGGCGGTGAAGGAGACGCCGCGCACCGCGTGCACCTTCCGGACGCCGCGCGGCTCGCCCTTGCCCCGCCGCATCATGCGGCTCAGCGCGGCGGTGGCACTGCCCCGGCCGCCGCCCGTGCCGTTGACGCGGTACACGATGTGCACATCGTCGGCGATCACCGTGGGGATGCGCCCCTGTGCGTTGTCCTCAGCCACGGCCGTACCGTTCCTCTGCCTTCCAGAAGTACACGAATCCCACGACGCCCAGCAGCACGGCCCAGCCCAGGCCGACGGCCCAGACGTGGTCGGGCAGGTTCTCGGAGCCGTATCCGTCGATCAGGGCGAAGCGGACCAGGTCCATGTAGACCGCCGCCGGGTTGTACTGGAGCACGTCGGCGATCCAGGCCGGCTTGTCCTTGAGCATCACCGGGATGGAGAACATGACGCCCGAGGCGTACATCCAGGTCCGCATGACGAACGGCATCAGCTGCGCGAGGTCGGGGGTCTTGGAGCCGAGCCGGGCCATGACGAGGGCCAGGCCGGTGTTGAAGAAGAACTGGAGGATCAGGGCGGGGATCACCAGGAGCCACGACAGCGAGGGGTAGCTGCCGAAGATGACGGCGACCGCGACCAGCACGATCATCGAGAACAGCAGTTGCTGGAGCTGCTGGAGCGAGAAGGAGATGGGCAGCGAGGCCCGGGGGAAGTGGAGGGCCCGGACCAGCCCGAGGTTGCCGGAGATCGCGCGGACGCCGGCCATCACCGAGCTCTGGGTGAAGGTGAAGACGAAGACGCCGGTGACCAGGAACGGCACGAAGACGTCGTGGGGAATCCCCTCCCTGGTCCCCAGGATCAGCCCGAAGATCAGGTAGTAGACACAGGCGTTCAGCAAGGGCGTGACCACTTGCCACAGCTGGCCGAGTTTGGCCTGGCTGTACTGCGCGGTCAGCTTCGCCCGGGAGAAGGCCAGGATGAAGTGGCGTCGGCCCCAGAGCTGTCGCATGTACGCGAACAGCCCCGGCCGGGCGCCGCTCACGGTCAGGCCGTACTTGGCGGCCAGCTGGGCCGCGCCGAGGCCCTCGTCGGCGGACGGCGGGGTCCCGAGGGCTACCCCACCGTCGTGGGTCGTGTCACTCACAAGTTGAAACTCTCGTCTTCACGCGCAGCCAGTCGCGGGCGCGGCTCAGGCGGACAGGTTCCGGAAAGAAAATACGCCTCATGCTCTCAGAGGAAAGCCTCTCAGATGACCGGAGGTCGGCCCAGCCTCGTCAGCCGCCACACCGTACGCCACTTCATCGGACGCCGAGGCCCGCAGGGCGTCGACCAGCCTTCCCGGAAACCGCCGAACCATGCCTTCAGCGCGGGCGGTGACGGACGCCTCACCAGCGTCAGCAGCAGCCAGACCCCGAGGTAGAGGGGGACCAGCGGGGCTGGCAGGTTCCGGCGGGCGAGCCAGACCCGGTTACGGGCGACCATGCGGTGGTAGACCGCGTGCCGGGACGGGGCGGTGGTGGGGTGGTTCAGCACCATGTCGGCGCGGTAGTCGATCATCCACCCCGCGTCCAGCGCCCGCCAGGCCAGGTCCGTCTCCTCGTGCGCGTAGAAGAAGTCCTCCGGCAGCGGGCCCACCTCGGCCAGGACCCGGGTGCGTACAGCGTTGGCGCCGCCCAGGAACGTCGTCACGCGCGAGGAGCGCATCGGGTCGGCGGCCCGCAGCCGGGGCACGTGCCGCCGCTGGGTGGCGCCGGTGTCCGGGTCGGCGATCCGGAAGGTGACGATCCCCAGCTTCGGGTCGGCCTCGAACGCCTGCCGGCAGAGCTCGGCGGTGTCCCGGTTCGGCAGCAGCCCGTCGTCGTCCAGGAAGAGCAGCGCGTCCACGTCCGCCCCGCAGGGGCCGAACGCCTCGATGCCGACATTGCGGCCGCCGGGGATGCCCAGGTTCTCGGGCAGTTCCACCGTGCGCACCCCGGCGGGCACGTCGGGGACCGGGGCGCCGTTGCCGACCACCACGACCTCGATCCGGTCACCGTGCTGGGCGGTGACCGAGTCGAGGAGGGCGCGGAGTTCGTCCGGGCGGTTGCCCATGGTGATGATCACCGCGCCCAGCTTCATGGGAAGGGTCACTTCAGCCTGCTGGACGCCAGGACGGACACCAGGTGCAGCAGGGTCTGCAGCAGCGCGATGCCGGCCATGACCGCCACGGTCAGGCGGGTGTAGAACAGGTCGCCCCCGATCGCGTCCACGACGGCCACCACGAGGATCACCAGCGAGGCCTCGATGCCGAGGATCAGCCGGTGGAACTTGAGCGCCGCCGCGGCCTTGCGGGCCAGCGCCATGCCGGAGGAGCGCGGTTCGGACGCCGCCTCCTTGACCGGCGGCATCCCGCCCTGGTGGCGGGCCACGCCCACCAGGTCGGTCTCGGCCTTGATCAGGATCGCGCCGAGCGCGGCGAGGGTGCCGAGGAAGGCCCAGAGCCAGTCGATCCGGCCCTCGCCCCAGATGTCGGCGGCGCGCAGGCCGAGGCCGACGAGCACCGCCGCGTCGCACAGGTAGGCGGCGACCCGGTCCAGATAGACCCCGCTGAGCGAGTACTGCTTCTTCCAGCGGGCCAGCTCGCCGTCCACGCAGTCGAACAGCAGGTAGAGCTGGACCATCAGCACGCCGAGCACGGCGCCCCAGACGCCCGGCACCAGCAGCGCCGGGGCGGCCAGCGCACCGGCCAGCGTCATCACATACGTGACCTGGTTCGGCGTGACCCGGGTGTTCACCAGGTAGCGGTCCACGCGCAGCGAGACCTCACGCATGTACATACGCCCGGCCCAGTGCTCGCCGCTGCGCCGGTCCTTGACCCCCGGAGGGTGAACGACCGGACGGAGTTCAGCTACTGATGGTCGTCGCATAGTCGGCGTACGCGTCCCTGATCTGGTCGGTGGACAGGTTGAGGTGCTCCAGGATCGTGAAGCGTCCCGGACGCGTCTGCGGCGCGTAGTCGACGGCCTTGACGAACTCGTCGACGCTGAACCCGATCTCCTCCGGCAGGACCGGCAGACCGTGGCGGCGCAGTATCGATGCCATCAGGAGCGACTCCTGGCGGGCACCGCGCAGATGCATGGCGAAGCAGGCGCCGAGGCCGACCTGTTCGCCGTGGCTGGCCGCGCGCTGGGGGTAGAGCAGGTCGAAGGCGTGGTTGATCTCGTGGCAGGCGCCGGACGCCGGACGCGAGTCGCCCGCGACCGACATCGAGATGCCCGTCAGCACGAGCCCCTCGGCCAGCACCTTGAGGAAGGCGTCGTCGCCGACCCCGCCGGGGTGGCGCAGCACGGCCTCGCCGGCCTGGCGGGCCATCGCGGCGGCCAGGCCGTCGATCTCCTCGCCGTTGACCTCGTGGGCCAGCTCCCAGTCGGCGACGCAGGAGATGTTCGAGATCGCGTCGCCGATGCCGGAACGGACGTAACGGGCGGGCGCCTCACGGATCACGTCGAGATCGATGACCACGGCGATCGGGGTGGGCACCCCGTAGGAGCCGCGCCCGTTGTCGTTGTCCAGCGTCGCGACCGGCGAGCACAGGCCGTCGTGCGAGAGGTTCGTCGCGACGGCGACCAGGGGCAGCCCGACCCGCGCCGCGGCGTACTTCGCCACGTCGATGATCTTGCCGCCGCCGAGGCCGACGACGGCGTCGTACCGGTTGCCCTTGATGCCGTCGGCGAGCTTCACCGCGGAGTCGATCGTGCCGTCGGAGACCGGATACCAGTCGGCACCCGGCAGGACCGGAGCGAGCCGCTCCCGCAGGGCGCGCCCGGAGCCGTCGCTGATCGCGATGGCGAGCTTGCCCGAGGAGGAGATCCGCTGATCGGCCAGGAGACCCGCCAGATCGTCCATGGCGCCGCGCCGGATGTCGACGACGACCGGGGACGGAATGAGCCGGGTCAGTACTGGCACGCGATCTCACGGCCCTTCTTGAGGTCGTCGTGGTTGTCGATCTCGACCCAGGTCACGGTGCCGATGGGGGCCACGTCCACGGTGAAGCCGCGGTTGACCAGCTCCTGGTAGCCGTCCTCGTAGTAGAGGTCGGGGTCGCGCTCGAAGGTGGTCTTCAGCGCGTCCGCCAGCTCCTCGGCGGCCTCGGCCTCGATGAGGGTGACGCCGATGTACTCACCGGTCGCGGTGGCCGGGTCCATCAGCTTCGTGATGCGCTGGACTCCCTTGCCCTCCTCGGTGATGACCTTCATCTCCTCCTCGGCGAGGCTCTTCTCGGTGTCCAGGGCGAGGATGATCTTCTGGCCCTTGCCGCGGGCGTCCAGGAGGGTCTTCTCGACGGAGACCGGGTGCACGGTGTCGCCGTTGGCGAGGATCACGCCGCGCTTGATGACGTCACGGGCGCACCACAGGGAGTAGGCGTTGTTCCACTCCTCGGCCTTGTCGTTGTCGATCAGCGTGAGGGTGAGGCCGTAGGTCGCCTCCAGCTCGGCCTTGCGGGCGTAGACGGCCTCCTTGCGGTAGCCGACGACGATCGCGACCTCGGTGAGTCCGACCTCGGCGAAGTTGGCGAGCGTGAGGTCGAGGACCGTCTTGTCGCCGTCGACAGGGACGAGCGCCTTGGGCAGCGTGTCCGTGTAGGGGCGCAGACGTCGTCCTGCACCGGCTGCCAGTACGAGGCCGATCATGCGAGTTCTCCTTCGTCGTGTACGGCGGGCGCCGAGGAGGACACCCAGAAGCGGATGGACTCCACGAGCACCACCAGAGCCACGGCGACCGCGAGCGCGGTCAGGGCCGTGGTGAAACCTGAGGTGTGGGTGAGTACGGCGGCGAGGACGGCCACCAGCGCGGTGCGGCCCTCGTGTCCACCGATCGTCCGCACCAGCCACTGGGGCGGCGCGCCGGTGCCTCCGCGAATGCGGTACACCGTGTCGTAGTGATGGTAGGCGACGGCCGAGACCAGCCCGAAGGCCGCCGGAACGGCGTGCGGGACATCGCTGCGGGCCGCCAGCACAAGGATCGTGACGTACTCCGCGGCCCGGAAGAACGGCGGCACCAGCCAGTCGAGCGCGCCCTTGAGCGGGCGGGCGACGGCGAGTCCGGAGAGGACCACGTACACCGCCGCGGCGGCGACGGTGAGCCAACTGCCGTACGGGAGGAAGAGCGCCGAGCCGATCATGACGAGCGTGCCGAGCAGGGCGACGGCCGGGGCCGTGAACGCGCCCCGGAGCCCGGGGGCGACCGCCGCGACGCCCTGGGCGAGCGGGCCGGAGTCGGCGAGGTCCGCCAGGGCCTGCGCGGCGCGGTCGGTACGGCGTGCCTTGCGGGTCAGCGAGCGCAGCAGGCGGCCGGCCGTGGTGTAGCAGGCGGCCAGGGCGCAGCCGACGAGCAGGGCGTAGAAGACGATGCGGGGGGTGGTGAGCGCGGTGAGCACCGCGATCATGGCCCAGCGCTCGCCGATCGGCAGCACGATCATCCGGCGCGCCCAGACCGTCCAGCCGACGTTGTCGAGCTTGTCGGAGAGGGCGGCGGTGGGGCTGGTGTTGGCGACCGCGTCGTGGTTGGCCTCGTTGAACGAGAAGTCCACGACATGGCGGCAGGCCTGGAGGACCATCGCGCCGAGCGCGAGGGCCCATACATCGTCACTGTCGCCGCCGCGTACGGCGCCGATGGCGAGGCCCGCGTAGTACGCGTACTCCTTGGCACGGTCGAAGGTGGCGTCCAGCCAGGCACCCATCGTGGAGTACCGCAGCGAGTAGCGGGCGAGCTGCCCGTCGGTGCAGTCCAGCACGAAGGAGACCAGCAGCAGGATGCCGGCGGCGACATAGCCGCCCCGGGTTCCGGTGGCCGCCGCGCCCGCCGCGATCAGCGCGGTGATCAGCGAGGCGGTGGTGACCTGGTTCGGGGTGAGGTTGCGGCGGGCGCACCAGCGGGCGATGTAGCGGGAGTAGGGGCTGATGCAGAAGGTGGTGAAGAAGCCGTCGTGGGCCTTCACCGCGCTGCGCAGCCGTACGGCCTCGTCGTCGACGGAGGAGAGGTCCGCCTCGGCGGCGGCCCGCTGCTCCGGGTCCGTGGGGACGGCCGCGACGAGCGAGCCGAGGGCAGGGCGCTGTACGGCGGTGCCCTCGGCCTCCAGCGCGACGGCGAGCCGGCCGGGGACGGTGCGGTCCTCGGGCGCGGGGTCGGCCTCCGGCTCGACGACCGGGGCGCCCGCGCCGACCGCGGCGGTGGTGCGGCGCAGGGCGCGCAGCAGGGCGCCGCGCGCCTCGGGCTGGGCGGTGAGCGCGCCGGGGACGGTGGCGGCGGCGAAGCGCGGGTCGGTCAGTCCGAGCCGCAGCGCGTGGACGTGGCCCACGAAACGCGGGTCGACGAGGGCGACCCGGCGGCCGGCCGGAACGGCGGCGAGAAGGGCTGCGGCGTCACCGGCGTCGACGGCGGTCTGCACATCGAAGCCCAGGGACCGCAGATCGTCCGCGAGCGACGACCCGGGTACCGGCGTACCGGTGAGGATGGCGGTCGACAGACGAACTCACTCCTTGGCACTGACGGGGACGACACACGGCCGCACGGCCACGGGACGGGTCGGCGGCGTGTCGGCTGAGGCTATCCGATGAACGGAAGGCTGAGTTCACCACCCGTTTGTGCGCTGTTCGGGTGGATCCGCAAGCGCGGTCGCCGTTCGCGATCATCATCATCGATCGGGGGCCCGGCCCACAAACCCGCGGGGCGGGCCGCGGACGACGGGCCCTTAGGCTGACGGTCATGACATGGCTGATCACAGGCGGGGCGGGTTACATCGGGGCACACGTGGCGCGGGCCATGGTGGCGGCGGGCGAGCGGGTCGTGGTGCTCGACGACGGCTCCAGCGGCATCGTGGACCGGCTGCCCGAGGAGGTGGCCCTGGTGAAGGGCTCGGCCTCCGACCGGGCCCTGCTGGACCGGGTGCTGGCCGAGCACGCGGTGAGCGGTGTGGTGCATCTCGCGGCGAAGAAGCAGGTCGGCGAGTCCGTGGAGAAGCCGCTGCTGTACTACCGGGAGAACGTCACGGGGCTGGGTGTGCTGCTGGAGGCCGTGGTCGCCGCGGGGGTGCGGCGCTTCCTCTTCTCGTCGTCGGCGGCCGTCTACGGCGTACCGGACGTGGACCTCATCACCGAGGAGACGCCCTGCCTGCCGATCAACCCGTACGGCGAGACCAAGCTCGCCGGGGAGTGGCTGGTGCGGGCCACCGGGAAGGCCCACGGGATCTCGACCGCCTGCCTGCGGTACTTCAACGTGGCGGGCTCCGCCGCGCCGGAGCTCGCGGACACCGGGGTCTTCAACATCGTGCCGATGATCTTCGAGCGGCTGACGCGCGGCGAGGCCCCGCGGATCTTCGGTGACGACTACCCGACGCCGGACGGCACCTGCATCCGTGACTACATCCATGTCGCCGACCTGGCGGAGGCGCATCTCGCCGTCGCGCGGCGGCTGGACAGGGCGGACGCCGTCGACCTGACGCTGAACGTCGGCCGGGGCGAGGGCGTCTCGGTGCGGGAGCTGGCCGAGGTGATCGGCGAGGTGACGGGGCACGGCCTGAAGCCGGTGGTGGAGCCGCGCCGGGCCGGTGACGCGCCGAGGGCGGTGGCGTCGGCCGCGCGGATCTCCGAGGAGCTGGGCTGGACGGCACGGCGCAGTGTGCGCGAGATGGTGGAGTCGGCCTGGGAGGGCTGGTGTCTGCGCCATCCCGAGGCCCGCGCGTGATCGGTTCCAGGTGGTGCCGGTGATCGTGTCAACGCTCTGACCTGCGGAACGTTTCCGCAGGTCAGAGCACATGACAACGGTGTTCAGTCCCGTGTTGCCCCATACCCCCCACCCGTAGTTCACTGGCCTGGTCGGGGCGGTTTCGCCCCGGCGCGTCCTACGGACCTGGAGGCGTTTCGCATGGGGGCTGGCCACGATCACGGACATACGCACGGCGGGCCGCCCCCGACCGGCACGGCGGCCGCCGCGTACCGGGGCAGGCTCCGGGTCGCCCTCGCGATCACGCTGAGCGTGATGGTGATGGAGATCGTCGGCGGGGTGCTCTCCGACTCGCTGGCCCTGATCGCGGACGCCGCCCACATGGCCACCGACGCCCTGGGGCTCGGGATGGCGCTGCTCGCCATCCACTTCGCCAACCGTCCGGCCGGCCCGAACCGCACCTTCGGCTTCGCCCGTGCGGAGATCCTGGCGGCGCTCGCCAACTGTCTGCTGCTGCTGGGCGTCGGCGGCTATCTGGTCTTCGAGGCGGTCGAGCGGTTCATCACCCCCGCCGAGACCAAGGGCGGTCTGGCCATCGCGTTCGCCGCCGTCGGTCTGGTGGCCAACGTCGTCTCCCTCTCCCTGCTGATGCGCGGGCAGAAGGACAGCCTGAATGTGCGGGGCGCCTATCTGGAGGTGCTGGCCGACACCCTGGGCTCGCTCGCCGTGATCGTCTCGGCGGGCGTCATCATGGCGACCGGCTGGCAGCCCGCCGACCCGATCGCCTCCCTGGTGATCGGCCTGATGATCGTCCCCCGGACGGTGAAGCTGCTGCGGGAGACCCTGAACGTGCTGCTGGAGGCGGCGCCCAAGGGCGTGGACATGGCGGAGGTACGGGCCCACATCACGGCGCTGCCCGGCGTCCTGGACGTCCACGACCTGCACGCCTGGACGATCACCTCGGGCATGCCGGTGCTCTCCGCGCATGTGGTGGTGCGCCAGGAGATGCTCGACTCGATAGGGCACGAGAAGGTGCTGCACGAGCTCCAGGGCTGCCTCGGCGACCACTTCGACGTGGAGCACTGCACCTTCCAGCTGGAGCCGAGCGGCCATGCGGAGCACGAGGCGCACCTCTGCCACTGAGGCGCGCGCCCCTGGGCGCGGGCGGGGCGATGCTAGGGTGGTTTCGCTGAGACGTTCGAGTCTCGCGGTGGAGCGGAACCCGGTGTCACCAGGACCTTTCGAGAGGAGCTGAGGTTGATGACGGTCGCGACGACGCCTTCCCGGCGCAGCAATCGGTCCTTCCTCATCTCCAGGGTTTCCGGCTAGGTCCACCTTCTTCCCGGATCGGGTCGGAGCCCTCACACCCAAGGGTTCCCACGTTGACCGACCACACTGACGACGCCTCGCGCACCGAGGCGTTCTTCACCCTGCACCACCGTCTTCCCCGGCAGAGCCCCGGCTCCGACGCGACCACGCGCCGGCTGCTCGCTCTCGCCGGTCCGCTGCCCGACCGTCCGCGCGTCCTCGACCTGGGCTGCGGTCCGGGCCGTGCCGCTCTGCTGCTCGCCGCCGAGGCGGGCGCCGAGGTGACCGCGGTCGACCTGCACCAGCCGTTCCTGGACGAGCTGCGCGAGGCGGCCAGGGCCCGTGGCCTCGACGACCAGATCCGTACGGTCCGGGCCGACATGGGCGACCTCACCGGCCCCGCGTTCCCGGAGGGGTCCTTCGACCTGATCTGGGCCGAGGGGTCGGCGTACTGCATCGGGTTCGACACCGCCGTCCGCGACTGGCAGCGGCTGCTGGCCCCGGGCGGCGCGATGATGATCTCCGAGTGCGTCTGGACCACGGACGCGCCGTCCGCCGGGGCGCGCGGCTTCTGGGACCGCAACGGCTCCCTGCGCACCCGGTCGGAGACCACCGCGGCGGCCGTCGCCGCGGGCTGCACGGTCGGCGCCGTGCTGCTCCAGCCCGAGAGCGACTGGGACGAGTACTACGTACCGCTCGCCGAGCGGGTCGCGGACACCGCCCCGGCCACTCCCGGTATGGAGTGGGCGCTCGCGGCCACCCGCGAGGAGCTGGCGGTACGGCGGGAGCACGGCACGGAGTACGGCTACGCCGCCTATGTGCTGCGCCCGGCCGATCCCCGGTGGGCCACCCGGCCGGAGACACCGGCGGACCGTACGGCCGTGCACGCGGTCAACACGGCCGCGTTCCCGACCCGGGACGAGGCCGACCTCGTGGACGCGCTGCGGGCCGACGCCGAGGCCTGGCTGCCGGATCTCGGTTACGTCGCCGAGGCCCCGGACGGGTCTCTCGCGGCGTACGCGCTGCTGACCCGCTGCCGGGTCGGCGACGCCCCGGCGCTCGCGCTGGCCCCGGTGGCCACCTCTCCCGCCCACCAGCGGCAGGGTGCGGGGCAGGCCGTGGTGCGGGCGGTGCTGGACGCCGCCCGGGTGCGCGGTGAGGCACTGGTGCTGGTGCTCGGTCATCCCGAGTACTACCCGCGCTTCGGTTTCGTGCCGGCCTCGCGCTACGGGATCCGGCCAGGTTTCGAGGTTCCGGACGAGGCGATGACGGCCCTGGTACTGGACGATTCCGTCCCGGTTCCGGCGGGCATGATCCGCTATCCGGCAGCCTTCGGGGTCTGACGGCCCGTCCGTCCCGCCGCGCTCGCAGGGCGCGGCGGGACGGACATGCCCGGACCCGAAGTGCGGACAAGCGGCTTTTGTACGGCAGACTTGACCGGACTCCAGGGGCCCGGCGCACGAGGCCGGGGACCAAAGCGAAGGATGGGTATGCCGACCACACCAGCCACCGCGACGCACAGCTCGTCGAACGGCACCGCAGAAGCGATCATGCTCGAACTGGTCGACGAGAACGGCACCACGATCGGCACCGCGGAGAAGCTGGCGGCCCACCAGGCCCCCGGGCAGCTGCACCGCGCGTTCTCCGTGTTCCTCTTCGACGAGCAGGGGCGGCTCCTGCTCCAGCGCCGGGCACTCGGCAAGTACCACTCCCCCGGTGTCTGGTCGAACACCTGCTGCGGACACCCCTATCCGGGCGAGGCCCCGTTCGCGGCCGCCGCCCGGCGTACGTACGAGGAGCTGGGGCTCTCGCCCTCGCTGCTGGCCGAGGCGGGCACGGTCCGCTACAACCACCCGGACCCCGCTTCGGGTCTGGTGGAGCAGGAGTTCAACCACCTGTTCGTGGGAATGGCTCAGGAGGCCCTGAAGCCGGACCCCGAGGAGGTCGGGGAGACGGCCTTCGTGACGGCGGCGGAGCTGGCGGAGCGGCACGCGCGGGCGCCGTTCTCGGCGTGGTTCATGACGGTGCTGGACGCGGCACGGCCGGCGATCCGTGAGCTGACGGGGCCCTCGGCGGGCTGGTGACGCTCCGCCCGGCCGGGTACGGGGCGGTCAGAGCTGCGTCTTCAACGGCAGCGCCGCCCAGATGATCTTGCCGCCGCTCGCGGTGTGCTCGACGTCGCAGGTGCCGCCCGCCTCAGCGGTGACCACCTTGACCAGCAGCAGGCCCCGGCCGCCGGTCTGCGCGTAGTCCGTCTCCAGGGCGGTGGGGCGGTAGGGGTGGTTGTCCTCGACCGAGACTCTGACCCAGTCGGCGGCGATGGCCACCTCGACGGCCAGCTCGGGCGAGAGGAGCGCCGCGTGCTTGACGGCGTTGGTGACCAGCTCCGAGACGATCAGCAGCAGCCCCTGGAGGATGTCCTCCTCGATCGGCACGCCCTGCCGGCCGAGCAGATCGCGTACGGCGTGCCGGGCGCTGGGCACGGACGCGTCCACGGCGGGGGCGGTGAAGCGCCACACCCCCTCGTACGACACGGGGTCGGCGGGGGCACTCCCGAGGCTCTCCATCGTCCGGCACCAGCTCTCACTCGCACTGCACTGACCGTCGAGTAAAGAGTGTTGGGAATGGCTTGGTCCGGACCGTGCCACTGATCGGAAGTAGCCAGGTATCGGCGCTATTCGACCGAACGGGCACACCTATGCAAGCCCAGGGACTACTTCTGCTCTTCTTCTGGTGACTTGATCGGCTCGTCCGAGGTCGGGGCAGTTTCATCGAGCCGCTCCGAGACCATGCTGACGATGCGTCGGCCGCCGATGCCGATGGCGATCAGGCCGAGCCCGTCGAACAGCAGGGCCAGCGAGAAGAAGCAGCCCAGAACGTACAGACTGCTGTGCGGCCAGTCGAACAGCACCAGCAGCCCCAGCAGCAGCCCGAAGGCCCCTTGGAGCAGCGTCCACCCCATCTGCGGGCCACGCACCACGACGCTGCCGACCAGCCGGAAGACCCCGCCGGTCAGGAAGAGCAGGGCGGCGAACATGGTGAGCGCCTCGGCCGTGCCCTCGGGGTGCTTGATGACGACGACGCCCGCGGCGATGTTGAGGGCCGCGACGACCACGCCCAGCCAGAAGTAGTTGGTGCCGCGCGACTCGATCGCGTGCAGCAGTCCGACGAGACCGCCGACGAGCAGCAGCCAGCCGAAGAGCAGCATCGAGGTGAGGGTGGCGACCCCGGTGTAGACGAGGCCGATGATGCCCGCGATCACCAGCAGTGCGCCGAGCAGCGCGAGCCAGCCGAAACTGCGGCTGAGCTTCCTGCCCTCGGCGGTGGGTTCGTTCATCGACAGCTCCTCACGGTGCCTGTCCGGCTCACGACCCCTTCTTGATCATAGGTTCGAACCACCCGGATAGCATCCGGCCCATGGACCGTACGGAACCCCGCCTGATCCCGTCCGTCGAGCGCGGCGTCGCCACCGTCGTGATCGCGAACCCCGCCAAGCGCAACGCGATGACCGCCTCGATGTGGCGGAGCCTGCCGGAGCTGCTGGAGCGGCTGGCGGCCGACCCGGCGGTCCGGGTCCTGGTGCTGACCGGGGCCGGTGACACCTTCTGCGCCGGGGCGGACATCTCCACGCTGCGGGAGAGCGCGGACACCGCCCAGGGTCTGGCGGTGGCGGCCGAGGAGGCGCTCGCCGCGTTCCCCCGGCCGACGCTGGCCGCGGTGCGCGGCTACTGCGTGGGCGGCGGCAGTCAGCTGGCCGCCGCCTGCGATCTGCGGTTCGCGGAGGAGGGCGCCTTCTTCGGGGTCACCCCGGCCAAGCTCGGCATCGTCTACCCCGCCTCCTCGACCCGGCGGCTGGTCGCCCTCGTCGGCCCGGGCACGACCAAGCATCTGCTGTTCTCCGGCGAGCTGATCGACACCGAACGGGCGCTGCGCACCGGCCTGGCCGACGAGGTGCTGCCCGCGGGCGGCCTGGACAAGCGGGTCGAGGAGTACGTACGGGTCCTCGCGTCCCGGTCCCAGCTGACCCAGGCCGCGGCGAAGGAGTTCGCCGCGGGCCGGGCGGACCGGGACGCGTACTGGGCCGGTGAGGCGCGGAGCAGCACGGACACGGCGGAGGGCGTCGCCGCCTTCCTGGAGCGGCGCGCACCCCGGTTCACCTACACCACGGGCCCTACCGGGTGACGTGATGCACCGCTGGCCCTACCGGGTGAGGCGGTGCGCCAAGGCCCCTACCGGGTGATGTGGCGGCTCCTGGCCCGCCACTCCTCGACCAGGGCGGCGGGGGCCTTCTGCGGCGAGCCGCAGTCGTAGGGCGGCTGCGGGTCGTACTCCGTGAGCAGCTGCACCGAGCGCGCCACGTCGTCGCCGGCGATCCGGCCGAGCAGGGTCAGCCCCATGTCGATGCCGGAGGAGACCCCGGCGGCGGTGACGTACTTGCCGTCGAGAACGACCCGCTCCCCGGTGGGCTCGACGCCGAACTCCTTCAGCACCTCCAGCGCCAGCCAGTGCGAGGTGGCCCGACGCCCCTTCAGGAGTCCGGCCGCCGCCAGCAGCAGCGATCCGGTGCAGACCGAGGTGGTCCAGGTGGTGGTGGCGTCGACCGCGCGCAGCCAGCCGAGCAGCGCCTCGTTCTCCATCTGGTCGCTCTGGCCGGGGCCGCCCGGCACGATCACCAGATCCGGCGACGGCACCTCGGCGAGTGTCTTCTCCGCGACGAGCGCGAGGCTCCCGCTGTCGTTGCGGACGGGTCCGGTCCGTTCGGCGACGAAGACGGTCTCGGCGCCGGGCGCGCGGCTGAGGATCTCGTAGGGGCCCACCGCGTCCAGGGCGGTGAAACGGTCGAAGAGCAGGATGGCGATCTGCACGGGAACTGCCTCTCGGTTCGGTCGGACGGGCGAACGGACGGACCGGATGGTCGGGCCGGCCGGTGGTGCGTTTCAGGTGTCAGGTGTGGTGTCAGGTGCCGGCTGCGGGCGTGCGGAAGCGGCGACGGTATTCGGCCGGCGCCGTCGCGAGGGTCTTCACGAAGGCCCGGCGCATGGCCTCCGGAGTGCCGTAGCCGCTGGCGCGGGCGATCCGCTCGACGCCGTCGGCGGTGTCCTCCAGGAGCCGGCGGGCGTGCTCCAGCCGGACGCGTTCGACGTACCGCCCCGGGGTCGTGCCGGTCTCCGCCCGGAACGCGCGGGCGAAGTGCCGGGGCGAGAGCCGGGCGCGGGCCGCGAGGGCGTCGACCCCGAGGTCGGCGTCCGGGTGCTGGGCGATCCAGTGCTGGACCTCGCGCAGCGGTTCGCGCTGTGCGGTCTGGGCGCTGAGCTGGGCGCTGAACTGGGCCTGGTTGCCGGGGCGGCGCAGGAACACCACGAGGTGCCGGGCGATGTTCAGCGCGAGGTCCCGCCCGTGGTCCTCCTCGACCAGCGCGAGGGCCAGATCGATCCCCGCGGTGACGCCCGCCGAGGTGGCCAGCCTCCCGTCGCGTACGAAGATCGGCTCCGGATCGACCCGGACGGCCGGGTGGTCGCGGGCCAGCCGCTCGCAGTAGTTCCAGTGGGTGGTGACCCGGTGCCCGTCCAGCAGGCCCGCCTCCGCCAGCAGCAGCGCCCCGGTGCACACGGAGACGAGCCGCTCCGCCCGCGGCGCGTGCTCCCGCAGCCAGCCGGTCAGCTCCGGCTGGGAGCCCCGGGTGCCCTGCCCGCCGGGCACCAGCAGGGTGTGCGGGGCGGGCGCGTCGGCCAGGCTGCTGTCGGGCACCAGGGTCAGGCCACTGGTGGACCGGACCGGGCCGCCGTCGAGCGAGGCGGTCCGCAGGTCGTAGGAGACGCCGGGCGACCGGGAGGCGCCGGAGAAGACCTCCATCGGGCCGCTCACGTCGAGGCTCTGGACACCGTCGAAGAGGACGACGAGCACGGTTCGCTGCTTCACGTCCGTCATCCTGGGCGACGGGCGACGATGGCCGCAATGACGAGCACCCCACCTTTCCTGCCATCGCCCTTCCCCCGCCGGGCCACCCCTCCCCCGGGGTTCCCCTCCGTACCGACCAGTCGGTAACGTGCCTGTATGAGTACTCTCCCGGCCCGCGCGGAGCGCCGCTGCCACAACGCCGTCAACCCGCTGCACTCGTGCCTCTTCTTCTCCCCCGACCTGGGTGCGGAGATGGCGAAGATCGGCATCGAGGACCCCAGCGCCGCCTACTTCGCGACCCGGGCCGCCGCGCTCGGCGCGGTGGGCGCGGGGACCGTCAGCGCCACCTTCTACAACTTCAACCCCGCGCTGGTGGCCCGCCATGTGCCCGCCGTCTGGGAGACCGCCTCTCCCGAGGTGGTCCTCGGGGCCCGGCTGCGGGCGGCGGACTCGACGCTGCGGCGGCTGCTCGGCGAGGAGATCATCGCCTCCGCCGAGATGGCGGAGGCGGCCCGGCTCGCGCTGCGCGCCACCGAGGCCTGCACCCCGCACGCCCGTCCGCTGTACGCGGCGCACGCGGACCTGCCGGTGCCCGAGGAGCCGCACCTGGCGTTCTGGCACGCGGCGACCCTGCTGCGCGAGCACCGGGGCGACGCGCACCTGGCCGCCCTGCTCGCCGCCGATCTGGACCCGCTGGAATCGCTCGTCAGCCACACCGCGACCGGCAAGGGCATGGCGATCCGCTGGATCCTGTCCTCCCGGGGCTGGCGTCGCGCCGACTGGGAGGCGGCGTCCGAGCGGCTGCGGAAGCGCGGGCTGCTGGAAGGCGGCGAGGAGTTGGCGCTCACCGAGGCCGGCACGGCACTGCGCGCGGAGGTCGAGCAGGCGACGGACCGCATGGACACGGCCCCGTACGAGCACCTGGGCGCGGAAGGCGTGGAGCGGCTCACCGAACTGGGGCGCGGCTTCCTGTTCACGGCCGCCGCGGCGGGCGCGTTCCCGGCCTCGGCGACCGGCCAGGGCTGACCCACGACAGCCCCCGGGAAGCGTGCCGCACGGCCCGGGGCCCTCGCACACGGCGCCGGGGCTCCCGGGCGTGTTGCCCGAGGTCACGCGACACGGCCCCCGGCCACCCGGCACAATGCAGGCCTGGGGGGATGCCCCCGGCAAGCAGATACGTGCTCATCACGACACGAGCACGGCCAGCACAGCCAGTACGAGAAGGCGAGTCGGGAAAACCGTGACGACGTCCATCGAAGGCAGGATCGCCGAGGAGCTCGGCGTACGTGAACGACAGGTCAGGGCCGCCGTCGAGCTGCTCGACGGCGGATCGACCGTGCCGTTCATCGCGCGCTACCGCAAGGAGGCGACCGAATCCCTCGACGATGCGCAGCTGCGCACGCTGGAGGAACGGCTGCGCTATCTGCGGGAGCTGGAGGAGCGGCGCACCGCGATCCTGGAATCCGTACGCGAACAGGGCAAGCTCGACGCGGCGCTGGAGGCGAGCATCCGGGCCGCGGAGACCAAGGCGCGCCTGGAGGACATCTATCTGCCGTTCAAGCCGAAGCGGCGGACGAAGGCGCAGATCGCCCGGGAGGCGGGGCTCGAACCGCTGGCGGACGGGCTGCTCGGCGACCCGTCGGTCGATCCGCTCGCGGCGGCCGCCGCGTTCGTGGACGGCGACAAGGGCGTCGCGGACGCGGCCGCCGCGCTGGACGGCGCCCGGTCGATCCTCACCGAGCGGTTCTCCGAGGACGCCGACCTGACCGGCGAGCTGCGCGAACGCATGTGGACGCGCGGCCGGCTGGCGGCGAAGGTACGTGAGGGCCAGGAGGAGGCGGGCGCGAAGTTCGCCGACTACTTCGACTTCGCGGAGCCGTTCACCGCGCTGCCCTCGCACCGGGTCCTCGCGATGCTGCGCGGCGAGAAGGAGAATGTGCTCGACCTGGTCCTGGAGCCGGAGGAGCCGGAGGCGGCCGAGAAGCCCGGCCCTTCCTCGTACGAGAACATGATCGCCCGCCGCTTCGACATCGCCGACCGGGGCCGCCCGGGCGACAAGTGGCTGGGCGACACCGTGCGTTGGGCGTGGCGGACCCGGATCCAGGTGCACCTGGGCATCGACCTGCGGCTGCGGCTGCGCACGGCGGCGGAGGACGAGGCGGTACGGGTCTTCGCCTCGAACCTGCGCGATCTGCTGCTCGCCGCCCCGGCCGGCACCCGCGCCACCCTCGGCCTCGACCCCGGTTTCCGTACGGGGGTGAAGGTCGCGGTCGTCGACGCGACCGGCAAGGTGGTGGCCACCGATGTGATCCACCCGCACGTGCCCGCGAACAAGTGGGACCAGGCGCTGGCCAAGCTCGCGCACCTCGCGAAGGAGCACGCGGTCGACCTGATCGCGATCGGCAACGGCACCGCGTCCCGCGAGACGGACAAGCTCGCCGGTGAACTGATCGACAAACAACCGGAGTTGAAGCTCACCAAGGTGATGGTCTCGGAGGCGGGCGCCTCCGTGTACTCCGCCTCCGCGTTCGCCTCGCAGGAACTGCCCGACATGGACGTGTCGTTGCGCGGCGCCGTCTCCATCGCGCGACGGCTCCAGGACCCGCTTGCCGAGCTGGTGAAGATCGACCCGAAGTCGATCGGCGTCGGCCAGTACCAGCACGACCTGTCCGAGGTGAAGCTGTCGCGTTCACTGGACGCGGTCGTCGAGGACTGTGTGAACGGCGTCGGCGTGGACGTCAACACCGCGTCCGCACCGCTGCTTTCACGGGTTTCCGGGATCAGCTCGGGGCTCGCCGAGAACATCGTCGCGCACCGGGACACCAACGGCCCCTTCCGGTCCCGCAAGGCGCTCAAGGAGGTGGCGCGGCTCGGCCCGAAGGCGTACGAGCAGTGCGCGGGCTTCCTGCGTATCCGGGGCGGCGACGACCCGCTGGACGGCTCCAGCGTGCACCCCGAGGCCTACCCGGTGGTGCGGCGGATGGGGAAGAGCGCGGGTGGCGAGGTGGCCTCGCTGATCGGCAACGCGGAGGCCCTGCGGTCGCTGCGCGCGGCGGACTTCGTGGACGACATGTTCGGGCTGCCGACCGTGACGGACATCCTCAAGGAGCTGGAGAAGCCGGGGCGCGACCCGCGTCCGGCGTTCCGCACGGCGACCTTCAAGGAGGGCGTCGAGAAGCTCGGCGACCTGGAGCCCGGCATGGTGCTGGAGGGCGTCGTGACGAACGTCGCCGCCTTCGGCGCGTTCGTCGACATCGGCGTCCACCAGGACGGTCTGGTGCATGTCTCGGCGCTGTCGAAGACGTTCGTGAAGGACCCGCGGGACGTCGTGAAGCCCGGCGACATCGTGAAGGTCAAGGTCATGGACGTCGATGTGCCGCGCAAGCGGATCTCGCTGACGCTGCGTCTTGACGACGAGCCCGGTGCGGGCGGTTCCGGCGGCGGGCAGCAGGGCCGCGGCGAGCGCGGCGGCCGGCCCCCGAAGCAGCGCCAGGGGCAGGGCCAGGGCCAGCCGTCCGGTGGCGGTCAGGGCCGGCAGGGCGGCGGCGGCCG
>NZ_JAAGMH010000142.1:0-36510 GCF_010548505.1 Streptomyces sp. SID14515 | reverse complement strand
CTGAGCGCCGCCCCCGGCACCGGCCCCGCCGGCCCCGCGCCGGCCCCGTCCCCGGCTGCCGGACCGCACCGCGCCCCCGCCGGAACCGGAACCCGCCGCACCGCCCGACCGGGCCCGCTGCTTCGGCGGGGTCGGCTGCGGTACCTCGATCACGATCGCGACGCCCGACGGCTCACGGGCGCCCGTGATGCGGCCCAGCTCCGCGTCGCTGGACGTGACCCGCGTGGTGCGCGGCGCGATGCCCGCGTCCTGCATCAGCCGGGTCATCTCGCGCTTCTCCTCGGGCAGCACCAGCGTGACGACGCTGCCGGACTCCCCGGCGCGCGCCGTGCGCCCGCCGCGGTGGAGGTAGTCCTTGTGGTCGGTCGGCGGGTCCACGTTGACGACCAGGTCGAGGTCGTCCACGTGGATGCCGCGGGCCGCGACGTTCGTCGCGACGAGCGCGGTGACCTCACCGGTCTTGAACTGGTCGAGCGTCCGGTTGCGCTGCGGCTGGGAGCGCCCGCCGTGCAGGGCGGCCGCCCGTACACCGCTGGCGAGCAGCCGCTTGGCGAAGCGGTCGGCCGCGCGCTTGGTGTCGACGAACATGATCACCCGGCCGTCACGGGCGGCGATCTTCGTGGCGACGGCCTTCTTGTCGGTCTCGTCCAGGACGTGGAGCACATGGTGCTCCATCGTGGTGACCGCACCGGCGGACGGGTCGACGGAGTGCACGACCGGGTCGGTGAGGAACATCTTGACGAGCCGGTCGATGTTCTTGTCGAGGGTCGCCGAGAACAGCATCCGCTGCCCGTCCGTCTCGACCTGCTTGAGCAGGGCGACGACCTGCGGCATGAAGCCCATGTCGGCCATCTGGTCGGCCTCGTCGAGGACGGTGATGGAGACCTCGTCCAGGCGGCAGTCGCCGCGCTCGATGAGGTCCTTGAGCCGGCCCGGGGTGGCGACGAGGACTTCGGCGCCGCGCCGCAGGGTGGCGGACTGCTTGGTGATCGACATGCCGCCGACGACGGTGGCCATCCGCAGGTTCACCGCGGTCGCGTACGGGGTCAGCGCGTCGGTGACCTGCTGGGCCAGCTCACGGGTGGGCACGAGGACCATGGCGAGCGGGGCGCGCGGCTCGCTGCGGCGGCCTGCGGTGCGGGCCAGCAGCGCCAGGCCGAAGGCGAGGGTCTTGCCGGAGCCGGTGCGCCCGCGGCCGAGGATGTCGCGGCCGGCCAGCGAGTTCGGCAGGGTCGCGCCCTGGATCGGGAACGGCTCGGTGACGCCCTGCGCGGCGAGGGTCTTGAGCAGCGCGGCGGGCATGTCCAGGTCGGCGAAGGCCTCGACGGACGGCAGCGCGGGGGTCACGGTCTCCGGCAGAGCGAACTCGGCGGGCTGGGCGACAGCGGGCTTGCGGCGGGCCGCGGGCTTGGAGCCGCCCTGGTTACGGGAGCGGGGTGCGCCGCCCCGGCCGGTCGAGGGGGTCTGGGCCGCGGCGCCCTGGCCACGGCCTCGGCCACGGGCCGGACGGGAGCGGGGGGTGCGGTCCTGGCGTTCGGAGCTGGTCATACGGAATTGCCCTCCTGGGGGATTCCTGGGCAACTGCCGAATGGGTTTACTGCGATGTGCCGGCCCGGCCGTCCGGGTGCGCCCCCAGGATGTGCGCACAGAACGGGTTGTTGCGACAGGTCGTCGCTCGGACAGCACAAACCGGGGCCCGCACCTTCACGGTGCGGGCCCCGGTCAGCGAGGTACGCGTCCGGCAATTAGGCCGGGACGATGTTCTCCGCCTGCGGGCCCTTCTGGCCCTGCGTGACGTCGAAGGAGACCTTCTGGCCCTCCTGGAGCTCACGGAAGCCCGAGGTGGCGATGTTGGAGTAGTGGGCGAAGACGTCGGCGCCGCCGCCGTCCTGCTCGATGAAGCCGAAGCCCTTTTCCGAGTTGAACCACTTCACGGTTCCAGTAGCCATGTCATTCTCCTAAAAGAGGTGCAGTGCCGGAAATCCGCACTTTACGGATTCCAAGTCGCCGCATTGAGCCCCATCCGGAGAAAGCCGGAAAACAATAAAGCGCCTGAGGAAGCATTCCCGTCAGGCGCACATAAAGTTCATGGGTACCAAAACTGCAACGGGAAACACCCTAGCACGTCCTCTCCTCCGGCGGTGGATCGCGCCACGCCGCCGGAGGGAAAACTTGGCTGACCAGAGGGCGTGCGGAGGGGGCACGGCCGGTGTACGGGCCAGACGCCCCCAGGACCCTCGGAGCCGCCCGCCGGCCCCCTCAGAGCCGCTCGACGATGGTGACGTTGGCCTGTCCGCCGCCCTCGCACATCGTCTGGAGCCCGTAGCGGCCGCCGGTGCGTTCCAGTTCGTGGAGCAGGGTGGTCATGAGCCGGGCGCCGGTCGCGCCGAGCGGGTGGCCCAGGGCGATGGCCCCGCCGTTGACGTTGACCCGCTCGGGGTCGGCGCCGGTCTCTTTCAGCCAGGCGAGGACGACCGGGGCGAACGCCTCGTTGATCTCGACGAGGTCGATGGCGTCGATGGTGAGGCCGGTCTTCTTCAGGGCGTACGCGGTGGCCGGGATCGGGGCCGAGAGCATCCGGATCGGGTCCTCGCCGCGTACGGACAGGTGGTGGATGCGGGCCCGTGGGGTGAGGCCGTGTTCGGCGACGGCCCGCTCCGAGGCGATGAGCAGGGCGGCGGCCCCGTCGGAGACCTGGGAGGAGCAGGCGGCGGTGATGGTGCCGCCCTCGACGACGGGCTTCAGACCGGCCATCTTCTCCAGGGTGGTATCGCGGCGCGGCCCCTCGTCCGCGGTGACGTCCCCGTACGCGACGGTCTCGCGGGCGAAGCGGCCCTCGTCGACGGCGCGGACCGCCCGCCGGTGGGAGGTGAGGGCGAACTCCTCCATGTCCCGGCGGCCGATGCCCCATTTCTCGGCGATCAGCTGGGCGCCGTGGAACTGGTTGACGGGGGCGTCGCCGTAGCGGGCGCGCCAGCCCTCGCTGCCCGCGTAGGGCCCCTGGGTGAGGCCGAGGGGTTCGGCGGCCCGGCGGGAGGCGAAGGCGATGGGGATCTGGGTCATGTTCTGGGTGCCGCCCGCCACGACGAGGTCCTGGGTGCCGGAGAGGACGCCCTGGGCCGCGAAGTGGAGGGCCTGCTGGGAGGAGCCGCACTGGCGGTCGATGGTGACGCCGGGGACCTCCTCGGGCAGTCCGGCGGCGAGCCATGACGTACGGGCGATGTCGCCGGCCTGCGGTCCGACGGTGTCCAGGCAGCCGAAGACGACGTCCTCGACGGCCGCCGGGTCGACGCCCGAGCGGGCGATCAGCTCGCGCAGCACATGGGCTCCGAGGTCGGCGGGATGGGCGGCCCCGAGGCCTCCACCGCGCCGTCCGACGGGGGTGCGTACCGCTTCGACGATGTAGGCCTCGGCCATGGCTGCTGCTCCTCGGTGCGCTCGGGGTGGACCGGTTGCGGGTTACGTACGCAGGGCGATGCCGTCCAGCACCATCGATAGGTACTGGCGGGCGATCTCCTCGGGGCTGTGGTGTCCGCCGGGCCGGTACCAGGAGGCCGCGACCCAGACGGTGTCGCGGACGAAGCGGTAGGTGAGGCGGATGTCGAGGTCGTCGCGGAAGACGCCTTCGGCGACGCCGCGTTCCAGGGTGCCGAGCCATGCCTTCTCGAACTTCGTCTGCGAGTCGACGAGGTAGGTGAAGCGCGGCTGGGTGGCGAGGTGCTTGGACTCCTTCTGGTAGATCGCGACGGCGGGGCGGTGCCGGTCGATCTCCCGGAAGGACTCGGTGACCAGGGCCTCGATGGTCTCGCGGGGGCCGAGACCGGCCGCCAGGACCGCGTCGTAGCCCTGCCAGAGCTCGTCGAGGAAGGTGGAGAGGATCTCGTCGATCATCGATTCCTTGGAATCGAAGTGGTAGTAGAGGCTGCCCGCGAGCATCCCGGCCTCGTCCGCGATCCGGCGCACGGTGGTGGCGTTGTATCCCTGGGCGGCGAAGACCTCGGCGGCGGTGGCGAGCAGTTCACGGCGTCGCTCCGGCGTGGGGGTCACCTGGGGCTTCTTCTTGGTAGGCACCCGCCCATTGTCCGCCCGTGGCCCAGGTGTTCACGCAGGTGCTCACGCATGCTGGCTGCTGACGGGGACGACCTCGCCGGTCATGTACGAGGAGTAGCCGCTCGCGAGGAAGACGATCACGTTGGCGACCTCCCAGGGTTCGGCGTACCGGCCGAAGGCCTCCTTGGCGGTGAGTTCGGCGAGGAGTTCGGCGGAGGTGACCTTGGCCAGGTGCGGGTGCATGGCGAGGCTGGGGGCGACGGCGTTGACGCGTACGCCGTAGTCGGCGGCTTCGAGGGCGGCGCAGCGGGTGAGGGCCATGACGCCGGCCTTGGCGGCGGCGTAGTGGGCCTGGCCGCGTTGGGCGCGCCAGCCGACGACGGAGGCGTTGTTGACGAGGACGCCTCCGGTTCCGGCGGCCTTGAGGGAGCGCAGGGCGGCGCGGGTGCAGCGGAAGGTGCCGTTCAGGGTGACGTCGAGGATCTTCGTCCACTGGTCGTCGGTCATCTCGGTGAGTTCGACGGTGCCGCCGAGGCCCGCGTTGTTGACGACGATGTCGAGGCCGCCGTGGGTCTGTTCGGCGTGTGCGAAGAGGGCGCCCACCTGCTCCTCGTCGGTGACGTCGCAGGTCAGGTGGGTGACACGGTCGGGTCCGAACGTGTCGGCGAGGGCGTGGGCGCTCTCCTTCAGCCGGCGGGCGTGGGCGTCGCCGAGCACGACGCGGGCGCCCTCCTCCAGGAAGCGGCGGGCGGTGGCGCCGCCGATCCCGGCTCCGGCGGCGGCGGTGATCACGGCGGTACGGCCGGTCAGCAGTCCGTGTCCCGGCAGGTACGGCGGTGCGTTCATGGCCCGTTCCCCCGACTTCTCGACGGCGTGTGGGTCGTACGTTAACCTACCAAACACTTGTTAGGGAACACTGTCGGTGATGACGGAGACCGCGCGGGCCGACCGCGCGGAGAAGGCGGGCCGGTCATGGATCTGGCGCACACGGCACGGACGGAGTCCCTGCGGGCCGAGGCACGGGCCTGGCTCCGCGAGCACGTACCGGCCCGGCCGCTGCCCTCCCTGGAGACCGAGGAGGGGTTCGCCGCGCACCGGGCGTGGGAGGCGGAGCTGTACGAGGGCCGGTGGTCGGCGGTCTCCTGGTCGCAGGAGTACGGGGGCCGGGGCGCGGATCTCTTCGGCTGGCTGGCGTTCGAGGAGGAGTACTGGGCGGCGGGCGCGCCGGGCCGGGTCTCGCAGAACGGGGTCAGCCTCCTCGCCCCGACCCTGCTCGCCCACGGCACGGCGGAGCAGCGGGCCCGGGTGCTGCCGCCGATGGCGAGCGGCGAGGTGATCTGGGCGCAGGCCTGGTCGGAGCCGGAGGCCGGGTCGGACCTGGCGGCGCTGCGTTCGCGGGCGGTGCGGACGGAGGGCGGCTGGCTGCTGTCGGGGCAGAAGACCTGGTCCTCGCGGGCTGCGTTCGCGGACCGGGCGTTCGGGATCTTCCGGACGGACCCGGGGGCGGCGAAACCTCACCAGGGGCTCACGTACCTGATGTTCGGGCTGCGGGACCCCGGGGTCACGGTGCGTCCGATCGGCCGGCTGGACGGGAAGCCGGCATTCGCCGAGATCTTCCTGGACGAGGTCTTCGTACCGGACGAGGACGTCATCGGCGAGCCGGGCCAGGGCTGGCGGATCGCCATGTCGGCCACCGGCGACGAGCGGGGCCTCACCCTCCGCTCCCCCGGCCGCTTCCTGGCCGCCGCCGACCGGCTGACGGAGCTGTGGCGGGAGGCGGGCGACCCGGCGGACACGGCACTGCGGGACCGGGTGGCGGACGCGGTGATCGGGGCGCGGGCGTATCGGCTGTTCACGGCCGCCGCCGCGGCCCGGTTCGCGGCGGGGGCGTCGCTGGGGCCGGAGTCCAGCCTGAACAAGGTGTTCTGGTCGAGGTACGACATCGCGCTGCACGAGACGGCGCTCGACCTGCTGGGCCCGGACGCGGAACGGGCGGACACGGCATGGGCGGAGGGGTACGTCTTCGCTCTGGCGGGGCCCATCTACGCCGGGACGAACGAGATCCAGCGCGACATCATCGCCGAGCGGCTGCTCGGCCTGCCGAAGGGACGGCGCTGATGGGTTTCCTGCTCACCGACGAGCAGCGCGAGTTCGGGCGTTCCCTGGACACGATGCTGACGGCGGCCGACACCCCGGCGGTCCTGCGGGCGTGGGCGGCCGGGGACCACGGGCCGGGGCGGGCCCTGTGGGGGCGGCTCGCGGACGCGGGGGTGTTCGCGCTGGCGGTTCCGGAGGCGTACGGGGGTCTCGGGCCGCTCCCCGTGGAGATGGCCGTCGCCTGCGTGGAGCTGGGGCGGCACGCGGTGCCCGGTCCGGTGGCGGAGACCCTGGCGGCCGGGGTGCTGCTGGGCGGGGCGGGCGGCCCGGCGGCGAAGGAGTGGCTGCCGAGGATCGCGTCGGGTACGGCGGTGGTGTCGCTGCTCCTGGAGGGGCACGGGCCGTACGCGCTGGACGCGGACGCGGCGGACGCGGTGTTCACGGTGGCCGGGGACGAACTGCGGCTCGCGCCGGGCCCGGGTCCGTCGACGGTCTCGGTGGATCCGGCGCGACGGCTGTTCCGGCCGGAGCAGGGCGGCGAGGTGGTGGCGGCCGGGCCGGGGGTGGGCGAGGCGGCGCGGGCGGCGGGCGACCGGGCGGCGTTCGCGACGGCGGGCCTGGCGCTGGGCTGCGGCGAGGAGCTGCTGCGGGCGACGGTGGCGTACGTGAAGCAGCGCACCCAGTTCGGGGTGCCCGTCGGCTCCTTCCAGGCGGTCAAGCACCGGCTGGCGGACACGCTGCTCGGCCTGGAGTTCGCGCGCCCGCTGCTGTACGGGGCGGCGGTGGAGCTGGCCGAGGGGTCGGCCGGGGCCGGGGCGGCGGTCGCGGCGGCGAAGGTGACGGCGGGCGAGGCGGGGTACGCGGCCGCCCGCACCGCGCTCCAGTCGCACGGAGCGATCGGCTACACCGAGGAGTTGGCCCTCGCCTGGTGGCTGCGCCGGGCCCGGCCGCTGCGGGACGCCTGGGGGACGCCGTCCGCGTGCCGGGCCCGGGTGCTGGCGGGGTGAGCGACGCGGGGCCGGGCCCTGGGCGCCCACGAGGCGAGCGACGCTGAGCCGGGCCCGGGCGCCGGCGGGGTCGGCGACCTCGATCCGGGCCCGGGCGCCGGGCGAGTGAGCGGCCTCGATCCGGGCCCGCCCCACCCACCGGGGCCCCGTCACTTCCGGCGTACGGTGCGCAGCGGTCGGCCCGGCCGCCAGGACCGGATGACCAGCTCGTCGCCGTCGAGCCCGATGCGGACGACCTCGGTCAGCTCGGCCCGGAAGAGGTGGAAAGGCTCGGGCGGGGTGGCCTCCTCGATGAAGCGGGCGATCAGCTCCGGGTCCGTGATCTCCACGGCCCGGCCGCTGACCCGGACGTCGCCGTCGTTCATCTCGGCGTCGGGGCCCGGGTTGGCGTGGAGCGCGAAGCGCGGGTCGCGGCGCAGGTCCAGGGCCTTGAGCGAGTCCGGCATCATGCCGAGCAGCAGCTCACCGAAGCGGAAGTCGGCCTCCAGGCCGGTGACCCGGGGCGAGCCGTCCTTCCGCAGGGTGGCCAGGACGTGGTGCTTGTAGAGGCGGAAGCGGCGCTGGACGGTGTCGGCGAAGTCGGGTTCGGCAGCGGCGAAGCCGCCCCAGGAAAGGGGTGAAGAAGACGTCATGGACGCCATGGAACACCGGATACCCGACATCCTCCGTCCGGATTCGCCGGGCGATCACCGGTCCGAGAACGTGATCAGCACCGCCTGGCCCATCGTCCGCAGGACCCCGGGCGACGCCCCGGTCGCGAGCACCGCGTCGTAGCGGTCCAGCCGGACGTCGGTGCCCTCCAGCTCCGCCCCGTCGTCGAGGGAGAGGGCGAGCACCGCACCGCCCTCGGGCGGCAGCAGCCGGACCGTGCCGCAGACGACGGCGGTCTCCGCACGCGTACGCGCCCTGCGGTACATGACGTTGAGATTGACGACGGGTCCGGCCAGCAGGAAGCCGTCGGTGGGCCGGTCGCCGGGAAAGGCGTGCGGCCACAGCGGCTCGTCGACGATGTGGTGCTCGCCGCCGACGACGAGGTCCATTCCCGCGCCCTCGACGACGGTCAGAATGCGCTCCACGCCCGGGAAGGCAGAGAAGGGCCCGTCGGCGGTGACGTCGGCGAGGCTGACGCGCCAGTCGAAGGCGTCGGCTCCGGCGCCCTCGGGGCCGGTGGCGATCTCCCGGGTGAGCCCGCCGGCGTTCTTCCAGGGGGCAGGGGTCAGGTCGGCGGCGCGCAGGATCCGTACGGTCACCGCACGATCCCCTGCTCGCGGGCGGCGGCCAGCCAGAGCGGGAACTCGGCGACGAGCTGGTCGTACAGCTCGGAGTCCGGGACCTTCCGGGGGTCCAGGCCCGCGTGGAAGTACCCGGCGTTGTCGACGACCCGCCTGCCGGGGACGGCCAGCTCGTCGAGCTTGCGGAGGAAGTCGAACTGGCTGCTTCGCGTGTTGCCGAAACCGACGAACTGCCAGAACAGCGGCAGCTTCGCGGCCTTGCAGACGTAGCGTTCGGCGGCGAGCTTGTTGATCGGCCCGCCGTCCGTCTGGAAGACGACCAGGGCGGGCGCGGTGGAGCCGCTGTCGAGGTAGTGGTCGATGACGGCGTCCATCGCCAGGTGATAGCTGGTCTTCCCCATGTGTCCGAGGCCCGCCGCGATCTTCTCGATCCGGCCGTGGTGGTTGTCGAGGGCGATGTCGGTGACGGCGTCGACGTCGGTGGAGAAGAAGACGACGGGCACCGTGCCGTCGTCGTCGAGGTTGGCCGACAGGCCCAGTACCCGGTCGGCCAGCGCCTGGACGCTGCCGTCCTTGTAGTAGGGCTTCATCGAGCCGGAGTAGTCGAGGACGAGGTAGACGGCCGCGCGGTGGCCGCCGAGGCCGTGCTTCTCCAGCGAGACCCCGGCGCTCTTGTAGAGGCTCACGAGGGCCGGAGCCGTCTCCTCCACCTTGGTCAGGCTGATGGCCGGCCCGGCGGCCGTGTTCGTACCGCGCATGACGGCTCCCCCCGCTCTGCGTTCCGTGTTCTGCGGAGTTCGAGCGTAGGTCACGCCCGGGCCCCGGGCTCACGGTCCTCCGTACCGGTTCGCTATCTTGATCGCCGCCGCCCCCACCGGCCCCGTTGCCCACCCCCAGTGAAGGAGCCGGCCATGGAGGCCGCCGCCACCGCGTGTTACCGCCATCCGTCCTACGAGACGTATGTCCGCTGCACCCGTTGCGACCGCTACATCTGCCCGGACTGCATGCGCGAGGCGGCCGTCGGTCACCACTGTGTGGAGTGCGTGCGGGAGGGGCAGCGTTCGGTGCGGCAGGCCCGTACGGTCTTCGGTGGCGCGGTGTCCCGGGCGACGGCGCCGGTGGTGACGTACGTCCTGATGGCGCTCAACGTCCTGGCCTACCTCGGCGAGGTGGTCAGGCCGGAGATCGTGGACCGGTTCGCGGTGCTCGGGGCTGCGCTCACCGGGCCGGACGGTGAGCAGTACTACTACCGGGGGGACACCTTCGCCGGGTACCAGCTGACGGGCATCGCGGACGGCGAGTGGTACCGGCTGGTGACCGGGGCCTTCCTGCACCTGCCGCCGGACGCCTCGTTCGGGGTGATGCACCTGGTGTTCAACATGTTCGCGCTGTGGAACATCGGCCGGGCGGTGGAGGGGCAGCTCGGGCGGGCCCGCTATCTGGCGCTGTATCTGCTGGCGGCGGTGGGCGGTTCGGTCCTGGTGTATCTGCTGGCCCCGGACACCTCGACGGTCGGCGCCTCCGGTGCGGTGTTCGGTCTTGCCGCGGCGTACTGGGTGATCCACCGGCGGCTCGGCCGGGACATGGCGGCGGTCAACCGCTTCATGGCCGGGTTTCTGCTCTGGATGCTGATCTCGGCCGCGTTCACCTCGTGGCAGGGGCACCTGGGCGGGCTGCTGACCGGGGCGCTGGTGACGTACGGGCTCGCCTACGCGCCGGCGAAGCTGCGGACCTGGCCCGCGCAGCTCGCGGGCGGGATGGTGCTGGTGGGCCTGTTCGCGGTGGCGGTGGTCGTGAAGACCTCGGAACTGACCGGCGGCGGCGTCTGAGCGGACCGGCCCCGGACGCGCCACGGCGCCCGCTGGTGTCCGGTCGGGGACGGGCAGGCGCCGCGTTCAGTTCCGTACGCCGTTGTACGGGACGTCTTGTGGGGGCTCACCCCCGGGCCGTGTGGCCCAGGGGGAACCCGGGTGGTGCTCAGACCAGCAGGGACCGGTCCGTCGGGCGGATCGGGGCCGGCAGGGCGCTGGTCCCGGTCAGGAAGCGGTCCACTCCGCGGGCGGCGGAGCGGCCCTCGGCGATGGCCCACACGATCAGCGACTGGCCGCGTCCCGCGTCACCGGCGACATAGACGCCGTCGACGTTGGTCGCGTAGTTCTCGTCGCGGGCGACGTTGCCGCGCTGGTCGAGCTCCAGGCCGAACTGCTGGACCAGACCGTTGGACTGGTCGGTTCCGGTGAAGCCCATGGCGAGGGTGACGAGCTGCGCGGGAATGCGCCGCTCCGTGCCGGGCTTCTGCTCCAGCTTACCGTCCTTGAATTCGACCTCGACCAGGTGGAGGGCCGCGACGTTTCCGTCCTCGTCGCCCTCGAAGTGGGTGGTGGAGACGGAGTAGACCCGCTCGCCGCCCTCCTCGTGCGCGGAGGTGACCTTGTAGAGCATCGGGAAGGTCGGCCACGGCTGGTTGGCGTTCCGCTCCTCGCCGGGCTTCGGCATGATCTCCAGCTGGGTGACGGAGGCCGCGCCCTGGCGGTGGGCGGTGCCCACGCAGTCGGCTCCGGTGTCGCCGCCGCCGATGACGACGACGTGCTTGCCGCCGGCGTGGATCGGGGCGACGGTGAGGTCGCCCTCCTGCACCTTGTTGGCGAGCGGCAGATACTCCATCGCGAAGTGGATGCCGCCCAGCTCACGGCCGGGGACCGGCAGGTCGCGGGAGACGGTGGCGCCGGCCGCGATGACGACCGCGTCGTAGCGGCGGCGGAGCTTCGCGGCGTCGATGTCCTTGCCGATCTCCACCTCCGTACGGAACTTGGTGCCCTCCAGACGCATCTGCTCGATGCGGCGGTTGATGTGCGACTTCTCCATCTTGAACTCGGGGATGCCGTAGCGGAGGAGGCCCCCGATGCGGTCCGCGCGCTCGTAGACGACGACGGTGTGGCCGGCCCGGGTCAGCTGCTGGGCGGCGGCGAGTCCCGCCGGGCCCGAGCCGATGACCGCGACGGTCTTGCCGGAGAGGCGCTCGGGCGGCTGCGGGGTGACGTCGCCGCTGTCCCACGCCTTGTCGATGATGGAGACCTCGACGTTCTTGATGGTGACGGCGGGCTGGTTGATGCCGAGCACGCACGCCGACTCGCAGGGGGCCGGGCACAGCCGCCCGGTGAACTCCGGGAAGTTGTTCGTGGCGTGCAGCCGCTCGGAAGCGGCGGTCCAGTCCTCGCGGTAGGCGTAGTCGTTCCACTCGGGGATGAGGTTTCCGAGCGGGCAGCCGTTGTGGCAGAACGGGATGCCGCAGTCCATGCAGCGGCCGGCCTGCTTGCTGATGATCGGGAGCAGCGAGCCCGGAACGTAGACCTCGTTCCAGTCCTTGACGCGCTCGGCCACGGGGCGGGTCTTCGCGACCTCGCGTCCGGTGGTCAGGAAGCCCTTGGGGTCAGCCATGGGTCGCCGCCTCCATCATCTTCTCGGTGGTCTCCTGCTCGGAGAGACCGGCGAGCTCAGCGGCGTCCTTGGCGGCGAGCACTGCCTTGTACGTGGACGGGATGATCTTGCTGAAGCGGGCCACCGCGGTGTCCCACTCGGCGAGGAGCTTCTCGGCGACGGTGGAGCCGGTCTCCTCGTGGTGGCGGCGCACGACGTCGTGCAGCCACTGCCTGTCGGTGTCGTCCAGCTCCTCGACCGCGCCGAGGTTGCCGACGTTGACGTCGTCGCGGTTCAGGTCGATGACGTACGCGACACCGCCCGACATACCGGCGGCGAAGTTGCGGCCGGTCTCGCCGAGGACGACGGCCTGGCCGCCGGTCATGTACTCGCAGCCGTGGTCGCCGACGCCTTCGGAGACGACCAGCGCACCGGAGTTGCGGACGCAGAAGCGTTCGCCGGTGCGGCCGCGCAGGAAGATCTCGCCGCCGGTGGCTCCGTAGCCGATGGTGTTGCCGGCGATGGTGGAGTACTCGGCGAGGTGGTCGGCGCCCCGGTCGGGCCGGACGATCACGCGGCCGCCGGAGAGGCCCTTGCCGACGTAGTCGTTGGCGTCGCCCTCCAGGCGCAGGGTGACCCCGCGCGGCACGAACGCGCCGAAGGACTGGCCGGCCGAGCCGGTGAAGGTGATGTCGATGGTGTTCTCGGGCAGGCCCGGGCCACCGAACTTCTTGGTCACCTCGTGGCCCAGCATGGTGCCGACGGTGCGGTTGATGTTGCGGATCGCGACCTGGGCGCGGACCGGCTGGGCGGCCTCGGCGCTCTCGGCTCCGAGCGCGTCGGCGGCCAGCTTGATCAGCTGGTTGTCGAGCGCCTTCGTCAGACCGTGGTCCTGCTCGACGATGCGGTGGCGGACCGCGCCCTCGGGCAGCTCGGGCACGTGGAAGAGCGGGGCGAGGTCCAGGCCCTGCGCCTTCCAGTGGGTGATCGCGCGGTCGGTGTCGAGGAGTTCGGCGTGGCCGACGGCCTCCTCGATGGAGCGGAAGCCCAGCTCGGCGAGGATCTCGCGGACCTCTTCGGCGATGAACTCGAAGAAGTTGACGATGTACTCGGCCTTGCCGGAGAACCGGTCGCGCAGGACCGGGTTCTGGGTGGCGATGCCGACCGGGCAGGTGTCCAGGTGGCAGACGCGCATCATGACGCAGCCGGAGACGACGAGCGGCGCGGTCGCGAAACCGAACTCCTCGGCGCCGAGCAGCGCGGCGATGACGACGTCGCGGCCGGTCTTGAGCTGGCCGTCGGTCTGCACGACGATGCGGTCGCGCAGGCCGTTGAGCAGCAGGGTCTGCTGGGTCTCGGCGAGGCCGAGCTCCCAGGGGCCGCCCGCGTGCTTGAGCGAGGTGAGCGGGGAGGCGCCGGTTCCGCCGTCGTGGCCGGAGATGAGGACGACGTCCGCGTGGGCCTTGGAGACACCGGCGGCGACCGTGCCGACGCCGACCTCGGAGACCAGCTTCACGTGGATACGGGCCACGGGGTTGGCGTTCTTGAGGTCGTGGATCAGCTGGGCGAGGTCTTCGATGGAGTAGATGTCGTGGTGCGGCGGCGGCGAGATGAGGCCGACGCCGGGCGTCGAGTGACGCGTCTTGGCGACCCACGGGTAGACCTTGTGGCCGGGCAGCTGGCCGCCCTCGCCGGGCTTGGCGCCCTGGGCCATCTTGATCTGGATGTCGTCCGCGTTGACCAGGTATTCGCTGGTCACTCCGAAGCGGCCGGAGGCGACCTGCTTGATGGAGGAGCGGCGCGCCGGGTCGTAGAGGCGGTCGGGGTCCTCGCCGCCCTCGCCGGTGTTGGACTTGCCGCCGAGCTGGTTCATCGCGATGGCGAGCGTCTCGTGCGCCTCGCGGGAGATCGAGCCGTACGACATGGCGCCGGTGGAGAAGCGCTTGACGATCTCGGATGCGGGCTCGACCTCGTCGAGGGAGATCGGCTCGCGGCCGGAGTCGAAGCCGAAGAGGCCGCGGAGCGTCATGAGGCGCTCGGACTGCTCGTTCACCCGCTCCGTGTACTGCTTGAAGATGTCGTAGCGGCGGTTGCGGGTGGCGTGCTGGAGGCGGAAGACCGTCTCCGGGTCGAACAGGTGCGGTTCGCCCTCGCGCCGCCACTGGTACTCGCCGCCGATCTCCAGCGCGCGGTGCGAAGCCGCGATGCCGGATGCGGGGTACGCCTTGGTGTGCCGGGCGGCGACCTCCTTGGCGATGACGTCCAGGCCGGCGCCGCCGATCTTGGTGGCGGTGCCGTTGAAGTACGTCGCGACGAAGGCCTCGTCCAGGCCGACGGCCTCGAAGACCTGGGCGCCGCGGTAGGAGGCGACGGTGGAGATGCCCATCTTGGACATGACCTTCAGGACGCCCTTGCCGAGGGCGTAGATCAGGTTCCGGATGGCCTGCTCGGCCTCGATGTTCTCGATGAAGGTGCCGGCGCGGACCAGGTCCTCGACGGACTCCATCGCGAGGTACGGGTTGACGGCGGCGGCGCCGTAGCCGATGAGCAGCGCGACGTGGTGGACCTCGCGGACGTCCCCGGCCTCGACCAGCAGGCCCACCTGGGTGCGCTGCTTGGTGCGGATGAGGTGGTGGTGGACGGCGGAGGTGAGCAGCAGCGAGGGGATCGGGGCGTGCTCGGCGTCGGAGTGCCGGTCGGAGAGGACGATGAGGCGGGCGCCGTCCTCTATGGCGGCGTCGACCTCGGCGCAGATCTCCTCGATCCGGGCGGCCAGGGCCTCGCCGCCGCCGCCGACCCGGTAGAGGCCGGCGAGGGTGGCGGCCTTCATGCCCGGCATGTCGCCGTCGGCGTTGATGTGTATCAGCTTGGCGAGCTCGTCGTTGTCGATCACCGGGAAGGGCAGCGTGACGCTGCGACACGCGGCGGCGGTCGGCTCCAGGATGTTGCCCTGCGGGCCGAGCGAGGAGCGCAGCGAGGTGACGAGCTCCTCGCGGATGGCGTCCAGCGGCGGGTTGGTGACCTGGGCGAAGAGCTGGGTGAAGTAGTCGAAGAGCAGCCGGGGGCGCTCGGAGAGCGCGGCGATCGGCGAGTCGGTGCCCATGGAGCCGAGCGGCTCGCCGGCGGTGCGGGCCATCGGCGCGAGGATGACGCGGAGCTCTTCCTCGGTGTAGCCGAAGGTCTGCTGGCGGCGGGTGACCGAGGCGTGGGTGTGCACGATGTGCTCGCGCTCGGGCAGGTCGCCGAGGCCGATCTCGCCGGTCTCCAGCCACTCCTGGTAGGGCTGCTCGGCGGCGAGGGACGCCTTGATCTCGTCGTCCTCGATGATGCGGTGCTCGGCGGTGTCGACGAGGAACATCTTGCCGGGCTGGAGGCGGCCCTTGCGGACGACCTTCGCCGGGTCGATGTCCAGGACGCCGACCTCGGAGGAGAGCACGACGAGGCCGTCGTCGGTGACCCAGTAGCGGCCGGGGCGCAGACCGTTGCGGTCGAGGACCGCGCCGACCTGGACGCCGTCGGTGAAGGTGACGCAGGCCGGGCCGTCCCAGGGCTCCATCATCGTGGCGTGGTACTGGTAGAACGCGCGCCGGGCCGGGTCCATCGAGTCGTGGTTCTCCCACGCCTCGGGGACCATCATCAGCACCGAGTGCGGCAGCGAACGCCCGCCGAGGTGGAGCAGCTCCAGGACCTCGTCGAAGGAGGCCGAGTCGGAGGCGTCCGGGGTGCAGACGGGGAAGATCCGGTCGAGCTGCGCCTGGCCGAAGAGCTCGGAGGCGAGCTGGGACTCGCGGGCCTTCATCCAGTTGCGATTGCCCTTGACCGTGTTGATCTCGCCGTTGTGGGCGACGAAGCGGTACGGGTGGGCCAGCGGCCAGCTGGGGAAGGTGTTGGTGGAGAAGCGGGAGTGGACCAGCGCGACCGTGGAGGCGAAGCGGCGGTCGGAGAGGTCCGGGAAGAACGGCTCCAGCTGCCCGGTGGTGAGCATGCCCTTGTAGACGATGGTGCGGGCGGAGAGCGAGGGGAAGTACACCCCGGCCTCACGCTCGGCACGCTTGCGCAGGACGAACGCCTTGCGGTCCAGGGCGATGCCGGTGGACTCGCCGTCGGCGACGAAGACCTGGCGGAACTCGGGCATGGTGGCGCGGGCGCCGTTGCCGAGAAGTGCGGGGGTGACCGGGACGTCGCGCCAGCCGAGGACCGTCAGGCCCTCCTGCGCGGCGATCTCCTCGATCGTCCGGACGGCCTCGGTGGAGTCGTCCGCGGGGAGGAAGGCGATGCCCACGGCGTACGAGCCGGCCTCGGGAAGTTCAAAAGGGGTCTCGGCGCGCAGGAAGGCGTCCGGGACCTGGCAGAGGATGCCGGCGCCGTCGCCGGAGTCGGGCTCGGAGCCGGTGGCGCCGCGGTGTTCGAGGTTGCGCAGTACGGTCAGCGCCTGCTCGACCAGCTCATGGCTGGCCACACCGGTCAGAGTGGCCACGAACCCGACGCCACAGGCGTCGTGCTCGTTACGGGGGTCGTACATCCCCTGCTGGGCGGGGCGACCGTCCATGGGCGACCAGGCGTCGATACGCATCGGCTCTCCCGTCGTCGTCGTGGCATTTGCGGTGCCGAGGGACGACGTTGGCCCTCTGCGAAATTTCGTGCAGGTTACATGATGGGGCGCTTCTCAAGAAGCGGAAGACGTGTTCCAACATGCGGACACCGTGGTGACCGGAAGTGACTGGGTGACCAGAGGTGACCGGCTTGAACCAGGGGGTGGGTCGCTGTCGGAACGATCGGCGCCCGGGGGACCCGCAGAGAGCAGGCGTCGTTGCCTGCGGTGTCTACGGCTCTTTCCCGGCGGTCACAGAATTGAAACCGCCGAGTAATGGCTACTTATGTGTAGCGCTGCATAGTGTCCCATTTTACGGCCGCCCCGCTCCCTCCGCCCAGAGGTGCGCGTCACGACGTACGTCACACCGGGCCACCGGCGCAGGCTCCGGCGAGACGGAAAAGTCGCTGGTAGGGCCCCTTTCGCCTTGCTAGGTTCAGGGCGTTTGTTCAACGGACAACAGGACAACTGGGGGGACCACATGCGCCGGACCACGGCCATCGGCACAGCTCTCGTACCCACGCTCGCGCTGACGCTCGGCGTCGTCGGGGCGGGCGTCACCACGGCCGCCGTCCTGGGGGCTCCGGCGGCCTTCGCCGCCGAGCGGCCGTGGGGGACGCCCGCGGCGCTCACCGACGCGGGCGGCGCCAATACCGGTGCGGGCGTGAAGGTCACCTCGGACGGCACCGCCGTCACGGTGTGGACCAGCGGTACGGACGACGGCCCTCAGGAGCTGTGGGGCGCCACCCGCAAGGCCGGTGCCACCGCGTGGAGCGCTCCGGTCCGGATCGCCGCCGGTCAACAGCGCGTTTCCGGCGTGTACCTGGTCACCGGCCGGGACGGCTCCGCCACCGTCGCCTGGGACCGCTTCACATCGGACCGCTTCGACTCGCACAGCACCTCGACGCTGCTGCCCGGCGCCGAGGCCTGGACGGCGCCCGCGCCGATCACGTCCGCGCTCTTCGGGCACGACCTCATGCTGGTGAGCGGCCCCGGCGGCCGCCTCACCGCCGTCTGGAACGGCAACCCGACCCCCGGGGAGGACGAGAGCGACGTGGGGGTGTTCGCCTCCGATCTGGCCGAGCGGGGGGCCGCCTGGTCGGATGCGGTGCAGATCGGCACCGGGTCCGCCTACGAACTGCGGGCGGCAGCGGCGGGTGACGGCGCGGTGACCGTGGCGTGGCAGGCCGACATCTCCGGACCGGCGGCACTGCGGGTGTCGACCCGGGCGGCCGGCTCGGCCGACTGGAGCGCCCCGGAGGCCATCAGCACCGGCGGCTCGAACCCGGGCGAACTCGATGTGCAGGCGGCGGACGACGGTACGGCCCTGGTCAGCTGGCGGGGAGGCTCTTCCACCCGCCCCTTCGTCCACCGCCCGGCCGGCAGCACGACGTGGGGCCGGACCGAGTACCTCCCCGCCGACGAGGGCAGGAACTCCTCCGTGCCGCCGCAGCTCGAATCGGACGGCCGGGTGACGGCCTTCTGGGAATTCGAGGGCTCCCAGCTCCGGACGGCGACCCGCGCGGTGAACGGCACGTGGTCGCCGACCCGCACCGTGGTCCGGAAGAGCGAGGCGTCCAGGTTCTGGGTCCCCGATGTCGGCCGGGACGGCTCGCTCGCGGTCATGTGGACGACCTACGAAGGCGACCTGTGGGCGCTGGTCCGCTCGGACGGCGCCTGGCCCAAGCCCCTGTACGTGGGTCGGGCCGACCTCCACACGGAGGGTTCCGTCGCCGCAGGCCCGGACGGCAGCGCGGTCGCCGTATGGAACAAGCGGCTCGGCACGACGAGTGACTACTACCCGATCGAGCAGGTCTGGGCGACGGCCACCGGGGCGGCGAAGCCGACGCACCGGGACCACGTCGGCGACGACGGCTTCCCGGACCTCTACGCACGGGCGGCGAACGGCTCGCTGCGCGTGTACCAGGGCGACGCGGCGGGGAAGCTGCCGGGCACCGCCGACGGCGGGACCTGGCCCACGACGTCCACGCTTATCCCCTTCGGGGACCTCGACGGCGACGGGGCGAACGACACCCTGGTGACGAACAGCGCGGGCGACCTGTTCCGCCACAGCCCGCAGCGGGGCCGCGTCGTCACGCCCCAGGGGCCGGCGACGAAGATCGGCAGTGGCTGGAAGTCCTTCGACGGCCTGACCGGCTCCGGCGACTTCACCGCGGACGGCCGGCCCGACCTGGTGGCCCGGGAGACCGCGACCGGCGACCTCTACCTGTACGCGGGCACCGCCGGCGGCGGCCTCACCCGCACCGGAAAGATCGGCAACGGCTGGAAGAACCTGACCATCGTCGGCGCGGGCGACCTCAACGGCGACCAGCACGCCGACCTCGTCGCCCGCACCGCCGCCGGCGACCTCTTCCGCTACGACGGGACCGGCAAGGGCACCATCGGCAACGGTGTGAAGATCGGCACCGGCTGGGGCGGGATGGCGGACATCGTCGGCATCGGCGACCTCACCGGCGACGGCAAGGACGACCTCCTGGGCCGTACGACGGGCGGCGACCTCTACCGGTACGCCGGCGACGGCACGGGGAGCATCGGCGCGGGGGTCAAGATCGGCACCGGCTGGAAGAGCTTCGCCGGCATCCGGTAGCGACCGCGAACGATCACGCGGGTATCGATCGCGCGCGGGTACGGCGAAGGCACGGCCCGGGGCGGGCCGCGCCTTCGCCGTACACCGGAGTGGCCTGGCCACCGGGCCGGCCTGGCCGTCGGAGCAACCGGTGCGCCGCGGAATGCCGTACGGCGCGAGAATCCCGTACGCCGCGCAACGCCCGTCGCGCCGACCGGTGAGGCCGCTCCGGAATCAGCCGACCGCCACGCCGAACAGCGTGCCGAGCCCGTACGTCAGGGCCGCCGCCGCGCCGCCGAGGGCGAGCTGGCGCAGTCCGCTGAACCACCAGCTGCGGGCCGTCACCCGGGCCACCACCGCGCCGCAGCCGAAGAGGCCGAGGAGTGCGAGGAGCACCGAGGGCCACAGGGCGCTCGCGCCGAGGAGGTAGGGCAGGACGGGCAGCAGGGCGCCGAGCGCGAAGGCGCCGAAGGAGGAGACGGCGGCCACCAGCGGCGAGGGCAGATCGCTCGGGTCGATGCCGAGCTCCTCGCGGGCGTGAATCTCCAGCGCCTGCTCCGGGTCGCGCGACAGCTGTCGGGCGACCTCGCGGGCCAGCGGGGCGTCCACGCCCCGGGACTCGTAGAGCGCGGCCAGCTCCGCCATCTCGTCCTTGGGGTGCTTACGGAGTTCGCGGCGCTCGACGTCCAGCTCGGCCTCGACCAGTTCACGCTGCGAGGCGACGGAGGTGTACTCGCCCGCCGCCATGGAGAAGGCCCCGGCCGCGAGCCCGGCCAGGCCGGTGATCACTATGGTCTGCTGGGAGACCGCACCGCCCGCGACCCCGGTCATCAGGGCGAGGTTGGAGACCAGACCGTCCATCGCGCCGAAGACGGCGGGGCGCAGCCAGCCGCCGTTCACATCCCGGTGGGTGTGGTTGTCCCGGTGCGCCTCGTGCAGGACGGCGTCGGTCTCGATGATGGCCACGGTGCGCTTCTCCCCATCCGGTACAACCTTCAGTACCGTATCCAGTACAACTTTCGACGAAGTCCAAAGTACGCCGGTCGGGCGACCTCCGCCAGCAAGGCAGGCCTGCCTTACCACCGCTCTGACCTGCGAAGAAAGGCCAGCCTCAGCTATCCGGCCGGGTCATCCGAGTGGCCCTTTTCCGGCGCGTTCCCGCCTTCGACCGCCCTCCGCGTGGCACAGATACGGACAGGGCCCGGATACGGACTCGCCGGACGAGCGGAAGGGCGACGCGATGGACACGGCCGTCGGCGATGACCGGGCCAGGGGTGCGCTGCTGGGACTGGCGGTCGGGGACGCGCTCGGCGCCCCGGCGGAGAACCTGCGGCCCTCCGAGATCCGCCGCCGCTGGGGGCGGATCGAGGGCTTCGTGAGCGATGACCCGGCGGGCACCGACGACACGGAATACGCGATCTTCTCCGGGCTGCTGCTGGCCCGGCACGGCTCGGCGCTCGACGTCTCCCATGTGGAGCGGGCCTGGCACCACTGGATCGCCGATCTGGACGAGGGCCCGTTCCGGGGCGCCGGGTTCAGCGAGCGCGGCACCCTGGAGAATCTGCGCCGGGGCCTGGCCGCACCGATCTCGGCCCAGCACCGGCACGCCTGGAGCGACGGGCTCGCGATGCGGGCGGCCCCCTTCGGGGTGTTCGCGGCGGGCCGCCCCGCCGAGGCGGCCCGGCTGGTCGCGGTGGACGGCCGGGTCAGCCACGAGGGCGAGGGGATCTACGGGGGCCAGGCGGTGGCGGCCGGGGTGGCCGCGGCGATGGTGGGCTCGGGCCTCGCATCGGTGATCGCGGCCGCGCTCTCAGTGGTCCCGATGGACTCCTGGACCGCCCGGTCGCTGCGCCGGGCGGTGGCGGCGGCCCAGCGGCCCTACCCCGACCGGCTCACGATGGAGCGGGCGGTGCGCTCGGCGGTGGTGATCGCCGGCTACCCGTGGACGGACCTCGCGCCGGAGGCGGTGGGCCTGGCGTTCGGGGCGTTCACGGCGGCGCGCGGGGACTTCCGGACGGCGGTGCTCACGGCCGTCAACATGGGCCGCGACGCGGACACGACGGCGGCGGTGGCGGGCGCCCTGGCCGGGGCGCTGCACGGGGAGAGCGCCATTCCGCCGGACTGGGCGGGCGCGATCGGCCCGGTCCGGGGCAGCTGTCTGCCCTCGATGCGCGGCTACCACGTGCTGGACATCGCGGAGCTGCTGACCCCGGACGATCCAGGAGCGGCCGGGGCGGCGGAGAGTCCGCAGGAGCGGGGCGGCGGTCGCGAGCCGTCGGCCGTACGGGACATGGCGTCGGTGGCCGCCTCCTTCGAGCCCGTACGGGAGGAGCGGCGATGACCACAGCGCGCAAGGCGGCCGGGGCCCCGGGGGCGCCCACGACGGCCGCGACCGGCGGAACGGTCAGGAGCCACCCGGCGACGACCCCCACGGGAGAGGTGGCGATGCCCGCGGCGCACCAGGCCGCCGGGGCCCCCGCGCCCTCCCGCCGTGCCCGGATCGAGGGGCTGCTGCTCGGGCTGGCGGCGGGCGATGCCGCCGGGTGGCCCGCCGCGCGGCACCGGGCGGCCCGGATGCCCGAGTGGACCCGGCGGCTCACCCGGGAGCTGGACACCTTCGCCGAGCAGAACGCCACCACCACGCTCCCGGTGCCCATCGCGCTCAACCAGCCGCCCGAGCCGCTGCGGCTCGGCCCGTCCGACGACGCCGAGTGGGCCGCGTTCGCCGCCCGTACGGTACTGGCGGCGGCGGCCGACGACGCGGTGGGCCTGGCCCCCGGCCGCCGGATGCGGGACGCGGTCGACCGGGCCTGGAACGCGCTGGCCGCCACCGTCGCCGCCGCCAGCGCCCGGGCCCCCGAGGTCGAGGCCGCGGTGCTTCCGCTGCGGGCCCGGATCTCGGTACGGGCCGGGCTCGGCAACCTGGCCGCCGGGCTGCGGCCGCCCGCCACCGGGCACGACAACCCGCACTACTTCGACGACGCCGCGTGCGTACGGGCCGCCGTGCTCGCCGTGGTCCACCCGGGCGCCCCGGAGGAGGCGGCCGCGCTCGCCGAGTTCGACGCCCGCTACACCCAGGACGGCGACGGGGTGCACGGGGCGCGGGCCATGGCGGCGGCGGTCGCCGTGGCGCTGGCGGGGGCGGACGTCGAGGCGGTGGTGAACGCGGCCCTCGCCCAGCTGCCCGAGGGCACCGAGATCGCCCGCAACGCCGTGCACGCGGTCCGCCTGGCCCGGGAGTTCGCGGACGAGCCGGCCGGGGCGTTCGCCCTGGTCCCGGTGCTGGAGCACCAGATCGTGGACCACGTCTACAGCTACGGGATCGCCGCGGCGGAGACCGTGCCGGTCGCCCTGGCCCTCACCACCGCCGCCCGGGGCGAGATCGCCCAGGCACTCCCGGCCGCCGCCTGCCTGTCCCGGGTCGCGGACTCCGCGCCCGCCCTGGCCGGTGCGCTGACCGGGGCGGTCGGCTCGGTCACCGCCGTACCCGCGGGCTGGCGCGAGGCCTGCCGCACGCTGGCGGGCTGCGCGCTGCCCCGGCTCGCGGGCACGGACCTGATCGAACTCGCCGGGCTGCTGGCAGCCACGGAACCGGCCACCCCGGGTGGACAATTCCGGCATGACGCCCACAACGGCCACGGCAGCCGAGCCCGTCCCCGCCTCCTCGACGCCCCCGTCCCCTCCCGGACTCGATGACCGGATCACCCGGGCCCTCGTCGGAGCCGCCGTCGGCGACGCGCTCGGCGGCCCGGTCGAGGGCTGGACGCCCGAGCAGATCGCCGAGCGCCACGGCGGCCGGGTGACCGGGATCGTCGGCCCCTGGTATGGCGAGGACTGGCGTACCGCGCGCCCCATCGCGCCGTACCACAAGGGCGACGGACACGTCACCGACGACACCCTGATGACCCACGCGCTGATCCGGGTCTACGACCGGGTCCGCGACCATCTCGACGCGTACGCCGTCGCGGACCATCTCGTACCGGATCTGCTCTCCCCGCGCTGGATCCCGGAGCTGGAGGCCGAGGCGCTGCCGCTCCAGCGGATCTTCCTGGCGGAGAAGTGGATCGTGGCCCGGCTGCACTACGGGCACGTCGACCCGCGCGAGGCCGGGGCGGGCAACATCGTCAACTGCGGGGCGGCGATGTACATGGCCCCGGTCGGCCTGGTCAACGCCGGTCACCCGCGGGCCGCGTACGCCGAGGCGCTGGAGGTCGCGGCCCCGCACCAGTCCTCCTACGGCCGGGAGGCCGCCGGGGTCTTCGCGGCCGCCGTCGCCGCCGCGTGCCGCCCGGGCGCGACGCCGAAGGCGGTGGTCGACGCCGCGCTCGCCCTGGCCAAGGACGGCACCCGCTCCGCGATCGAGGCGGTCTGCGAAGTGGCCGTGCGCCACGACGACTTCGAGTCCGCGCTCGCCCCGCTGCGGGCGGCCGTGGAGCCCTTCGACACGGTCGGCCCCGACTACCGGGCCCCCTCGCTCGGCGCCCGCCGCCCCTCCCGGCTGCACGCCATCGAGGAACTGCCCGTCGCACTCGGGATGTTGCTGGTCGGGGGCGGCGACTACCGGCGTACGGTGCTCGGTTCGGTGAACTACGGGCGGGACTGCGACTCCATCGCGACGATGAGCGGGGCGATCGTGGGCGCGCTCGGCGGTGACGTCCCGGCCGACTGGGCGGCCACCGTCGCGGAGGCGAGCCGGCTGGACCTGCACACCCCCGCCCGGACCCTGGCCGAGGTCGCCCGGGAGGTCTTCGCCCGGGATCTGGAGCGCCGCCGGGCCCACGAGGAGGCGTTCACCGCGCTGGCCGGTGCGCGATGAACGTCCGCCTCACCTGGGTGCAGCCGGAGGACCTGGTCGGACACGAGCTGCGGCAGGCCGCGCAGGACGGCCGGGACGCCCGGGAGATCGAGGAGCGGTGGTACGCGGCCGGGGGCGCCCCCGCCCCGGACCGCGCGGGCGTCTCCGAACCGCCCGCGCCGCCGCGACTGCGCGCACTGGCCGGGCGGCTCCTCGACGAACTCGCCCTGCTGGAATCGCCGTCGGCCGCCGACGAGCCCACCGACCTGGACGCGATCGTCGCCGCCTGCCCGCACTGGCCGGGCCCATCCGAGGCCGCCCCCGTCGTCGGACAGGACCGGCTGCACGCGGCCTGGCTGGGCCGGGCGGCGGGCTGTCTGCTCGGCAAGCCGGTCGAGAAGCTGCCGCTGACCGGCATCCGGGCGCTGGCCCGCGCCGCCGGCAACTGGCCGCTGACCACCTGGTTCACCGCACGCGGCGTGCCCGCCGACCTGCTCGCCGCCCACCCCTGGAACCGCCGCTCGGCCTCCACTTCGCTCGCCGAGAACATCGACGGCATGCCGGAGGACGACGACCTCAACTACCCGCTCCTCACCCTGCTGTTGCTCCAGCGGCACGGGCGGTCCTTCACCACCGCCGACCTCGCCCGGCTCTGGCTGGACGAGCTGCCGGCCGGACGGACGTTCACCGCCGAGCGCATCGCGTACGGCAACCTCCTCGCGGGCGTCGAGCCGCCGGAGACCGCTCGCTTCCGCAACCCGTTCCGGGAGTGGATCGGCGCGCAGATCCGGGCCGACGTACACGGCTGGACCCACCCCGGCGACCCGGCCGGGGCCGCCGCCCAGGCCCACCGCGACGCGGTCCTCACCCATACCGGCAACGGGGTGTACGGCGCGATGTTCACCGCCGCCGCGCTGGCCGTGGCGGCGGGCGGCGAGAGCGATGTGCACGGCTGCCTGGCCGCCGGGCTGCGGGTGGTGCCGCCGCACTCGCGGTACGCCCGCGCGATCCGCCTCGGCATCGAGACCGCCCGTACGGAAGGGGACTTCGACGTGGTCGTGGACCGGCTGCACGCCGCGTACGCCGACACCCACCACTGGGTGCACGTGCTGCCCAACGCCGCGCTGCTGGCCGCCGCCCTCACCCACGCCGACGGCGACTTCACCCGGTCGATCGGCCGCGCGGTCTCCGGGGGCTGGGACACCGACTCCAACGGGGCGACCGCCGGCTCGCTGGCCGGACTGCTGGCGGGCGGGCCGGACGCCCTGCCCGAACGGTGGACGGCCCCGCTGAAGAACCGGCTCGCCACCTCCGTACCCGGCTTCGACCGGACCGGGTTCGACACCCTCGCCGCACTGACCCACCAGGAGGCTCTGCGCCCATGACCCGTATCGCGGTGCTCGGCAGCACCAATATGGACCTCGTCGCCTACACGGCCCGCGCCCCCGGCCGCGGCGAGACCGTCACCGGACGGGAGTTCCGGACGATCCCCGGCGGCAAGGGCGCCAACCAGGCCGTCGCCGCCGCCCGCGCGGGCGGGGAGGTGACGATGATCGGCGCGATCGGCGACGACGTCTACGGGCCCCTGCTGCGCGACGGCCTCGAACACGCCGGGGTGGACACCGACCTGCTGCACACCGCCGAGGGGCCCAGCGGCACCGCGCACATCGTGGTCGACGACACCGGGTCCAACGCGATCGTGGTGATCCCCGGCGCCAACGGCGTGGTGACCGCGCTCGGGCCCGGGGAGATCGCGGCGATCGCCGCCGCCGATCTGCTGCTGATGCAGCTCGAACTCCCGCTGTCCGCCGTCGTCGAAGGAGGCCGGGCGGCCCGCGCCCAAGGCGTCCGCACCATCCTCACCCCCGCCCCCGTGCAGCCCCTGCCCGACGAACTCCTCGACCACATCGACCTGTTGGTGCCCAACGAGCACGAGGCCGCCGAGCTGTCCGGGCAGGCCGAACCGCACGCCGCCGCCCAGATCCTGCTGCGCCGGGTGCCCGAGGTCATCGTCACGCTCGGTGCGAAGGGCTGCCTGTACGCGGCCCGGGGCGGCGAGCCGGTGCTCTTCGAGGCTCCCTCGGTGAACGCCGTCGACACGACCGGGGCCGGGGACACCTTCGTCGGGTCGCTGGCGGTGGCGCTCGGCGAGGGGCGGCCGGTCGCCGAGGCGCTGGCCTTCGCCTCCTCGGCCGCCGCGCTCTGCGTCCAGAAACCCGGCGCGTCCACGTCCATGCCCTACCGGAGCGAGATCGAGGCGGAGACCGTATGAGCACGACAGCGGCAGGCCCGACGCCTACGACAGCGGCAGGCCCGCTGACCGGGCTGAAAGTCATCGACCTGGCCACCCTCTTCGCCGGACCGCTCGCGGCCACCATGCTGGGGGACTTCGGCGCCGATGTGATCAAGGTCGAGCACCCCCGTAAGCCGGACCCCTCGCGCGGGCACGGGCCCGCCAAGGACGGGGTCGGCCTGTGGTGGAAGCTGCTCGGCCGCAACAAGCGCGCCCTCACCCTCGACCTGTCCGCGCCCGGCGGCCGGGACGTGCTGCTGCGGCTGGCCGCCGAGACGGACGTCATCGTCGAGAACTTCCGGCCCGGCACCCTGGAACGCTGGGGTCTGGGCCCCGAGGAGCTGCACGCCGTCAACCCGCGTCTGGTGCTGGCCCGGGTCACCGGCTTCGGCCAGTTCGGGCCGTACGCCCACCGCCCCGGCTTCGGGACGCTCGCCGAGGCGATGAGCGGGTTCGCCGCGATCACCGGGGAGCCGGACGGGCCGCCGACGCTGCCGCCGTTCGGGCTCGCCGACTCCATCGCGGCACTGGCCACGGCGTACGCGGTGATGGCCGCGCTCGCCGGGCGGGAGAAGACGGGCGAGGGGCAGGTGGTGGACCTGGCGATCATCGAGCCGATCCTGACCGTGCTGGGCCCGCAGCCGCTCTGGTACGACCAGCTCGGCTATGTCCAGCCGCGCACCGGCAACCGCTCCCGCAACAACGCCCCGCGCAACACCTACCGCACCGCCGACGGCCACTGGGTCGCGGTCTCCACCTCCGCCCAGTCCGTCGCCGAGCGGGTGATGCGCCTGGTCGGCCGCCCGGACCTGATCGAGGAGCCCTGGTTCGGCGCGGGCACCACCCGGGCTGAGCACACCGAGGAGCTGGACGGGGCGGTCGGCCACTGGATCTCCCGCCACAGCCGCGAGGAGGTGATCAACGGCTTCGAGAAGGCGGAGGCGGCCGTCGCGCCGATCCATGACGTACGGGAAGTGATGGAGGACCCGCAGTACCGGGCGCTCGGCACCATCGCCGAGGTCGACGACCCGGAGCTGGGGCCGCTGCGGATGCAGAACGTCCTCTTCCGGCTCTCGCAGACCCCGGGCGGGATCCGCTGGGCGGGCCGCCCGCACGGCGCGGACACCGACGAGATCCTGGCCGGGCTGGGCCTCTCGGAGAACCGGATCGCGGCGCTGCGGGACCAGGGGGCGCTGTGACCGGCCGGCCGGCATCGGTCCCGCCGCTGCCCGAGGGCCCGCCGCCGCCCGTCGGTCGGCCGCCGCTGACCTGGCTGTACGTGCCCGGGGACCGGCCGGAGGTGGTGACCAAGGCGCTGGGCAGCGGGGCGGACGTGGTGATCGTCGACCTGGAGGACGCCGTCGCCCCGGACCGTAAGGAGTACGCGCGCTCCGCCACCGCCGAACTCCTCGCGGACCCGGTGACGGCCTCGCCGGACGCCGTACCGGTCCATGTCCGGGTGCACGGCGAGGACGACATCCGGGCGCTGACGGGGCTGCCGGGCCTGTCCGGTCTCCGGCTGCCCAAGATCACCCACGCGGTCTCCGTGCACCATGTGGCGGCGGTGGCCCCCGGCGTACCGCTGTATCCGCTGCTGGAGTCGGCGCTCGCCATGGAGCACGCGTACTCGATCGCCACGGCCGACCCGGCGGTCCGGGGCATCGCGCTGGGCGAGGCGGACCTGCGGGCCGATCTGGGCGTACGGGAGGACCGGGGGCTCGACTGGTCGCGCAGCCGGCTGGTGGTGGCGGCCCGGGCGGCCGCGCTGCCGCCGCCCGCCCAGTCGGTCTTCCCGGACGTGCGGGACCTGGACGGGCTGTGGGCGTCATGCGTACGGGGGCGGGGGCTCGGGCTGCTGGGCCGGGCGGCGATCCACCCGCGCCAGCTGGAGGTGATCGAGCGGGCGTTCCGGCCGACGGCCGAGGAGATCGAGGCGGCGGAGGAGATCGTCGCGGCTTCGGAGGTGGAGGCGGGGGCGCTGGCGCTGCCGGACGGGAGGTTCGTGGACGCGGCGGTGGTGGCGTCGGCCCGCCGCACACTGGCGATCGCCGGGCGGTCCTGAGATGTGCCGTCGGACTGCCGCCGCCCGGAGGGCCTACGGTGCCCGGCCGCCCTGGCCCTCCGTCGGCTGCTCCGGGGGGCCCGCTGCGGTCTCCTCACGGCTCTCCGCCTGCTTGAGCAGCACGAAGGCGCCGAGCAGCAGGGCCATGCCCGCCTGGAAGGAGAGGCCGACCACCATCGGGGGCAGCGGGACCAGCTGGTCGAGAAAGGCGACGAGGTTCAGCACGGTGTGCAGGGCGACCGCCGCGAGCAGGCCGAGCAGTCGACGGCGGCCGGCGAAGCCCCACAGGACCAGGGCGGTCATCACACCGTGCCCGAGCGAGGCGCCGGCCCGTTCCATGGCATAGCCGCACCAGCCCGCCAGGTCGGGGCCGTGCCCGTCAGCCCTGACGATGACCCAGCCCACGAACCCGGTCTCCCCCACCCCGAACCCGCAGCCCAGCGCCAGCCCGGTCCGGAGCCAGGACCGCGTGGCGCGGGCCCTGACCCTCGGCAGCAGCGCGGGCAGGGCCTTGACCACTTCTTCGGAGACGGGCGGCAGGAGCAGCGCGAAGGCCAGGAACCAGAGCGGCGAGGCGGGCGCCACCTCGGCCCGGGTGGAACCGGCTGCCGCCACCGCCTCGGCCGCCGGTTCCTTCACCAGCAGGTTCACCAGCGCGCTGGAGCCCAGCGCGCAGCAGAAGGGCAGGATGTAGAACCGGTCCTTCCCGGTGAGCTGCCACAGGACGGCGGCGACACCCACCGCGGTGGCGAGCGCGCTCGACACCATGAGGGCCCAGGTCACCGCGGTGCGCCCCGGGCGCCGGAGCCGACGTCCCGCGCGACGAGCGCGCCCACCACCGGATCAGCCCTTCGCGAGGTCGGTCGCCGGATGGACGGCGGAGCGGGAGCCGTTCCGCGCCGCGGGCACCGGCTGCTTCTCCGGCGCTTCGGCCTCCTCCGGGTCGGCGGGCACGGTTCCCGCACCCGTACGGACGCCTGCGGGGACCCGGGCGAGCTTCTGCCCCAGGGCCGTGGAGCGCCACCGTCCGGCCAGCCGATCGACCCAGCCGAAGGGCTCGTCCAGGGGACGCAGCAGCAGCACCAGGCAGCCGAACATCGCGAAGGCGAAGCTGCCCAGGCCCATCAGCAGGCCGATGAAGAAGTGCAGGGACAGCCCTGCCGCCAGGAGGTACGGGCGGACCGACCGCTTGGCGAAGAGCCCGAGCACCATCGCGAACTCGATGACCAGAGGCCCCCAGGTGAGGGCGATGACGCCATAGCTGGTGCGGGTGATCGCGTCGGTCAGCGGGGCGATCCAGCCCGGCGCCCCGAAGTAGGGGTCCCGAAGCCAGTAGAAGAGCGAGGTCCCGTCGGCCCATTCGGTGTGGCTGAGCTTGGCCACCGACGACTGGAAGTAGAGCCCGGCCACCTGGATCCGGATCACGACCGACGCCGACCAGGCGTAGAGGGACCAGCCGCGGGAGCGCCCTTCGGGCGCGCCCCGGTCAGGCGCCGCGCCCCAGTGCCAGGTTCGGCCGTCGCCGAGGGCGATCGGGATCATCAGCAGGGCCATCACCGCGGTGATCTGGTCACCGCCGTCGGGGGCGGTGACGTTCGCCTGGAAGCTGAAGGCGATCCACCAGTGCGGAATCGCGGTGTACCGGGGCCGCCATCCGGACGCCACGACGAGAAGCACCAGAATGGAAACCAGTCGGGCGAGCCCCAGGTTCTCCGCGGGCATCACGCAGTAAATGCCGATGGCGGAGGGGCCCTCGCACTTGGGATAATCAGGGACGCCCTGGGCCGGCAGGAAAAGGGATTCCGTGCCGGTGGCCAGCAGAGTGGAGAGCGTACCGAGAGCGATGAGCGTCCTGGCGACTCCGTACACATTGGTCCAGGGCGAAACGGAACTCACACGGGAGGCGAAAGCACCCAGTCGGGCGATCAGCATGCGACCTCCATGACCGCCACCTTTCCGGGCATTTCCATATCCCCTTCAGAATCGGACCAGGCCCATGGCAGGACGTCCTGCTGGGTGACGCCCACGGCCCCGCACAGTTGCGGTCGGGGTACCGGGGTCTCCACGTGGATCGGAGACGTGAATGACGACAGGCACCGCGCCAGATCTCCGTCCTCACAGGTTTTCCAGTCGCCGGCCCTGACCTGAGCCTGGAGCTGTCCGAGTTCGACGCCCTGGGCCCGCGACCGACGATTGAGACCGAATGCGTTCCGTGCTTCCGAATGCGGTGCGAGCAGGGCGTCGCGCCACTGTCCGCCGGAATCACGAGTCCAGACCTCGATCTTGGCGTCGCGCGGCGACTTGGTGAAGAACGCCCACCCCTGGGGCGTCACCACGCGCACGGTCCGCTCCATTCCCGCCTGACCGGGCAACTGGACGGCGTTGCTGGGCAACTGGGTGTGCAGCACATAGCCACCGACCAGGGTCCAGAAGGCGACGACGGCGATCAGCAGCTTCCCCATCCGCTCCTGGTTGCCGGGGGGCTCCCCCTTGCCTGCTGCGACCCGGCGAACTTCCTCCGGCACGGTTCGTTCCCTTCCTCGCCTCGTGATCCGCGGATCGAGGCCGGCCCTCCCGCGCACGCGGAAGGAGCCGGCCCTGATCTCCGTTCGTTGGAGCACACGGCCCGGCGCCCGGCGGCGGGCCGCTACCGTCCCGTCAGGCCTTGAGCGCGCCGGCCGCCTGGTGGACCCAGCGCTCGCGGCTGATGGTGTCACCGGCCTTCGGGCTGACGCTGTCGACCCAGTTGACCTGGTAGGCGACGTTCGCGGACTCGTAGGCGTTCACGAAGTACACGACGTTGCCCACACCGAGAACGACGACGAGGACGACGCACTGGGCGCCGAGGTTGTCCTCCGCCTTGGTGGGCGCACCGTACTCGGCCCGCATCGCGGCGACCGTGCTCTTGTTGGCCTCGGCGAGGACGCGGTTGACCCGCACCTCGCTACCGCTCTGCATCTCCGACCCGAACCGGTCGAAGAAGGTGCTGTCCTTGGCCTTGATCACGTCGACCACCGTGTCGGCCACCTTCGCCGACTCGGCCGACGACGTCTTGCCGCGGGCGAGAACCAGGTCCGGGTGCGCCTTCGCCACCGCCCCCTGGCCGAAGAACAGGCCTTCGTACAGGGCTTCGCCGTCCACCGCACCGACGGTCGGTGCGGCGGCGGGTGCGTTCTCGGTCGCGGCGGACGCCGTGACCGGTCCCAGGCCGGCGAGCGCGACGGCTGCCACCGTGCCCATGACAACTCTCTTGCTGGAAATCTTCACGCGCGAGTTTCCCTCCGTACAGATCCGATACCCGTTGCGGGGTGCCGATTTACTGGCCAGAAGACGATCTCAGGCCACGACACTTTCCGCTACGGCACTTTCGGGAGGGGTGACATGTCCGGCAGAGCAGAGCTGAGGATGACAGAGAACGGCTATGGCGACCGCCTCCATGCGCGAAACCAGACCCAATTTTTCCAGAACGTGGGAAATATGCCCTTTCACCGTTCGTTCGGCGATTCCCAGATGCCGGGCCAGGATGCGATTGGATGCCCCGGCCCCCAGGGCGACCAGAACCTGCCTCTCCCGCGCTGTGAGCAGGTCGAGTTCCGGGATTTCCCCGCCCCCTTGCAGAATTCCGCATCCGCAATGATGCAGTGGCGGCGAGGATTCCACCTCAATGTCCTGAAATTCCTGAACCACGCGCATTTGAACCCCCGTTCACTTGCCGTTCAGAACGGCCGACGGCTCACGCCCCCGGCCGACTCAGAGCACTCGATGCTAAACCAGCCGCCAGATTCGCAGGCCGGCCAACCATCGGTTCCTGGCCTCGTCCGAGGAGCCCGGCACACAAGAACCCCGGGAGCCCTCACCGGGCTTCCGGGGTTCTTCGTCCGACCATGTCGTTACAGGTCGAGGCTCTGGGAGGCGGTCGCGCGGAGCCTCATCCGCACCAGGAGTGCCCTCCCGTGACAGCCGCCACTTGGGCCGCCTAGGGCTGGCGTGAAATCGACCCCTTGGTGTCGGTGGCGTCGGAGGGCACGGCCTCCGTGTCGCTGGGCGCGGACGTGGCATCGGCATCACCCGCGGAGCTTTCCGCTGAAGCGTCCGTGCCCTTCGCGGGCGTGTCGGCCTCGGTGTCGGCGTCCGTGCCGTTCGCGGGCGTGTCCGTGTCCTTCGCTGGCGTGTCGGTCTCGGCCTCGGCGTCCGGCTCCACGACCTCCTCGCGGCCCGGACGAAGCCGGGCGGAGAGCACCATGTAGACGACGGCGAGCGTGAAGACGACGATCGCGGTCCACACGTTGAGGCGCAGCCCCAGGATGTGGTGCGCCTCGTCGACCCGCATGTACTCGATCCAGCCCCGCCCGGCGCAATAGGCGGCGACGTACAGCGCGAACGCCCGGCCGTGGCCGAGCCGGAAACGACGGTCCGCCCACATGACCAGCAGCGCGACGCCGACGCACCACAGCGATTCGTACAGGAAGGTCGGGTGGTAGGTCCCGGCGACCCGGTTCACGCCTTCGCTGATCTCGACGGCCCACGGCAGGTCGGTGGGCTTGCCGTACAGCTCCTGGTTGAACCAGTTGCCCCAGCGGCCGAAGGCCTGGGCCACGGCGAGCGCGGGCGCCACCGCGTCGGCGAAGGGAGGCAGCGCGATACCGCGCCGCCGGCAGCCGATCCAGGCGCCGACCGCACCCAGGGCGACCGCGCCCCAGATGCCGAGACCGCCTTCCCAGACCTTGAAGGCGTCGACCCAGTCACGGTTGTCACCGAAGTACAGCTGATAGTCGGTGATCACGTGGTAGAGCCGGCCACCGAGCAGCCCGAAGGGAATGGCCCAGACGGCGATGTCCCAGCTCGTCCCGTGCTTTCCTCCCCTGGCGACCCAGCGGCGGTTCAGAATCCACAGGCCGACGAAGAGCCCGACAATGATCGCGAATGCGTAGCCGCGCAGAGGGAACGGTCCGATTTCGAGGACACCGCTCGACGGGCTGGGAATGGAGGCAAGGTTCATGGCGAGACCGACGGTACCTTGCCGGGTGGTGCATACGGCAAGCCACCCGGCAACGTCTGGATAACGAGGGCCCTGTCACGGCCCCGTACGCCCCGCCTCTCCGCGTGCTCCGGCCGCTCAGGAAGCGGGCGCGGACGGGGCGGCGGTGCCCGGCTTCTTTCCCTTGTTGGCCGCGGCGACCCATTTCTTCAGATTCTCTGGGGAGATCTGCTCGTCGCCCTTGCTCGGGAAGACGGACTCCCCGTTGAGCAGCACCGTCGGCGTGCCCTGGAAGCCGCCCTCGCGGAACGCCGTGTCGGACTTCTTGACCCAGCTGTCGTGCTCGCCGTCCTCCACACAGCTGCGGAAGCCCGGGGTGTCGAGCCCCTCGACCTTCCCGGCCAGCTCGATCAGCCGGCTGTTCTTGCCGAAGGCGTCGTCGGGCTCGGGAGGCTGGTTGCTGAAGAGGACGTCGTGGTACGGCGCGAACTTGCCGTCGTCCTGGGCGCAGGCGGCGGCGTTGGCGGCGCGCAGCGAGCCGGTGCCGCCGAGGTTGCCGTCGATGATGGTGGCCAGGTGATACTCCACCTTGACCTGGCCTTCGTCCGCCAGCTCCTTGACGGTGTCCCGGAAGGCGTTCTCGAACTGGGCGCAGACCGGGCAGCGGAAGTCCTCCCAGATGGTGAGGGTGGACGGGGCGTCGGCCGCGCCGACCGGGAGGGTCAGGGCGTCCTCGCCGGTCGCGCCCGACGGGGCGATGGCGGGGCCGGAGGCGGTGTCGCCGCCGTCGTCCTTGCCGGCGTTGGCCGCGATCAGGCCGACCACGGCGGCCAGGGCCAGCACCCCGACCACGGCCGAGGCGACGATCAGGGTCCGGCGGCGCTTCTCGCGCCCCTTCTCCCGCTCGCGCTGCTGGGCCAGGCGCTCGCGCGCGCTTCTGTTTCCCTCAGGGATCTTGTCGCTCACACCCGGGGAACGAACCGGGGAGGCACCTCCGCGCCTCCCCGGTCCACAATCCACCCATTCGGGTGATTCAACGGCTCAGCGCTTTCGAACGCCTTCGGCCAGTTCGCCCGCCAGGGAGCGGACGGCGGCGAGACCGGCGGCCTCGTCGGGGGCGTCCAGCATGGCCTTCACGAAGGCCGAGCCGACGATCACGCCGTCCGCGAACCCGGCGACCTCGGCGGCCTGTGCCGCGTTGGAGACGCCGAGGCCGACGCAGACCGGAAGGTCGGTGGTGGCGCGGGTGCGTCCCACCAGGTCCTGGGCCTGGGCGCCGACGGAGGCGCGGGTGCCGGTGACGCCCATCAGCGACGCCGCGTAGACGAAACCGCTGCCGGCCGCCGTGATGGTGGCGAGGCGGGCGTCCTGGCTGCTGGGGGCGACGACGAACACGGTGGCGAGGCCGTGCTTCTCGGCGTGCTCGCGCCACAGCGCGGACTCCTGGACCGGCAGGTCGGGCAGGATGCACCCGGCGCCGCCCGCCTCGGCCAGCTCGGCGGTGAAGCGCTCGACGCCGTAGCGGTCGATGGGGTTCCAGTACGTCATGACCAGGATCGGGACGCCGGTGGCCTCGTACGCCTCACGGACCGTGCGCATCACGTCGGCGATCCGGACACCGCCGCGCAGGGCGATGTCGTCGGCGGTCTGGATGACCGGCCCGTCGAGGACCGGGTCGCTGTGCGGCAGCCCGATCTCGACGACGTCCGCGCCGCCCGCGATGACGGCCTTGACCGCTTCGACGCCGCCGTCGACGGTCGGGAAGCCCGCCGGGAGGTAGGCGATGAGCGCCGCCCGGTCCGCCGCCTTCGCGTCGGCGAGGGTGGTGTTCAACAGCTCGATGTTGCCGCTCACTTGGCGTCCCCCTCGATCTCGGCGCGGTCGCTGTCGGCGTCCGCCTCGACGGCGGCGTCGGTGTCGTAGAGCCCGAAGTAGCGGGCGGCGGTGTCCATGTCCTTGTCACCGCGGCCGGACAGGTTGATGAGGATCAGCCCGTCCTTGCCGAGCTCCTTGCCGAGCTCCAGCGCACCGGCGAGCGCGTGGGCGCTCTCGATGGCCGGGATGATGCCCTCGGTGCGCGACAGCAGGCGCAGTGCCTGCATGGCCGCGTCGTCGGTGACCGCGCGGTACTCGCCGCGTCCGGTGTCCTTGAGGTAGGAGTGCTCCGGGCCGATGCCCGGGTAGTCGAGGCCCGCCGAGATGGAGTACGGCTCGGTGATCTGGCCCTCGTCGTCCTGGAGCACGTAGGAGCGCGAGCCGTGCAGGATGCCGGGCTCGCCCGCGGTCAGGGTCGCCGCGTGCTCGCCGGTCTCCACCCCGTGGCCCGCGGGCTCGCAGCCCACCAGGCGGACGTCGGCGTCGGGGATGAAGGCGTGGAAGAGGCCGATGGCGTTGGAGCCGCCGCCGACGCAGGCGACCGCCGCGTCCGGGAGGCGGCCCGCGCGCTCCAGGATCTGGCGGCGGGCCTCGACGCCGATGACGCGGTGGAAGTCGCGGACCATCGCCGGGAAGGGGTGCGGGCCCGCGACCGTGCCGAAGAGGTAGTGCGTACGGTCCACATTGGCGACCCAGTCGCGGAACGCCTCGTTGATGGCGTCCTTCAGGGTCCGCGAACCGGACTTCACGGCGACGACCTCGGCGCCGAGCATCCGCATCCGGGCGACGTTCAGCGCCTGGCGCTCGGTGTCGATCTCGCCCATGTAGATGGTGCAGTCGAGGCCGAAGAGGGCGCAGGCGGTCGCGGTGGCGACGCCGTGCTGACCGGCGCCGGTCTCGGCGATGACCCGGGTCTTGCCCATGCGCTTGGTGAGGAGCGCCTGGCCGAGCACGTTGTTGATCTTGTGCGAGCCGGTGTGGTTCAGGTCCTCGCGCTTGAGGAAGATCCGGGCGCCGCCCGCGTGCTCGGCGAAGCGCGGCACCTCGGTCAGGGCGCTGGGCCGGCCGGTGTAGTCGACCATCAGCTCGTTGAGCTCGGCGGCGAAGGCCGGGTCGGCCTTGGCCTTGTCGTACTCGACGGCGACCTCGTCCACGGCGGCGACGAGCGCCTCCGGGATGAACTTGCCGCCGTACGCGCCGAAATAGCCCTCGGCGCTGGGGATCAGACCCTCGGGGTCCGGAATGAAGAAGTCGGACGACATGCGACGTGCTCCTTGGCATGGCAACGGATGGATGCACCGTATGCGCGGAGCAGCGAGCGCCACCGCGACCGGCGTGCGGTCGGGGCGGTGCGGTCGTACGTACGAGATGGGGCGGGTGCTGCGGTACGTCGGCCGGGGCTCGCTACTGCGCGGACCCCGGGCGCCATCGCATCCCGTTCACCTGGCCGGGCTCGTCGCCGATGACGTACCGCACGCGCCGTCCGTGCACGCGCCGGGCGGGTGCGCGGCAGCCGCGCGGCCTGC
>NZ_JAAGMH010000125.1:0-228 GCF_010548505.1 Streptomyces sp. SID14515 | reverse complement strand
CGGGACCCGGCCCGCCACGGCCTCGGCGACGGCGGGCAGGGTGACGAGCGGGGCAACTGCGGTGTCCAGGTTGCGGCCCCCGTGGTTGGACATCCAGACGCCGATGCCCAGCTCCGCGGCCCGGCGGGCGTCGTCGGGGCGCACGATGCCCTTGGCCAGGACCGGCAGCCCGGAGACCGAGCGCAGCCATTCGAGGTCGGACCAGGTGACGGCGGGGTCGATCCGGGG
>NZ_JAAGMH010000119.1:0-228 GCF_010548505.1 Streptomyces sp. SID14515 | reverse complement strand
GTGAACGCGGGTTCGACAACACCCCGCTCGACGCACTGCTGGAGCGGGTGGAGGTGTCCCGCCGCACCTTCTTCCGCAACTTCCGCTCCAAAGAGGACGTCGCGCTCACCGCCGTCAAACAGCTTTGGGACGCCTATCTGGATGTCCTGGGCAGCATCGAGAAGTCGGGGCCGCTGGCCGACGTCTTCCTCGGCGCGATGCTCACCACCCTCGAACGCATGGATGAGG
>NZ_JAAGMH010000102.1:0-2284 GCF_010548505.1 Streptomyces sp. SID14515 | reverse complement strand
CGGGTGCCTCGGCCTTCGGGGCGCCGGCCGGGGCCGACGCCTTGCGGGAGGCCCGACGGCGGCCACGGCCGCGCGTGGCGGCGGCCTCGGCCTCGGCGGGGCTGCTGTAGAACTCCTCGTCGGCGGTGACCTCGGGCTCCACGGCCACCGGAGCGGCGACCTCGGCGGCCAGCTCGGCCTCGGTCTCGGCCGGCTCGGCCGCCTGCTCGTCGTGACCGTGCTCGTGGTCCAGGCCGTGCTCGTGGTCCTGGCCCGCGCCGCCCCGGCCGCGCTTCTTGGACTTCTTGCCACCGCCACCACCGCCGCCGACGGAGGTCGGCTGCTCCATGTGGACGATGACGCCGCGGCCGTTGCAGTGGACGCAGGTCTCGGAGAAGGACTCCAGCAGACCCTGGCCCACCCGCTTGCGGGTCATCTGGACCAGGCCCAGCGAGGTGACCTCGGCGACCTGGTGCTTGGTGCGGTCGCGGCCCAGGCACTCCAGGAGACGTCGCAGCACCAGGTCCCGGTTGGACTCCAGCACCATGTCGATGAAGTCGACGACGACGATGCCGCCGAGGTCGCGCAGCCGCAGCTGGCGCACGATCTCCTCGGCCGCCTCCAGGTTGTTCCTGGTGACGGTCTCCTCCAGGTTGCCGCCCTGGCCGGTGAACTTGCCGGTGTTGACGTCGACGACGATCATCGCCTCGGTCTTGTCGATCACCAGCGATCCGCCGCTGGGCAGGTAGACCTTGCGGTCCAGCGCCTTCATCAGCTGCTCGTCGATGCGGTACGTCGCGAAGACGTCGACCTCGGAGGTCCAGCGGGAGAGCCGCTCGGTGAGGTCGGGCGCGACGTGCGAGACGTAACCGTGGATGGTCTCCCACGCCTCGTCGCCGCTGACGATGACCTTGGAGAAGTCCTCGTTGAAGATGTCGCGGACGACCCGGACGGTCATGTCCGGCTCGCCGTAGAGCAGCGTCGGCGCGTTGGAGCCGCTGGTGCCCTTGGCCTTCTTCTGGATGTCCTCCCACTGCTGCTGGAGCCGCTCGACGTCACGGCGCAGCTCGTCCTCGCTCGCGCCCTCGGCGGCGGTGCGCACGATGACGCCCGCGTCCTCGGGGACGATCTTCTTGAGGATGGTCTTCAGGCGGGAGCGCTCGGTGTCGGGCAGCTTGCGGCTGATCCCGGTCATCGAGCCCTCGGGCACGTAGACGAGGTAGCGGCCGGGCAGCGAGACCTGGCTGGTCAGACGCGCGCCCTTGTGACCGATCGGGTCCTTGGTCACCTGGACCAGGACCGACTGGCCGGACTTGAGCGCGGTCTCGATGCGGCGCGGCCCGTGGGCCATGCCGAGCGCCTCGAAGTTGACCTCACCTGCGTACAGGACGGCGTTGCGGCCCTTGCCGATGTCGACGAAAGCGGCCTCCATGGACGGCAGCACGTTCTGGACCTTGCCCAGGTAGACGTTGCCGACGTAGCTGGTGGCCTGCTCCTTGTTGACGTAGTGCTCGACGAGCACGTTGTCCTCGAGGACGCCGATCTGGGTGCGCTCGCCGCTCTGGCGGACGACCATCACGCGCTCGACGGCCTCGCGGCGCGCCAGGAACTCCGCCTCGGTGATGATCGGGACCCGGCGGCGGCCCTGCTCGCGGCCCTCGCGGCGGCGCTGCTTCTTGGCCTCCATACGGGTCGAGCCCTTGATGGACTGGACCTCGTCGAAGCCGGTGCCCGGCTCGCGCTCCTCCTTCTTGCGGGGCTCGCGAACCTTGACGACCGTACGCTCCGGGTCATCGGCGGTGGTGCCGTGCTCGGCCTCGGCGGCGGCGTCACCGCTGCGGCGACGGCGACGGCGACGACGGCGGCTGCTGCTCGACCCGGAGGCCGAGGAGTCGTCGTCCTCGTCGCCCTCCTCGGCGGCGTCCTGGGCCTGGGCCCGGCCGCGGTCCTGCTCGTCCTCGGAGCGGGGCTCCTCGGCACGGGACGGCGCGGGCGCGTCCTCGGTGTTCTGCTCGTCGTCCGCGTCGTTGGCCTCGCCACGACGGCGACGGCGGCCACCACGACGGCGACGGCGCGAGGGGCGGTCGCCGTACTCGTCGGTGTCCTCGCCCTCGTGCTCGTCCGCCTCGGCCTCGGGGGCCTCATCGGCGGGCTGCTCGGCGGGCGTCTCCACCGGGGCGGCGGGCTCGGCGGCCTGCTCGGTCGCCTCGGCATCGCCACGGCGGCGGCGACGGCGGCGCGAGCCGCCCTGCGGCGCGGCCTCGGCGGGCGCGGGGGTCTGCTCGACCTCAGCGGTCTGCTGCTC
>NZ_JAAGMH010000095.1:0-725 GCF_010548505.1 Streptomyces sp. SID14515 | reverse complement strand
GGCCAGGCCGCCGATGCCGGCCTCGGCGGCGTGCCGGGCGGCGGTACGGACCCGGGCGCCTGCCTCGGCGGCGCCGCGCAGCAGGTCGCGGCGGTCGGCTCGGGCCAGGGCTTCCGGGGCGTCGAGCAAGGACTCGTCGAGCATGGCGGTGGGCCTCCGATCACCGGGTGGGGTGCGGGCTGCGGCTGCGGCTCCGAGCTGCGGGGGGCGGCTCCGGGCTGCGGCTTTGCGTACGGGCGGGGCGGGCGCGGGGTCGGTGGCGTGGTTGCCGGCCTGGCGGGTGCCGGGCGGCGGGGTGGCCTCGTCCTTCGGCCGCCGTCCGCCGTCCGCCGCTGTCGGCTTTCGTGCGTTGCCTTGCGCCGTTCTGCCCGTACGCGGGTCGCTCGCGGTCAGGCGGGGCGGCGGGCCTCGTCGACGAGAAGGACCGGGATGCCGTCCCGGACCGGGTAGGCCAGCCCGCAGTCGTCGCCCGTGCAGACCAGTTCGGGGCTGTCGGCCGCCGATCGGTCGTCGAGCGGGGAGTGGCAGGCCGGGCAGGCCAGGATCTCCAGGAGGCCAGCTTCGAGCGCCATGGGGTGAGTCCCTTCGAGCATGCGAGTTCCGATCCGCGTGGATCAGGCGTCGTCAGCCTACCGCTGGGGTGGAGGGGGCGCGGCCTGGCTGGGGGGATGAAACGGGGGATGCGGTGGCGCGGGGAGCGGTGGGTGGGTGCGTGGGGGTGGGGG
>NZ_JAAGMH010000085.1:0-118574 GCF_010548505.1 Streptomyces sp. SID14515 | reverse complement strand
GGGGGCGGCGTCGGCGGTGTCCGTTCCGGCGGCCGAGGCGTGCGAGGGCTCCGGCTCGGCGGGGGCGGTGACGGCGGCCGGTGCGGTGGCGGCCGGGGCCGTCGTGGCCTGAGCCGTCGTGGCCTGAGCCGCCTGGGCCGGGACCGTCGGCGCCTGGGCAGCCGGGCTCGGTGCGGTCGGTGCGGTCGCGCGGGAGATGAGCTCCTGCGGGAGCATCATCAGCGCGCCGGTGCCACCGCGGGCGGACGGCCGGAAGGAGACGGTCAGGCCGTGCTTACGGGCCAGCCGTCCGACGACGGCGAGCCCGAGGCGGGTGCCGGAGAGGTTGGTGAGGTCCTGGTTCTCGGCCGAGACGGCCCGCTCCGCACGGCGCAGCTGCACCTCGCTCATGACGAGCCCGCTGTCCTCGACGGTGATGACGATGCCCGCCGGGACCTCCTCCACGTACACATGGACCTCGGCGGTGGGCGGCGAGAAGTTGGCCGCGTTGTCGAGGAGTTCGGCGAGCGCGTGCATGACGCCCTCGGCCGCGTGACCGGCGATGGCGACATCGCTGGTGGAGTGCAGCCGGACCCGCTGGTAGCTGCCGATCCGGCCCATCGCGCCGCGCAGGATCGACTCCATGACGATCGGCTTGGCCCAGCGCCGCCCGGAACGGGCCCCGGTCAGCACGGCGATGGAGTCGGCGAGGCGGCCCGCCTGGGCGGTGCGGTGGTCCAGGTGGAGCAGGTCCCCGAGCACCGACTCGTCGGAGTGCCGGTGCTCCATCTCGCGGAGGTCGGCCAGCATGCTGGTGGCCAGGGCCTGCATCCGCCCCGCCGCGTTGGCGCAGGCGGCGACGGCCGCGGAGCGCTCGGTCTCGGCGCGGGTGGCGCGGGCGGTCAGCCGGTCGACGGTGACCTTCAGGCGGCCCTGTTCGGCGGCGGCCTCCGCGGCGATCCGCTCGTTCTCGGCGCGGGCCTCGGCGGCGACCCGGGCGGTCTCGGCGGAGGCGGCGCCCTTGATCCTGGCCGTCTCCGCGGTGAACCGCTGGGCCTCGACGGCGGATGCGGAGACCAGCCGCGAGGTCTCGGAGGTGAACCGCTGGGCGTCGGCGGCCCGCAGGGCGCGCAGCGTCCGCGCGGTCCCCAGGGTGTGGACGGTGACGGCCACGCAGACGCTCAGCAGCACGGCGGCTGCGCCCGCGCCCCAGGCCAGCGGGGTCCGTACCGCGTCGGGGGCCGCGGCGACGGCCCACAGGGTCAGCGTGCCGGTTGCGGCTGCCGAGATCAGCAGGGCGAGTGCGGTGGGCCGGTGTGAGGGGCGCAATCGGAGTCCTCGGTGGCGGACGGTGCGGGACGGTAGGGGGGGGCAGTGCGGGCGGTACGGATCGAGCGAAGCTGACCAGTCGAATTCAGGACAGTTCGTCACGGGTGTGGTCGATCATGCACAACTGGAGCTGATAGTTCCTGCGCAAGTCTTGGTCACTATAGGAGACTTGACGGTCTGTTTGGGAAGATCTTGTGGGCTTTTTTGTGAGGCTTGCCTCCTTTCGTCCGTGTGGATCCCAAGAGTTCATCTGTACCGGCGGCATGCTGAAGGAATGGCCGAACAGCATCGACCGCATACCGGACCTTCCCCGGCTTTCGTCGCCGCGCTCCGCTCCGCCGTACGCGGCACGAGCGACTTCGGGGCCGCCGCACGGGCGTTGGCGACCATGGACGCCTCCAACTACCGCCGCGTCCCGCTCGGTGTGCTCGCCCCGCGCGACGCCGACGACATCGCCGCCGCCCTGGCCGTCTGCCGGGAGCACGGGGTGCCGGTGGTGGCGCGCGGCGGCGGCACGTCCATCGGGGGACAGGCCACCGGCACCGGCCTCGTCCTCGATCTGGCCCGCCATCTGCGCGCGGTCCTCGACCTGGACCCCGCCGCCCGCACCGCCGTCGTCCAGCCCGGCGTGATCCTGGACGACCTGCGGGCCGCCGCCGCACCCCACGGCCTGACCTTCGGCCCCGACCCCTCCACCCACAGCCGCTGCACCCTCGGCGGAATGATCGGCAACAACTCCTGCGGCGCGCACTCGGTGGCCTGGGGCACGACGGCGGACAACGTGCGGGCGCTGTCGGTGGTCCGGTACGGCGGCGAGACGCTGCGCCTGGATCAGGGGAGCGGCGAGCGGCCCGAAGGCGCCCGGGGCACGCGCGGGGCGACGGCCCACGGCCCCGAAGGCGTCACCGAACTGATCGGCTCCCACCTCGCCCTCCTCCGCACCGGCTACCCCGACCTCCCGCGCCGCATCTCCGGGTACGCGCTCGACGCCCTGCTCCCCGAACACCCCGGCGGCCCCGACCCGGTCCGGGCGTTCTGCGGCAGCGAGGGCACCCTCGGCGTCGTCACCGAGGCCACCGTGCGCCTGGTCGAGGCCCCGCGCGCCCGCGCCCTGGCCGTCCTCGGCTACGCCGACGAGTCCGCCGCCGCCGACGCCGCCCCGGGCCTCCTCCCGTACCGCCCGCTCACCGTCGAGGGCATGGCCGCCGACCTCGTCACCGAGCCCGCCGGGCTGCCGCGCGGGGCCGCCTGGCTGTTCGTCGAGACCGGCGGAGCCACCGAGGCCGAAGCCCGCGCGCACGCCGAACGCGTCCTGCGGGCGGCCGACGCCGTGGACGGCACGGTCGTCACGGACCCGGCAGGGCAGCGGGCGCTGTGGCGGATCCGCGAGGACGCCGCCGGCACCGCGACCCGGATGCCGGACGGCAGTGAGGCCTGGCCCGGCTGGGAGGACTGCGCGGTGCCGCCCGCCCGGCTCGGCGCGTACCTCCGCGACTTCCGGGCGCTGCTCGCCGAACACGGCCTGCGCGGCACTCCTTACGGCCACTTCGGCGACGGCTGCGTCCACGTCCGCATCGACTTCGACCTGATCAGCCCGGAAGGGGTGGCCCGCTTCCGCCGGTTCTCCGAGGAGACGGCCGATCTCGTCGTCGCCCACGGCGGCTCCCTCAGCGGCGAGCACGGCGACGGCCAGGCGCGCGCGGAGCTGCTGCCCCGGATGTACGGGGACGAACTCGTCGCGCTCTTCGGCAGGTTCAAGGACCTGTGGGATCCGTCCGGCGGCCTGAACCCGGGCATCCTCGCCCGCCCGGCCCGCCTCGACGAAAACCTCCGCTTCGCGGTCCTGCCGAAGCGCCCGGTGGACGTGGAGTTCGGCTACCCGCAGGACGGCGGCGACTTCGCGGGCGCGGTCCGCCGCTGCGTCGGTGTCGCCAAGTGCCGTACGGAGGAGGTGGGCGGCGCGGGCGTCATGTGCCCGTCCTTCCGGGCGACCGGCGAGGAGGCCCACTCGACCCGGGGCCGGGCCCGGCTGCTGCACGAGATGCTCGCGGGCGAGGTCATCACGGACGGCTGGCGGAGCACGGAGGTCCGGGACGCGCTCGACCTGTGCCTCTCCTGCAAGGGCTGCCGCAGCGACTGCCCGGTGGGCGTCGACATGGCCACGTACAAGGCGGAGTTCCTGCACCACCACTACCGGGGCCGCCTCCGGCCCGCCGCCCACTACGCGATGGGCCGCCTGCCGCGGTGGCTGCGCCTGGCCGCCCCGTTCGCCCGCACCCTCAACGCCCTGGCCCGGCTGCGCCCGCTCGCCGCGCTCGCGAAACGGCTGGCGGGGATCGCGCCCGAACGCACGATCCCGGTGCTGGCGACCGAGACGTACAGTCGGTGGCTGCGCCGGAGGCAGGGCGCGGGGACGCACGTCCTGTCGACGGACCGGGTGGTGCACCTCTGGGCCGACACCTTCACCGAATACCTCTCCCCGCAGGTGGGCCGGGCGGCGGTGCGGGTCCTGGAGGAGGCGACGGGGCGTACGGTGCTGCCGCATCCGAGCGGGGTGTGCTGCGGGCTCACGTACGTATCGACCGGCCAGCTCGACGCGGCCCGCCGGGTGATGCGCCGCGCCCTGGACCGGCTGAACCTCTTCCCCGGCGAGCCGCTCGTCGTCCTGGAGCCGAGCTGCGCCGCCACCCTGCGCACCGATCTGCCCGAACTGCTCCCCGACGACCCGCGCGCCGCCGAACTGGCCGCGTCCGTGCGGACGTTCGCGCAGTACCTGGAGGAGTACGCCCCCGACTGGACCCCGCCCCGCCGGGACCGCCCGGCGGTCGGCCAGACGCACTGTCACCAGCACGCGGTCCTGGGCGACGCGGCGGAGCGCAGGCTGCGCGAACGCATGGGCCTGACCGGCGAACTCAGCGGCGGCTGCTGCGGCCTCGCCGGGAACTTCGGCTTCGAGAAGGGTCACTGGGAGGTGTCCGTCGCCTGCGCGGAGGAGCAACTGCTGCCCGCCGTAAGGGAAGCGGAACCCGGCACGGAACTCCTCGCGGACGGCTTCTCCTGCCGCACCCAGCTCGACCAGCTGGCCGGACGCCGGGCCCGGCACCTCGCGGAGGTGATCGCGGAGGCCGTCGCGGAGGAGCTGGAGCCCGGCGCATGAGGCGGCGCGGCTCGGGCCTGCTCCTGAGCGTCCGCCGGGGCCGGCACGTCCTGCACACCGTCACCCCGAAGGGCCTCGCCCTCCTGGGCCACCCGCACAGCACTCCGGTCGCCGGCTGAACGGACGGGCGCCGGGCGCCGGGATCGGCCCTCCGCTCACGGGCCCCGCGCGATGATCTCGCGGGCCAGCGCCGCCAGTTGGGGGAGGGCCGGGTGGCCGGGGGCGTCGCGGCGGGCGAGGAGGACCGGGACGCCGGGGGCGTCGTCGAGCGGGACGTAGGCGACCCCGGTGTGCGGGTGCAGGGCCGCGGTCGATGCGGTGGAGACCCCGCTGCCGCGTCCGGCGGCGATGGCGGTGAGCCAGTCGTCGGTGTTGCCCACGGTGAGGGTGGCGGCCGGGCGGGCGTGCGGCGGCCACAGGTCGACGGTCGTGGTGCCGGAGACGGTGTTCAGGACGACGGGCCCGTCCGCGAGATCCGCGAGGGCGAGCGACGCCCGCCCCGCGAGCGGCCCGTCCGCGGTCACCGCCGCCACCCGGACCTCGGTGAACAGCACCTCCGTGACGAGCCCCGGCGCGTCCACGGGCCCCCGCAGCAGCGCCGCGTCGACCTCGCCCCGGGTCAGACCGGCGGTGCGGTCGTCGATCCGGAGGAGTTCCAGCGGGGTTCCCGGGTGGCGCTCCTGCCAGGTCCGCAGCAGCGGTGTGGTGTATGGGCCGAACGCGGACCAGGCGTGCCCGAGCCGCAGCGGCCAGGTGCGCAGCCGCCCGGGGGAGAGGGCCTCGTCGAAGGCGGCGACCGCGGCGGCGGCCTTGTCGCGGAAGGCGACGCCGTCGGGGGTCAGGGCGAGGTGGTGGGTGGAACGGTCGACGAGCCGGACGCCCAGGTGCCGTTCCAGCGCCGCGAGGGTGCGGGACACGGCGGGCTGGGTCAGCCGGAGGCGGGCGGCGGCGCGCGTGATGTTGAGCTCGTCGGCGACCGCGAGGAAGGCCCGCAGATGCCGGAGTTCCACGGGGCGGCCGGTGGCGGGTCCTTCGTTCATGCGTGGGGAGCATAACGAGAGCGTGATCGGTATTTCACGGAACGCGCGGGCGTCCTTACGGTGAAGGAAAACCCTTGGCGGCAGAGTGCGAGTTCCCGTACTGTCCGGTCCATTACAGTGTACTGAGCCGTCCTGCCCCTGTTTCTCCGGAAGGTCCCCCGTGAACGACCAGCGCAGCGCCGCCGAACCGGCCGCCGCAGCCGTCGCCGTACCCGAAGCGGCGACGGCACTCGAAGGCGCCGGTACGGGCGGCACCGGCACGCCCGCCGCCGGGCGGACCGGGGCCGGGCGCCGGGCGGCGCTGACGCCGATCGTGCTGGTGGTCGCGGGCGGCCTGTCCGTCCAGTTCGGCTCGGCCGTCGCGGCGCTCCTGATGCCCAAGGCGGGGGCGCTGGGCGTCGTCACCCTGCGGCTGGCCGCCGCCGCGCTGATCCTGCTGGTGATCTGCCGCCCGAAGCTGCGGGGCCACTCGCGTGCCGACTGGGGCACGGTGCTCGCCTTCGGCGTCGCGATGGGCGGCATGAACACGCTGTTCTACCTGGCGCTGGACCGGATCCCGCTCGGCATCGCCGTCACCCTGGAGGTGCTGGGCCCGCTCGCCCTCTCGGTGTTCGCCTCCCGCCGCCTGGTCAACGTCGTGTGGGCGGGCCTCGCCCTCGTCGGCGTCGTCCTGCTGGGCGGCGGCGGCTTCGACCGCCTCGACCCGGTCGGCGCGGCGTTCGCCCTGGGGGCCGGGGCGATGTGGGCGGCGTACATCGTGTTCAGCGCCCGCACCGGCCGCCGCTTCCCGCAGGCGGACGGTCTCGCGCTGGCGATGGTCGTCGCCGCGGTCCTCTCGCTGCCGCTCGGCATCATCGAGTCCGGGGCGAAGCTGACGGTCCCGTCCACCGTGGCGCTCGGCGCGGCGGTGGCGGTCCTGAGCTCGGTCCTCCCGTACACCCTGGAGCTGATGGCCCTGCGCCGGCTTCCCGCGCCCACGTTCGCCGTGATGATGAGCCTGGAGCCGGCCATCGCCGCCGGTGCGGGCTTCCTGATCCTGGACCAGGCCCTCTCCACCACGGACGCCCTCGCCATCGCCCTCGTCATCGGGGCCAGCATCGGCGCGGTGCGCAGCCGGACGGGCCGCCGCGAGCCGTGAGCCGACGCGGGGCGGGTATCCATCTCGTCAGGCGCGAGAGAGCGTCCGCTGTCCGTCACACGGCCGCCGGGAACGGGAAGCGGACATCGGTCAGCCGCTCCGACACCTCCCACAGCCGCCGCCCGGTCTCGGCGTCGACGGCCGCCGGGGCGAGCGGCACCCGCGTAGGACCGCCGCGCAGCTCCCCGCGGCCGTCCGGGCCGATGAGCTCGCCGCCCCGCACGCCCGGGGCGGTCGCCGCGTACAGCTGCGGAAGCGCACCCGCGTCGGGCTGTTGGGCGAGGGGCAGGAGTACCCGGCCGAACAGCAGCTTCACCAGGCCGGTCGGGCCGCTCGTCTGCAGGTTGGTGGCGGTGTAGCCCGGGTGCGCGAGCAGGCTCCGGACCGGGCTGCCGGACGCGGTCAGCCGCCGGTGCAGCTCATGCCCGAAGACGGCGTTGGCGAGCTTCGACCGGTCGTAGAAGACCATCGGCCGGTAGTCGCGTTCGCCGTCGAGGTCGTCGAAGCGCAGCTCCGCCCTGCGGTGGTTGACCGAGGTCACCGTGACGACGCGCGGATCCCGGCCCTCGGCCAGCAGATCGAGCAGCAGCCCGGTGAGCGCGAAGTGGCCGAGGTGGTTGCAGGCGAACTGCAACTCGTGCCCCTGCGCGCTGGCCGTACGGGGCGGCGCCATCACCCCGGCGTTGTTGACCAGCGCGTCCAGCCGGGAGTGGTCGCCGCGCACGGCGTCGGAGAACGCCCGTACGGAGTCGAGGTCGGCCAGGTCCAGGCGGCGCACCTCCAGCGAGGCCCCGGGCCGGCCGGCGGTGATGCCGGCGACGGCGCGGTTCCCCTTCTCCGTGTCGCGTACGGCAAGGATCACGTGCCCGCCCCGGTGGGCGAGGGCCCGGGCGGTCGCCAGGCCGAGGCCGCTGTTGGCTCCGGTGACCACGGACACCCGGCCGGTCTGGTCCGGGATCCGTTCGACAGTCCAGCGTTCTTTCCGAGAAGCGTCCTGTGTCATGCGGCATACGTTGCCGGTCATGGCACCAAGTGTCAAGAAGTTACTGAGTGCCTCAACGGCATCAAGTGCCAAAGATGGCATGGCGCTACGATGAGAGGCGTGAGTACCCGCCCCGCAGTGACCATGGCCCAGCGCAAACGTCAGCTCGTCTCGAACGAACTGACCGAAGCCGCACTCCAGTTGATGGCGCTGGAGGGCTTCGACGCGGTCACGGTCGACGAGATCGTGGCCGCCGCCGGAGTGTCCAAGCGGACGTTCTTCCGGTACTTCGCGTCCAAGGAGGACGTGGTCGTCCAGTTCCTGGCCGACATGGGGGCGGGCATGCACGCCGAACTGGCCGCCCGCCCCACGGCCGAACTCCCCTCCACGGCACTGCGGCACGCCGTCTGGGTCGCCATGGCGGCCTGCGCCGACGGCGCCGAGCACTCCGGCCGGGCCCTGCGGGTCGTCCAGCTGATCCTGCGCACACCCGCCCTGCGCGCCCGCTTCCTGGAACACCAGGCCCAGTGGCGCGACGACCTCGCGGTGGAGACGGCCCGCCGCCTGGAGCTCGACCCGGAGGCGGACCTCTATCCGCGCCTCGCCGCCGGGGTCGCGCTCACGGCCTTCGACACCGTGCTGCGGCGCTGGAGCGACAGCGACGGAGCCGAGGACCCCGCCGCGCTGACCGACCGGGCCTTCGCCGTCCTCGCCCCGGCACTGGACACGGCCGAGGCGCGCGCCGCCGCCCGGTAGAAGCCCTCACGGACCGAGGCCCGGCGTGAACGCCTCACCATCCGCACGGTCGGCCGAGCTCGGTGATGGAGTCGGCCAGTTCGGCCGGGCGGTCCGGCCATCCCGACCGGTACCAGTGCTCGATCCGCCAGGACAGCCGGCGGGGCCACAGCGGGGTGACGGGCAGGCGCTCCACCGGCATCCAGACCGGGGCGCCGCCGTAGTTGTCCAGCGTCTCCGGTGCGCCGACCTCGCCCGTGGCCGCCACGGTGAAGTAGTGCTCGCGCCGCCCGCCCTTCCACACGCGGGCCACCTCGGGCCCGACGGTCCCGGTCAGGCCGGTCTCCTCGTCGAGCTCGCGCACGACGGCCTCCTGAGGGGTCTCGCCCTCCTCGACCCCGCCGCCCGGAATCTCGTAGTACGGAGCACCGGCCTCCTCGAAGCGGATCAGCAGCATGGCCCCGTCCCGGATGACGATCGCCCCGGCCCGTACCCGTACCGGCACGACGGCCGCGGGATCGTCCAGGGCCACCGGACCGGGTGGAACCGTGCCCGCCGCCCAGGCGCGCAGGACCGTTTCCGCGGTGCCGGCCGGCCGGATGCGCGCATGGACGGCCTCTGCCAGGGACAGGGCGACGCGCGGTGCGTCGGCGGTCCCGGGGCGGCCGTCGGGGAAGGCGTAGTAGGCGCCTTCGGCGTCGTGGCGGAGCTCCAGGATCAGCTGGTCCGCGTCGAACCGGACGGTCACCGGACGGGGTTCGGCAGTCATCGACGGAGGCTAACGCGCACCACGGCCGCACCGCCGCCGGAATGCCTTCGTCCGTAAGGCGCCGGCCCCAGGAGTCGCCTGCCCGACCCCTGCCCGCCTGCTCGACCCCTGCCCGCATGCTCGACCTCTGCCCGCCTGCCCGACTCCTGCCCGCCCGGCCGTCCCGGCCGTCCCGCGACAGTGTCACCCGTACCGGCATATCCGCAGGTCAGACCCGTTCCTGTCCCGTGGTTTCCCGCGTCGGCGGTTTCCGTGGACGGTGCCGGGCGGGCCGGGGGAGTCTCGTTGGCGTACCGACCCGGCGGCACCGTCCACGGACACCGCCGACGCGTCGGACGAACCGCGAACGTCCTACGAAGGAGACTGTGATGGCAACACGTCAGGGCCTTTCTCTGCTCGCCGCGGCCGCCGTCCTCGGTGGCGGCCTCGCCCTCGCGCCGGCCGCCAGCGCCGCCCCCGGGTCGACGACGGCCAAGCCTGCCGCGGTGGCGCAGGATGTGTCGGCCGCGAAGGCGAAGAACGCCAAGTGCGCTCTCAAGACGGCCAAGTGGACCACCTGCAAGGGCGCGGGCAAGGTCACGGTGAAGAAGGGCAAGACGCTCCTGGTCGAGCTCGTCTCGTCCGGGAACAAGGCGATCGACCTCCGGATCGCCAACGCGAACTCGAAGGCGCTGGCCAAGAAGAGCAACGTCAAGCCCGGCTCCGGGTACGTGCTCTCCTGGACCAACAACAGCAGCAAGTCCAAGGTGGTCAAGATCCAGGCCGACCGGGACGTGCCGGTGAAGGTCAACGCCAACATCCGCTACAAGCTCAAGTAGCGGGCGCGCGCCCGTCGGCGAACCGCACCGGAGCGGTTCGCCGACGGGCGTCCTCGTCCTGTCCGGCTGTGTCTAGGACGGGACCGGCGATGCCTCCGGAAGCGGCTTCCTGGGCGGCGATGCCTCGGGGAGCGGCTTGTCGCCGCCGGGCCGCGTGCAGCCCTGTTCCCCGGTCGACAGTTCCCAGCAGGCTTTCACCTGCCGAGGGGAAGGCGCCGGCAGCATGAAGGTGAAGGCGGCGCGGATGGGATCGTCGGGCGTCACCTCGTCATAGCTGTGGTCGTCCTCCCGGACGACCCTCACCCGGTCCCCGGGGTGCGCGGCCTTCACCCGGGCCCAGGCCGTTCTGCACGTGCTGCTGTAGCGGACCTCGACGAACCTCCCGCGCACCTCGGTCACCGCGGCGGTCCAGGCGTCGCCGCCACAGCCCAGCTCCACCGCGTCCTTGCCGTCGCACGCCGAGCCGAAGCACTTCGCCTCCACCCCCTTCACCGGGGGCTCCTGCGCGCTCGGGGCCTCGGAAGGGGCGGCGTCATCAGGGGGGCCGTCGGCCGGTGCGACGATCAGGGCGGTTACGCACAGGGCGGCGACGGCCGCGGTGGCCGCGGTCCAGGCCGCCAGGACCTTGCGGCGAGGCCGGACCTCACGGCTTCGTGCATCGTCCGCATCCGCATCCGCATCCGCATCCGCCTCCGCACCCCCGGCCGCGTCTGTGCTCAAGGCCGCGTCCACGTCCGAGCCGCTGCTGCCGCTGTTGCCGCCGTCGCCACCGGTCGCCGTACCGATATCGGTCCCGGCCTCCGTCGGGGGACCGGAGCGGGGAGCGGCCTCCGGTGCCGTACGTGCCCGGCCGCTCCAGGCGGACTCGGCCACCTCCCACAGCGCCAGCAGTCGTTCGTCGCCCCTGCCGCTCCGCGCGGCCAGGGCCTCGACAGCGGAGCGCGGAGGGAGTTGGGCCCCGTTGAGGAACCGTTCCCAGGAGGACTTGCTGTACGGAGTCGCCTTGGCCAGCGCGGACAGGCTCAGGCCCGTGGCGTCCTTTGCCCGGCGCAATTCTTCGACGAGGCGGCCGACATCGGCATTCAGCCGCTCGGGCAAAGGTTTCCATTCAGCCATGAGCCAGACCCATTCTTCGGCCACCGCACGCTCTTGACTCAACTCTGCGGAGGCGATTGAAATATGTACTTTTCTACGCTTCCCGTTGCTGCCTCATCTTGTACCCGACTGCTCATAGACTGGCCGGAATTCGGCAGTCAGCGTGAGGAAGGCCGCATGCTCCGCTCCAGGTCAATGGCGTTGGTTCTGCTTGCTGTTGTCATGGCGAATGGCTGTGCGCGGGAGGATTCCCTTTCCCCGGCGGGCGGTTCACCGGCCGACCGTTCGCACCACCCGACGGTACCGGCGCAGGACCGCCCGTATGTGCGTGGCACCGGGCCGCTCGCTCGGCACTGGGACGACGAGGGACTCCTCGGCCTGGACCTGCCGCGCCACAGCGATCTGGTCGCCCTGTGGCAGGCCGTGCTGTGGGCCGACGGTTATCTCAAGCGGTCGCAGATCGACTGCCGCTACGACGAATCCACGGTCCGCGCCGCCCGGGTCTGGCAGAGCAACCGAGGGCTGCCCGCCGACGGCATCATCGGCCCGGACACCTTCGGAAAGGCGGGGGAGCGGCTCACTCGCCGCAGGGACGCCGTGTACTACGAGGGGGCGAAGTTCTCCGTGCCCTTCCGGCGGGCGGACGACGGCAGGTATCTGGTCGAGGACGGCGGCCGGTACAAGCCGCTGCACCGCTACCGGCCGACTCTGGACGTGTGCGGGAAGCGGCCTCGCTGAGCCGGGCGCTCAGTCCGTCCAGGAGCGGTTGTCCGAGGCGACGCACGCCTGCTCGTCCTCCGACTGGACACACACCTGTGCGCCGGTCCCCGCTTCGTCCAGGACCTGGAGCATGCGGGTGCGGCCCACGCCCTGCCTCCCCTCCAGGTGAGCGGGCACGGGCGTGCTGACGGAGAGCCGGTCCGAGCTCCGTACGGGGGACAGTTCGCCCCAGACGGTCCCGCAGTACGGGCTGTGCTTCAGCTCCAGCCGCTGCGCGTCCCGGTCGAGCCTCCCCAGGACGCGCTCGTCACGCGCGCACCCCGACCTGACCGGGTCCCGCCCCTCGCAAGCGGGTCCGCGGCACCGCGCCCCCCGGTCCGCGGTGTCGGTGCCGGCGGGGCGGGCGGGCCAGGGCCATGAGGGGGCCTCGGGCGTGGTCTCCGAGGACTTCGACAGGGCCAGGAGAAGGAGCACGGCGAGCCCGGCCGCGAGAGAGCGCAGCCGCACTCTTCGCCGAGAGGACGGCCGAGAAGGCTGCGGGGAGGGCTGCCCCCGTACCCCCTGCGTCTTCCGCTCCCGGTGCTGTTCCGGCGGTTCCCGGCGCGCCGACGGCTGGTCGGCCGGATCCGGTTCACGCTTTCGGGTCGCCTCCGCCGCCTCCGCCGCCGATTCCCACAGCACGCGCAGCCGAGCCAGGCCCTGCCGGTCCGCGCCGCCGAGCTTCCCGAGCGCTTCCACCGCCGCCCACGGCGGCAGCGTCGTCGCGTTGAGGTAGCGGTGCCAGGAGGAGACGCTGTACGGCGTTTTCGCCGCCAGCGCGGCCAGGCTCAGGCCCGTGCGGTCCTTCAACAGGCGCAGCCGCTCCGTCAGTCGCCGCCGCTCGGAACCCAGTTCCGCCGCCAGCGGCAGCCATCGTGCCATCCGAACCCGGCCTCCCCATCGTTCTGTACGCGGACCGTGCGCGGTGATCACGGTCCGGCGTGAGGACGCCCGCCGCGGCACCGGAGCGGCGTGCCCGCCCGCCGTTCAACGGACGATATCGGCCCACCCCGGGCAGAAAATCATGCAAGCGTGCTTGATTGTTTCCTGGCGCGCTGCCATGCTCCTGGGCACCACACCCGGTCCCGAGGGGAGCGCACGTGTCCGCTGTCGTAGCCGTGATCGACGATCTGCGCGAAGAGAGCGACGAACTCGACGCCCTAGTAGGGGCGTTGGATGTGCCCGGCTGGCGCGGGCCGACCCCCGCCGAGCGGTGGACCGTGGCCCACCAGATCGCCCATCTCAGCTGGACCGACGAGGTCGCGCTGCTGGCGGCCACCGAGCCGGACCGGTTCGGTGACGAGGTGGCCAAGGCCCTGGCCGCCCCGGAGTCCTTCGTCGACGAGGCGGCCGACGCTCTGGTCGCCGCCCATGGCCCCGAGGCCTTGCTCGCCCGGTGGCGGGAAGGGCGGCAGCGGCTCGACAAGGTCCTGCGGGATGCCCCGGAAGGGGCCAGGATCCCTTGGTACGGGCCGCCGATGAGCGTGGCGTCCATGGCGACCGCCCGGCTCATGGAGACCTGGGCGCACGGCCAGGACATCGCCGACGCCCTCGGCGTGACCCGGACCCCCACCGCCCGGCTCCGCCATGTGGCGCGGATCGGCGTACGGGCCAGGAACTACGCCTACGCGGTACGCGGCATCACCGCGCCCGAGGAGGAGTTCCGCGTCGAACTCCGCGCCCCCGACGGCGAGATGATCGCGTACGGGCCGGAGGGTGCCGCCCAGCGTGTCGCCGGGCCGCTCCTCGACTTCTGCCTCCTGGTCACCCAGCGCGCCCACCGGTCCGACCTCGCGGTCACCGCCGAGGGGCGCGACGCCGACCAGTGGCTCTCCATCGCCCAGGCCTTCGCCGGACCGCCCGGACCGGGCCGCCTGCCCCGCGCGGAGCAGCCGGAGCGCGCAGAGCGGCCGGAGCGCGCAGAGCGGCCGGAGCGCGCAGAGCGGCCGGAGTCCGCCGAACAGGACGGCCACCGGTGAACACGCCACCCGAATCTGCACCCCTCCGGATCGGCAACGCCTCCGGCTTCTACGGCGACCGCTTCGACGCGCTGCGCGAGATGCTCACCGGCGGCCCTCTCGACGTCCTCACCGGCGACTACCTCGCCGAGCTGACCATGCTCATCCTCGGCCGGAGCCGCCTCAAGGACCCGGGCAAGGGCTACGCCACCACCTTCCTGCGCCAGTTGGAGGAAGGGCTCGGGCTCGCCCACGAGCGCGGGGTGCGGATCGTCGCCAACGCGGGCGGCCTCAATCCGGCCGGACTCGCCGGCGCGGTGCGGAAGTTGGCGGAGAAGGTCGGTGTGCCCGTCACCGTCGCCCACGTCGAGGGCGACAGCCTGCCCGTCCCGGACGGGTTCCTCACCGCCAACGCCTACCTCGGCGGCTCCGGGATCGCCGCCTGTCTGCGGGCCGGGGCCGATGTCGTCGTCACCGGCCGGGTCACCGACGCGGCCCTGGTCACCGGGCCCGCCGCCGCCCACTTCGGCTGGGGCCCGGACGACCTGGACGCGCTCGCGGGGGCCGTGGTCGCCGGGCACGTCCTGGAGTGCGGTACGCAGGCTACCGGCGGCAACCACGCCTTCTTCGGCGAGTACGGCCCCGCCCGCCTCCGCCGCCCCGGCTTCCCGCTCGCCGAGATCCACGCCGACGGCTCGTCCGTCATCACCAAGCACGACGGCACGGGCGGGGTCGTCGACCTCTCCACCGTCACCGCCCAACTCCTATACGAGACAGGCGGAGCCCGGTACGCGGGCCCCGACGTCACCGCCCGCATCGACACCGTGACGCTGACCCCGGACGGCCCGGACCGGGTCCGTATCGACGGCGTACGCGGCGAGGCCCCGCCGCCCACCCTCAAGGCCGGGCTCACCCGGCTCGGCGGCTGGCGCAACGAGGTCGTGTTCGTCCTCACCGGCCTCGACATCGAGGCCAAGGCGGACCTGGTGAAGGACCAGTTCGCCGACGCCCTGGAGCGCGGCGGCGGCCGTCCGCCCGCCGAGGTCCGCTGGGAGCTCGCCCGGACCGACCACCCCGACGCCGACACCGAGGAGCGGGCCAGTGCGCTGCTCCGGCTCGTCGTCCGCGACCAGGACGCCGAGGCCGTGGGTCGGGCGGTCTCCGGGGCCGCCGTGGAGCTGGCCCTCGGCAGCTACCCCGGCTTCCATGTCACCGCGCCGCCCGGAAAGGGCGCGCCCTACGGGGTGTTCGAGGCCCGGCCCGTACCGGCGGGCGATGTCGAGCACACCGCCGTGCTGCCGGACGGAAGCCGCGCCGTCGTGGAACCGCCCTCGCTCACGCAGGAGTTGGCCGAGGTGGAGGAACCGCCGCTGCCCGATCCGTACCCCTCCACCAGCCCCACCCGGCGCGTTCCTCTCGGACTGATCGCGGGTGCGCGCAGCGGCGACAAGGGCGGCGACGCCAACGTCGGCGTCTGGGTGCGCGGCGAGGACGCCTGGCGGTGGCTGGCGCACGAGCTGACCGTCGAACGGTTCAAGGAACTCCTGCCGGAGACTGCCGACTTGGCCGTCGTCCGCCATGTCCTGCCCAACCTGCGCGCCCTGAACTTCATCGTCCACGGCCTGCTGGGCGAGGGCGTCGCCGCTCAGGCCCGGTTCGACCCACAGGCCAAGGCGGTGGGGGAGTGGCTGCGGTCCCGGTGGCTCCCCGTGCCCGTGCCGCTGCTGGAAGGCGTCCCCCTCCCGGAGGTGACCGCATGACCGTCCTGCCCACCGCGCTCGACACCGACGGCCCCGACTACGCCGCCCATCGCGCCGCCCTGCTGGCCAAGCTCGCCGAGCTGGAGACCGAGCACGCCAAGGCGCTCGCGGGCGGCGGCGAGAAGTACGTGGCCCGGCACCGCAAGCGCGGCAAGCTTCCGGCGCGGGAGCGGATCGAGCTGCTCGTCGACCCCGACACCCCGTTCCTGGAGCTGTCGCCGCTGGCCGCCTGGGGCAGCGAGTACGCGGTCGGGGCCTCGCTCGTCACCGGGATCGGGGTGGTGGCGGGCGTCGAGTGCCTGATCACCGCCAACGACCCGACCGTACGCGGCGGAGCCTCCAACCCGTGGACGCTGAAGAAGGCCCTGCGCGCCAACGAGATCGCCTTCGCCAACCGGCTCCCCGTCATCAGCCTGGTGGAGTCGGGCGGGGCCGATCTGCCGTCCCAGAAGGAGATCTTCATCCCGGGCGGGGCGCTGTTCCGGGACCTCACCCGGCTCTCCGCCGCCGGAATCCCCACCGTGGCCGTCGTGTTCGGCAACTCGACGGCCGGCGGCGCGTATGTGCCCGGCATGTCCGATCACACCGTGATGATCAAGGAGCGGTCCAAGGTCTTCCTCGGCGGACCGCCCCTGGTGAAGATGGCCACCGGCGAGGAGAGCGACGACGAGTCGCTCGGCGGGGCCGAGATGCACGCCCGTACCTCCGGGCTCGCCGACCACTTCGCCGTCGACGAGCAGGACGCGATCCGCCAGGCCCGCCGTATCGTCGCCCGCCTCAACTGGCGTAAAGCACACGCAGATCCGGGACCGGCCGAGCCGCCGAAGTACGACGAGGACGAGCTGCTCGGCATCGTTCCGGGCGATCTGAAGGCACCGTTCGACCCGCGCGAGGTCATCGCCCGGCTGGTCGACGGCTCGGACTTCGACGCGTTCAAGCCGCTCTACGGGACGAGCCTGGTGACGGGGTGGGCGCGGCTGCACGGCTATCCGGTCGGGATCCTCGCCAACGCGCAGGGGGTGCTGTTCAGTGAGGAGTCGCAGAAGGCGGCCCAGTTCATCCAGCTCGCCAACCAGCGTGACATTCCGCTCCTCTTCCTCCACAACACCACCGGCTACATGGTCGGCAAGGAGTACGAGCAGGGCGGCATCATCAAGCACGGCGCGATGATGATCAACGCGGTGGCGAACTCGAAGGTCCCGCATCTGTCGGTCCTGATGGGCGCGTCCTACGGAGCCGGGCACTACGGCATGTGCGGCCGCGCCTACGACCCGCGCTTCCTCTTCGCCTGGCCCAGCAGCAAGTCCGCCGTCATGGGCCCGCAGCAGCTCGCGGGTGTGCTGTCCATCGTCGCCCGCGCCTCGGCCGCCGCGAAGGGGCAGCCGTACGACGACGAGGCGGACGCCGGACTGCGCGCCATGGTGGAGCAGCAGATCGAGGCGGAGTCGCTGCCGATGTTCCTGTCCGGGCGGCTGTACGACGACGGGGTCATCGATCCGCGCGACACCCGGACCGTCCTCGGCATGTGCCTGTCCGCGATCCACACCGCACCGGTCGAGGGCGCCCGCGGCGGCTTCGGCGTCTTCCGGATGTGACCCGCCCATGAGGAGTGACGTGATCCATACCCTGCTCGTCGCCAACCGGGGCGAGATCGCCTGCCGGATCTTCCGCACCTGCCGCGACCTGGGCATCACCACGGTCGCCGTGTACTCCGACGCGGACGCGGAGGCCCTGCACGTACGGGAGGCGGACCTCGCCGTACGGCTGCCGGGGTCGTCGCCAGCCGACACCTATCTGCGCGGCGACCTCGTCGTGGCCGCCGCGCGGGCCGCCGGGGCGGACGCCGTGCACCCCGGCTACGGCTTCCTCTCGGAGAACGCCGCCTTCGCCGCCGCCGTGCAGGACGCGGGGCTCGTGTGGGTGGGCCCGCCGGTGAAGGCCATCGAGCTGATGGCGTCCAAGACCCGGGCCAAGGAGCTGATGGCCGGGGCCGGGGTGCCGCTGCTGGCCCCCGTGGACCCGGCGACGGCGGGCGAGGACGATCTGCCGCTGCTGCTCAAGGCGGCCTCGGGCGGCGGCGGACGTGGTATGCGGATCGTCCGCGAACTCAACGCGCTGCCTGGTGAGTTGCTGGCAGCTGCCGCCGAGGCGGCGTCGGCCTTCGGTGACGGCGAGGTCTTCGCCGAGCCGTACGTGGAACGCGGCCGGCACGTCGAGGTCCAGGTGATGGCCGACGAGCACGACACCGTGTGGGCGCTCGGCACCCGCGACTGCTCGCTCCAGCGCCGCCACCAGAAGGTCATCGAGGAGGCCCCGGCCTCCGGCCTGGACGAGGCCCTGCGCACCCGGCTCCACGAGGCGGCGGTGGCGGCGGCCCGTGCCGTGGGCTACCGGGGCGCGGGCACCGTGGAGTTCCTGGTCTCCGCCGACGGCCGGCCGTACTTCCTGGAGATGAACACCCGCCTCCAGGTCGAACACCCGGTCACGGAGGCCGTGTTCGGGCTCGACCTGGTCGCCCTGCAAATGCGCGTCGCGGAGGGCGAACCGCTGCCCTCGGCCGCGCCCCCGGAGGCATCCGGCCACGCGGTCGAGGCCCGGCTCTACGCCGAGGACCCGGCCCGCGACTGGCAGCCGCAGACCGGCGCCCTGCACGTACTGGAGGTGCCGGACGCGCCGGGCCTGCGCCTGGACACCGGGTACACCGGCGGCGACAGCATCGGCGTGCACTACGACCCGATGCTCGCCAAGGTCATCGCCTACGCCCCGACCCGCGCCGAGGCCGTCCGGCTGCTCGCCCGCGCGCTGGAGCGGGCCCGGATCCACGGCCCGGTCACCAACCGCGAGCTGCTCGTACGGTCGCTGCGCCACCCGGACTTCGCGGCGGCGCGCCTGGACACCGGGTTCTACGACCGGCACCTGGCCGATCTCACCGGGCCGGGGAGCGGCGACCCCGCCACCGCCGCCCTCGCCGCCGCCCTGGCCTCGGCCGTACGCAACACCACCACGCCCGGCGGCCCCGCCCCCACCCGCCTCGGGGCCTGGCGCAACGTGCCCTCGGGGCCCCAGCACAAGCGCTACCGAAGCGAACCCGACGGCACCGAACACGAGGTCGCCTACCGCACCGGGCGCACCGGCTCCCCGGAACCGTACGACGCCCCCGGCATCCGGGTCCTGGCCGCCGCGCCCGACCGCGTCACCCTCGAAGTGGACGGCGTGACACGGCACTTCGCCATCAGCGCCCACGCCGACCGGATCCACGTGGACACCACCGGCGCCTCGCACACCTTTACCGCCCTGCCCCGCTTCACCGACCCCGCCACCCACACCGCGCCCGGCTCCCTGCTCGCCCCGATGCCCGGGACCGTCGTCCGCCTCGCGGAGGGCCTGGCCGCCGGGGTTCCCGTCGAGGCCGGGCAGCCGCTGATCTGGCTGGAGGCGATGAAGATGGAGCACCGCATTCTCGCCCCCGCCGCCGGCACCCTCACCGCCCTGCACGCCGCCCCCGGCCATCAGGTCGAGGTCGGCGCGCTGCTCGCCGTGGTCCAGGAGGACCCGGCCGCCACCCCCGTACCCGTTCCCGTACCGGAGGAGACCGCATGAGCACCGCACACACCGCCCTCGAAACCGAAGAGCACCAGGCACTGCGGGCCGCCGTCGCCGCCCTCGGAAAGCGGTACGGGCGCGACTACATGACCACCGTCATCCGCGAGGGCAACCACACCGACGAGCTGTGGGCGGAGGCCGCGAAGCTCGGCTACCTCGGGGTGAACCTCCCCGAGGAGTACGGCGGCGGAGGCGGCGGCATGGCCGAACTGTCCATCGTCTTGGAGGAGTTGGGTGCGGCGGGCTCACCGCTCCTGATGATGATCGTGTCGCCCGCGATCTGCGGCACGGTCATCGCCCGCTTCGGCACGGACGAACAGAAGCGGCAGTGGCTGCCGGGCCTCGCCGACGGCAGCCTCACCATGGCCTTCGGCATCACCGAACCGGACGCCGGCTCCAACTCGCACCGCATCACCACCACCGCCCGCCGCGACGGAACCGACTGGGTGCTGACCGGCCGCAAGGTCTTCGTCTCCGGCGTCGACATAGCCGACGCCACGCTGATCGTCGGCCGCACCGAGGACGCCCGCTCGGGAAAGCTGAAGCCCTGCCTCTTCATCGTCCCGCGCGACGCCGAGGGCTTCGGCCGGAACCAGATCGACATGGAACTCCACGCCCCCGAGAAGCAGTTCGAGCTCGTCCTGGACGACGTACGCCTGCCCGCCGACGCGCTCGTCGGCGACGAGGACGCGGGCCTGCTCCAGCTCTTCGCCGGGCTCAACCCCGAACGGATCATGACGGCCGCGTTCGGCATCGGCATGGGCCGCTTCGCCCTCTCCCGGGCCGTCGATTACGCCCGTACCCGCCAGGTCTGGAAGGAGCCCATCGGCTCCCACCAGGCCATCGCGCACCCGCTCGCCACCGCGCACATCGACCTGGAGCTGTCGCGCCTGATGATGCAGAAGGCGGCCCGGCTCTACGACGAGGGCGACGACATCGGGGCGGGCGAGGCGGCGAACATGGCGAAGTACGCGGCCGGAGAGGCGTGCGTGAAGGCCGTCGACCAGGCCGTGCACACCCTCGGCGGCAACGGCCTGACCCGCGAATACGGCCTCGCGTCCCTGATCACCGCGTCCCGGGTGGCCCGGATAGCCCCGGTCAGCCGCGAGATGATCCTGAACTACGTCTCGCACCAGACGCTGGGCCTGCCGAAGTCGTACTAGACCGGGCCGTGAGTTTTTCGCGCTGTCCGACCTCTCCCCATCCCTCCCCCACAGGGGTGATTCTGACCCTCCACACCCGCACGGCGTCCCGCGCCTCCGTCCAGGCGGCGCGGGAAGCCGCGACGACAGGGGACCGCCATGGTGTTCCGCAGCGAGTACGCAGACGTACCGGCCCTCGACACGCCCATCCACGACGCGGTCCTCGGCGAGGCCGCCCGGTTCGGTGACACCGTCGCCCTGATCGACGGGACGAACGGCGCCTCCCTCACGTACGCCCAGCTCGACGGCTTCCACCGGCGCATCGCCGCCGCGCTCGCCGAGGCGGGGCTCAGGAAGGGCGACGTCCTCGCCCTGCACAGCCCGAACACCATCGCCTACCCGGCGGTCTTCTACGGGGCCACCCGCGCCGGGGCCTCCGTCACCACCGTCCACCCGCTGGCCACGCCCGAGGAGTTCGCCAAGCAACTCGCCGACAGCGGCGCGAAGTGGATCGTCACGGTCTCACCGCTCCTGGCGACGGCCCGCCGGGCGGCCGAACTGACCGGCGGCGTAAAGGAGATCTACGTCTGCGACCAGGCGGAGGGCCACACCTCCATCCTGGACATGCTGTCCTCCACGGCCCCCGAACCGGAGATCGCGATCGACCCCGGCGAGGACGTCGCGGCCCTCCCGTACAGCTCCGGCACGACGGGCACGCCCAAGGGCGTGATGCTCACGCACCGCTCGATCGCGACCAACCTGGAGCAGCTGAGACCGTTCATCCCCATGGGCGAGGGCGACCGCATCCTGGCCGTCCTCCCCTTCTTCCACATCTACGGCCTCACCGCCCTGATGAACGTCCCGCTGCGCTGCGGCTCGACGGTCGTCGTCCTGCCCCGCTTCGACCTGGCCCAGTTCCTGGAGGCCATCCAGACGCACCGGATCACCGGCCTGTACGTGGCACCGCCGATCGTGCTGGCGCTGGCGAAGCACCCGCTGGTGGGGGAGTACGACCTGTCCTCGCTCCAGTACATCGTCAGCGCCGCCGCCCCGCTCGACGCCGATCTGGCCGCCGCCTGCTCGGCCCGGCTGGGCGTGCCGCCGGTGCGGCAGGCGTACGGGATGACGGAGCTGTCGCCGGGGACGCACGTGGTGCCGCTCTCGGTCGAGCAGCCGCCGCCGGGCACGGTCGGCAAGCTGCTGCCGGGCACCGAGATGCGGATCGTGTCGCTGGAGGACCCGGCGAAGGACGCCGAGCCGGGCGCGGACGGCGAGATCCTGATCCGGGGCCCGCAGGTGATGAAGGGCTACCTGGGCCGCCCCGACGCCACCGCCGACATGATCGACGCGGACGGCTGGGTGCACACGGGCGACGTCGGCCGGACCGACGAGGACGGCTGGCTGTACGTCGTCGACCGGGTCAAGGAGCTGATCAAGTACAAGGGCTACCAGGTGGCCCCCGCCGAGCTGGAGGCCCTGCTCCTGACCCATGAGCAGGTGGCGGACGCGGCGGTGATCGGGGTGTACGACGCCGAGGGCAACGAGGTCCCGAAGGCGTTCCTGGTCCGGGGCCCGGCGGCGGACGGCCTGACGGAGGACGACGTCATGGCGTACGTCGCCGAGCGGGTGTCCCCGTACAAGAAGGTGCGGCAGGCCGAGTTCATCGCCACGGTGCCCCGGGCGGCGTCCGGCAAGATCCTCCGGCGCGAGCTGCGCGACCGAGAGAAGACGGATCGTTCGGGACCATCGGAGGAGAAGTGACCCTGATCGCCACATCCCGGGACCGGGGCATCACCACACTGACCCTGGACTCCCCGGCCAACCGCAACGCGCTCTCGGCGGCGCTGGTGGCGGAGTTGCGCGAGGCCCTGGCGGGCTGTGCCGCCGACGACACCGTACGGGCGGTGGTGCTGGCCCACACGGGGTCGACGTTCTGCGCCGGGGCGGACCTGAAGGCGCCGCCGGACCCGGCGGCGTTCGTGGGCCTGATGCGGGAAATCGTGGCGCTGCCGAAACCGGTGGTGGCCCGGGTCGACGGCCATGTCCGGGCGGGCGGTCTCGGCCTGCTCGCGGCGTGCGACATAGGGGTGGCGGGCGAGGCGTCGTCCTTCGCCCTCACGGAGTCCCGCCTCGGCCTGGCCCCGGCGGTCATCTCGCTCACGCTGCTCCCGCGCCTGGACCGTACGGCGGCGAACCGCTACTACCTCACCGGTGAGCGCTTCGACGCGGCGGAGGCGGCGCGGATCGGGCTGGTCACGGTGGCCGCCGGTGACGTGGACCTGGACAAGGCGCTCGTCCCGGTCCTGGACGGCCTGCGCCGGGCCTCACCGCAGGGGCTGGCCGCATCGAAGGAGCTGGTCACGGCTACGGTGCTGAGGAGCTTCGACCAGTACGCCGAAGACCTCATCGCCCGCTCCGCCGCGTTGTTCGCCTCCGACGAGGCGAGGGAGGGGATGACGGCCTTCCTGGAACGACGGGACCCAGCGTGGGTGCGATGACCTCCTCCACCTCCAGGGCTACGCACACGCCCAAGCAGGACCGCAGCCGGGCGACCCGGCAGCGGCTCCTGGAGGCCGCGGTGGCCTGCCTGGCCGAACACGGCTGGGCGGGCTCCACCGTCTCCGTCGTCGCCGAGCGCGCCGGCGTCTCGCGCGGCGCGGCCCAGCACCACTTCCCGACCCGCGAGGACCTGTTCACGGGCGCGGTGGAGTACGTCGCCGAGGAACGCTCCGCCGCCCTGCGCGCCCTGCCCGTCCAGGGCCGCGCCGAGGTGGTCGCGGCCCTCGTCGACCTCTACACCGGCCCCCTGTTCCGGGCCGCGCTCCAGCTCTGGGTGGCCGCCTCCAACGAGGCCCAACTCCGCCCGCGCGTCACGGAGCTGGAGGCGCGGGTGGGCCGCGAGACCCACCGCATCGCCGTCGAACTCCTGGGCGCCGACGAGTCCCGCCCCGGCGCCCGCGAAACGGTCCAGGGCCTGCTGGACATGGCCCGCGGCCTCGGCCTCGCCAACCTCCTCACCGACGACACCGCCCGGCGGGCGCGGGTGGTGGCGCAGTGGGCGACGCTGGTGGAGGAGGGGTTGGGGTGAGCCTTGGCGGCCCCTTCAGGTCAGTACCCTGCCCTGGTCTCCTTGAGCGCCCGGACGAACAAGGTGCCTGTGCGCCGACCTCCCGGGGGCGGGGCAAGCACGGACGCTGACACGTCCATGAAGCCGTGTTCCTTGAGAATCAGCGCCCACTCGTCGAGTGCGTAGTCCCACCGCTTGACGACAGCGGGGTCTTCTTCGGGCCCGCGCGGGATGTATGACGCCTGGCAGCCGTAGCACCCTTCAACCGCGGGCCGCTGGGAGAAGGCGAACACGCCACCTGGCTTGAGGCTTGCGTGGACGACCGGCAGCAGTAGGCCTGGGTCGGTGAACCAGGCAGCGCCGAACACGCTGTAGACCGCATCGAAGACCGTGCATGTGTCCCCGAGGTAGGTGAGGGCGTCGGCCTGGTGGAGTTCCATCCCGTCCACGCCCGGCCACCGCTCGCGTGCCTTGTCGAGCTGCTTGGCGGAGAGGTCGATGCCGACGGACTTCATGCCGAGCGTTGCGAGGTGAGCGGCGTTCCCACCGGACCCGCACCCGAGATCGAGCACGCGGTCTCCCGGGTTGAGACCGAGCACGTCAGCCCTGGGGCCGTGGTCCGGGTACTGGGTCCAGTTGAACCACGTGGTCTCGCCCTTGGCGTTGGTGTTCCGACGCTGGGGCTTGCTCTGCGAGTACGTGTCCCATGCGGTGCTGCGAGTGTCAGTCACGACCTGTCCGTTCTCGTCCACGGCGACAGCCGCCCGGCACGATACCGGGCGGCCGAAGCTTTGGCGGGTCGGTCGCTCCGCTTGTGCCGGAGCTACTTGGCGACGGGGCTGTCGGAGCAGCCCGCGTAGCTCTGGGTGCAGTCAGCCGCGCCGTCGATCGGCCAGAACTCCGGGTCCACGTCGAAGCCGGCCGACCGGATCAACGTGGCCGTTCGACGCATCGCGGCCCGGCCCTCGGCCGGGTTGTGGCCGCTGTCGCGGTCGGGGACGTGGTGGATGAACCCGCCGCCGAGCGCGTCGCAGAACTCGGCGTAATGCTTGGTGTGGAGCACGAGCGCGTGCCAGAAGAGGTCCACACGGAGGCTGGGCGTGGTCCTCTCCGTGGCGTTGGCGGCGACGGCGAGGAAGGCCGCCACCTGGTCGACGCCGCGCTCGCCTTGGTCGTCGGTCATCTCCGGCCAGGAGTCCTCGCGGACCATGGTGATGAGGTCGGCCCTCAGTTCCGGAGTGATGAGGTCGTACGCGGTCTTCGTCGTTTCGGTGATCGTCACGTCTGTGCCTTCCTGGTCTGTGAGGAGCGTCGGGCGCACTTGCAGGAGGGCAGGCGGCAGAGGTCGTGTGTGGAGGGCAACGGCTTCTCGGCGCTGCCGCTGAGGTGGACCACTTCAGAGCCGAACGTCTGGCCGGAGTCGCGAATCACCCGCACGGTCATGGGTCGCCTTCCGCTGCCCCATCCTGCTCGTGAAGCGATGTTCCCGCCGCCGGGCGGTCGGAACGACGACGTTCCGGGCGTCACCCGGGTGTCACGCAGTGGGGTGTCAAAGACACCCTCCAGGGCGTCAAACCGGTGTCATTGCATAGCTGTTCGGTCTAGCTTTGACGTCATGACGACGACCGCCGTGGTGCCGAATGATGTGCTGCGGGCCGTGCGTATCGGCCTGCGCTTGAGCCAAGACGATTTCGCCAAGGCGCTCCGCCGGGCCGGTGCGGAACTGGGGGAGCCGAACGAGGCTTCCAAGCGGCTGGTGCAGCGCTGGGAGTCCGGCATCAGCAAGACGCCTCGGGGCGTCTACGCCAGGGCCTTAGAACGGGTCACTGGCCGACCGGTCGAGGCACTGGGGTTCGCCCTGCCGATGCCGACGGCACGAGTCCACACAGACGGGAAGGGAGGACATGACGTGGAGACCGCTGCAACTGGTGGCGCGTATACCGCTGTAGGAGCGCAGCCCGCTGCGCAGGGGGGTGAGGAGATGTTCTCGGGGGTGTGGCTCAGCCGCTACGAGTACTTCTCTTCGGGACGGGGCGACGCATACGAGGGCAAGCACTACGTAGTGATCGTCCAGCACGGTAATCGGCTGACCGTTCAGAGTCTGCCCGGGGCGAGCAGCAACCCGGACAGCCCGCTCACGCTGGACCTGACTGTTGATCGCAACGTGGTCACCGGTACATGGGTCGAGCAGACTGCCGCAGACGGCTACTACCACGGGGCCCGCTACCACGGGGCCGTTCAACTGCTGGTCGAGCCGACCGGACGGCGCATGGCCGGGAAGTGGGTCGGCTTCGGCAAGGACTTCGACGTGAACACCGGCCCTTGGGAACTGCGGCTCGTGGACCGGTCCACGAGCAAGGCGACGATGGAGAGGTACAGCCAGCCGCCGGAGTAGGGTCGTTGGCCCGACAGGTGCCCCCGTGACGAACTCCACCTCGGCTGTCAGCGCGGCCGCTCGGGCCCCGGGAGCATGGACCGACGGCCTCCGGCAACCGGGCGCCAGATGTACGGGAGTTGGCGCGCGGATGAGGAGTCGGCGGCCATCCTCCGTACGGCCTCCCGAACGGCCTTGGGCCGTCGTGCCGCTGGCTACGTTGGTGCCGTGCGGAGCCAGCGGGAGAGGTCGGAGAGCAACGGCGGGGGCAGGCCCGAGGGCGCGCGGGACGTGGCCGGGGATGTCGAGCAGGCACGTCGGGCAGGGCTTCCGGCCGGTCCGGGCGTCTTCGGCGGTGGTCCCGGCGGCCTGATGCCTCTGCAGCGGATGCTGGGCAACGAGGCCACCACACGGGCGCTGCGCCGCGGGAAGCGGCCCGTCGCCCCGCCGCCGGTCATCGACGAGCGGGCCGAGCAGGGGCTCGTGCTGCCGCCGTACCTGATGGACCTGGAGGCGGGCGGACTGTCGACCGCGTACGGGCTGACCGGGCAGGAGTTCGTGAGCAGCGCCGTCGCGGCCGTCGTGGGCCACGGCGGCGGCACGGTGGCCGGCATCGCCGCCGAACTGGCCGGGCGGCCCGAGTCGTTCTTCGGCCGGGGCCGCGCGTTCGCGGTGGAGGGCGCGCAGGGCGGCGACGGGTTCGACGTCACCGTGCGCATCGCGCCCGCCCCCGACGACCGGCCGCCCACCTTCCACCCGGCCGCCGACCTGCCGTCGGCCGCGCCGGACCCGGGCGGGGCGCCGCTCGCCGCCGTGGACGAGGCCGAGGGCAAGGAGACCAAGGTCGACGTCCAGCACAACAGCGGGGCCACCGCGAGCAGAACGGCCGGCAACTCCTCCAGCACCGGCGTGGGCGGCACGGCCTTCGGGCTCGCCCCGGTCGCGCCGGGGCTGTGGCTGGGCGGCGCGGCGACCGGGAGCGTCCAGCCCTGGCAGTCCTCGCGGGACTCCCGCGCCCAGCGCGGCGTGGCCGAACCCCGCGTACTGCGCAGCGACATGGGCTCGGTGGAGGTGGCACGCAGGGTGGTGTACGTCGTACGGATCCGGCCCCAGGCGGGCGGCGAGGAGCAGACCTTCCGGGGCTCGGGCGGCCTCACCCAGCGGGTGCCCACCGAGCACCTGATCCCGGCCGGCACCGGGGCGCCGGAGCGGCCGCGGCCGGTGGACGACGGCCTCGCGCGCCGGGTCGCGCTGGCCGACTCGCTGGCCCCGGTCGCCGTCTCCGACACCGAGGGGCCGCACCAGGGCGGCGGCGGCCTGTTCGACGCGGTCGCCTCCGTCCTGCACCCCTCCCTGACCGCACCCGGCGCCCCCGGCCGCTCCCGGCTGTACGAGGCGACCGCCACCGCGACCGTGCTGGAGGACCTGCCCCGGCTGCTGGGCAGCGGCGTCACCGGCGACGACCTGTACTCCAAGGACGGCAGCAGCGCGGGCAGTTACCGCATGCGCGCCGACGTCACCGGCCTTTCCCCGGCCTGGGGCACCGGGAAGACCCAGCTGCGTACACACCAGCACGCCCAGCACACCGCGACCGAATCGGCGGGCAAGGGCCGCGCCGTCGCGGGCGGCATCGGCCCGGCGATCGGGGTCGGGGCCGCGGCCAACGCGGCCGTGGTGCGGGCCACCGCGATGCCGGTCGCCGCCGCCCGCAAGGCCCGCTTCAGCGTCAACGAGCAGACCGTCTCCAGCCGCCAGGGCGCGGAGGTGCGCGGCGAGAAGGTGCTGTATCTCGGGACCGTGCGGTTCACCGTGGAGGGCACCGGGCCCCGGTCGGTCCGGGCGATCCTGCGCCCGGAGGCACGGGAGGCCACCCACGCGATGCGGGTGTGGGTCGGGCTGCGGGCCGACGAGGCACAGGAGTTGGGGCTGCCGCTGCCGCCCGGGGTGACGGCGGACGAGTTCATCAAGAGACCGGAGCCGCAGCAGGCGGACCCCGCCGCGGATGCCGAAGAAGGCGCGGGGGCCTCGGATAACGAACGCCACCTGCCCTTCGGCGCGATGGGATCGAGCGTCACGCTCGGCCGGCTCGACACCGCGCCCATGCTGAAGGCCGTACAGGAGCTGTTCGCCACCGACCCCCGGCTGACCGGCTATCTGCCCGCCTTCGGGGTCACCGCGCCCCCGGCGGGCCTCAGCAGGGAGGAGGACGAGGCGCAGCGCACCAACCACCGCGAGCTGATGGCCGCCCTCTCCGAGGCCAACCTGCGGGTGAACAAGGACCAGTTGCTCTCCACCGGCATCCGGGTCCGGCTGCGCCGCAAGACCGCGATGCACTCCCATGACGTACAGCTGCGCGTCCACGGCGACCTGGGCGAGGCGACCCACCTCGGCGACATCGACGACTGGCTGGTGCGCGCCCATTCCGGTGTCGCCGCCAACGCGCAGAGCGGGCGCAGCAGTTCGCGTTCCATCGGCGGCATGGTGCTGGCCCAGGCCCGGCTGGTGCCCGGCGTCCTCACCGGCTCGGCCCGCTACGAACGGCAGAGCTCCGGCTCCCGCCGCAACCAGGGCGGCCCCACCACCCGTACCGACGTCCTCACCAACGGATCGGAGAAGGCGAGCGCGTTCGGGGCGGCGCTGCGCCTGAACGTGGACGTCACCATGACCTCACGGCAGCGCAAGCTGGCCCGCGCCATGACCCCGGGCGGCCCCGGCCGGGACGCGCCGGAGGCCAAGCTGCTGTCCGGGCTGCATATGGAGGAGCAGGACGTGCGGCTGCTGACGCCGTCCGAGTTCACCGTCGGCACGGACGAGAAGGCGCGGCTGGACGCGGGCGCCGATCAGGCCCCAGGACCGGAGCGGGCCGTCGGCGCGGCGGGCATCGGCGACCTGTCCCGGGCGGCCCCGGCCCCGGCCACCGGGCAGCTCGTACGGGACTGGCAGCTGGTGGAGACCATCGGCGACGGGCAGCCCGTCCGCGACCTCGCCCTGGCCCTGCTGTCCCGGGCCGCCGCCCGGGGCCGGGCGGGCCGCCAGGACCCGGCGCTGGCCGCGGAGGGCCTGGCCCCCCGGCTGGCGGTCGAGGAACGCTTCAGCCCCCGGGCGATCACGGCCGCGCTCCGGCAGGCCGCGTCCTCCGGCTGGGTGGTGAAGAACCTGCGCTACCCGCGCCGGCTGGCCGCGCTGAACGGTGCGGTGGGCACCCGGCTGGCGCTGGCCGCCCCGCAGCTGGTGCACGAGGCGGCGGGGCCCGGCACCGAGACCTTCGTGCTGGGCGGCCACCAGGCCGGCGGACAGCAGGGGGAGGGCACCTCCACCACGGTCCAGGTCGGCGCCACCGGTGTGCAGAACGGGGCCGAGTGGCGGGTCGGCGAGAGCCTGTCGGGGTACCGCACGACGAGCCGGGGCGACAGTGAGGCCGCCACCGTGTCGGGAACCGTGGAGCGCAACGCCCACACCCCCAAGAAGGCCCCGCTGTATCTCGTACGGTGCGATCTGCTCGTGACGATGGTCGCGGAGGTCAAGGTCACCGGCGGCGGCCCGTACGTGGCCAACGCGGCCCGGACCCTGCCGGGCGCGGCCGCGGTGTGGCTGACGGCGGAGCAGCTGCGGGCGGCGGGGGTGGACCTGCCGGAGTCGGCGCGGAAGGCGCTGAAGCTGGATGTGGAGGCATCGACGTCGGCGACATCGGCGACGTCGGCGGCACCACCGGCGGAGGCGTCCACGTCAGCGGTGGCCTCGACCTCGACCTCGGCCTCGGCGTCCGCGTCCGGTGGCCCGGCCGCCCGCCCGGGACCGACCCTCGCCCGCGATCTGCCGCTCGGCTTCGGCATGATCGAGGACCTGCCGGACTTCGTGCCCCTGCTGGAACGACTGCGCGGCACCCTCGCGCGTACCGGTCAACAGGACCTGGCAGACGACCTGTTGCCCCGCCGGCAGCTGCGGGACCGCAACGACAACGTGCAGCGCCTGCTACGGGTCCTGGACCGGGACGGCTCCACCGGACTGCTGGGCAGCGCCATGGACGGCGGCGTCACCGTGGAGCTGCTGGACGGCCGCAGGACGCCGTACTGGGCGGTGTTCAAGGTGGACCGGGTCGGGGCGGGCTCCTGGGAGGGGGCGGCGGACGACGGCCGGGACATGGAGTACATCACCTCGGCGGTCGCCCAGCAGGCCACCTCGCACGACGAGGGAGCGACCACCGGCGTGGAGGGCGTCCTCGCGGGCTCCGGCAAACCGGACGGCGGGGCGGGGCAGGTCAAGAGCGCCGGGGCCGCCGCCGGCCTCGGTGTCGCCTCGGGCTCCGGACGCCGCCGGGGCGAGGCCGCGCGGGGCCAGCTGGGGATGAAGACGGTCGCGGAGGCGAAGACGGCGAAGTCGGCGAAGATGCGGGTGCCGGTCATCGCCACCCTCGAACTCCACAAGGGGGACCGCCGACTGGCGTTCGCCGCCACGGGCCGTACGTCGCTGGTCCACCGGATCCTGGAGAGCGACCTCACGGCGCTGCGCCGGGTGACCGCCCCGCGCCGCGCCCCCGAGCGCGCCCCGTCGGACAGGCCGGCCGGCGACCCGGCCGGGCTGGGCGCCTGGCGGGCCGACGGGGTGCCGCTGCCGATGGAGTCCCAGGTGAACGGCTTCCAGGGAGCGCCGCGCGTACGGGAGTTGGTGAACACGGCGGTACGGGCGGCGGGCGGCGGCGACCGCTTCCGGCAGAAGGGCCAGGCCGCCGCCTACACCCTCGGCGAGGCGGTCTCCACCGAGTGGCTGATCTCGGCCCTGCCGCTGCTCACCAACGCCGGGGCGGAGCTGCCGCCGGTGCACGCGAGCGGGGCGTCGGGCCAGGACCTCCAGGCCTCGGTGCACGCGCGGCTGCGGGCGGGCAGGGTGCTGGGCGCCGGGGACAAGATGACGTTCGAGACGGTCGCCCAGAGCCACCTGGGAGCACCCCGCCCCACCCAGGGCGAAGGCCAGAGCGCGGCCGAACAGGGCCGGCAGGCGCGCGGACTCCTCGGCGCCGGAGTGCTGAACGCCGACGAGTTCCGCCTCAACCAGCTGATGGGCAACACGGGCGGCGCGGGCTCGGCGAGCGGCGCGGCGGCGCACGGCGCGGGCTCGATGCCGCTGCACAAGCCGAAGTTCGCGTCGGTGCTGGTGCAATTCACGCTGGACGTACGGGTGGTGGCGCGGGTGACGGACCGGGTGCGCACATCGCGTACGACGGTGGCGGAGCGCGAACTGACGCTGCCCCGCCCGGTGGTGGTCCGCATGCCGCTGCCGACGGCCACCCGCCTGCTGGCCGCCCACCCGGACGCCGTCACCGACCCGCGCGACCACCTGGGCCTGCGCGCGCCGGCCGCACCACCGCTGACGGGGCCCTGAGTGGCGCCTGCCGTATTCCTGCCGGGCCCCTGACCTCAGGGGGTGTTACGCCCCTGGGAGGCGCTGCCGTCGTAGACGTGGTCCGGGGTGGCGATCCGCGTCACCGCGCGGGCGAGCAGCGTGGACGGCTCCTGGCCGCCGCTGAGGGAGTCCGTGTTGATCATGATGACCATGGTGGCCTTCCGCGCGGGCAGGTAGACGGTCACGGTCTCGTACCCCGGCAGGGAACCGTTGTGCCCGATCCTCTCGTCGGCGTCGGCGGTGTACGGGAACAGACCGCCGCGCATCCCGGCGAGCTGGCGGAGCGTGATCCGGTCGCCGTCGCGCACGCCGGAGACGTAACGGGAGATCGGGTCGTCCAGCTTGACGAGCTTGTCGTCGACGAGTTGGAGCAGCGCGGTGACGGTGAACGTCTTGGTCTCACTGCCGATCCGGATACACGGGTGTCGGCGGACATCGGCTCACCGGTGACCGTGTTGCCGACGCCGCTCGCGTGGACGCCGCGAGCAGCATCGCGGCGAACGGACGTCGAGCGGGGGAGCGTCGCATGTGGGCGTGCCTCTTCCGGGCAGTGGGGGGAGGGAGGGGGAGCGGAACGGACGGCAACGGCCCCACCCGCCCCCGGGCCTCCGTGCCGCATGCCGCCCGCGCCCTGCCAGGTCCACTCGTTCGGAGCCGCGCGGACTCAGGAGTGTCCGGCGCCCTCACCACCCGGGACCGGCGTCCCCTGGTGGTAGTACATCCGCCAGGCCGTCTCCCCGTCCCGCCTGCGCCACAGTGAACTCCGCCGGGCCCGGTGGCCGCCGACGACGGTCTCGTACGTGAGATGCACCAGCCCGGGCGCCAGTACCACCCCGGTCATTCCGGAGGGCTCGAAGCGCGGCCCGTTCGCACCTCCGCCGTCCAGGCCGGGCAGCGCGGCGACCATCTCCTCGTACGTCCACCGCTTCCCGGAGGCCCCGACCTCGACGAACTCCGGGTCGAGCAGCGCCTCGGCGGCAGACCGGGAGAGACGTACGGCGGGGTCCAGCAGCCGCAGCTCGCCGTCGATCGCAGCGCTCACATCCGCGGCTTCCTGGGCTCGCCGGGCTTTCTGGGCTATCTGCGGTTTCTGGGGTTCCTCGGTTTCCTTGCTCATCCGCCCATGATCGCCGAAGAGGCTCTCAGTCGGCGGCGGGCACGGGCCGGCCCGTGATTCACCTGGCCCGGCGGGAACATGTGATGGAATCTTTCTTGATCGGTTCTTTATTTCGGGGCATGAATTTCCGAGTAAACATTTCTGCAACACAGAGAAACGTTTCTCGTTGTGTAAGGTGAACGCGTAGTCCTGGATGGCTTGTTGGAATTTCCGACAGTCCTGAATGAGTACTCGAAAAAAGGGCCCGGCTCGCCACTATTTATCCGGGTTTAATAGCTGCCGCTGTGCGTAATGTGCTGCCGACAACACGAGGGCTTCCGGGAAACCGTGAACGGCTCGGAAGTCGCCGCCTCGCACAGAAAATCGGTTTCTGATGAAGCTCAGAACTCCTGATCTTGGAGTACGGCGCATTGTCTCGTCCTGGCTCACCGCCGCTCTCACCGCGACAGTTGCCGCAGCCATGGTGGTCGCGACGACGTCCCCGGCGGTAGCCATCGCCACGCCCGTGCCGCTCGGCACGGCGGACAGTTTCGCGGTGCTGGCAGGGGAGTCGGTCACCAACACCGGCCCCACCGTGATCACCGGGGACGTCGGCGTCAGCCCGGGAACGGCCATCAGCGGATTTCCGCCGGGGCTCGTGAACGGGGTCCAGCACTCGGCGGACGCCGTCGCTCTCCAGGCCAAGTCCGACCTGGTGGTGGCGTACAACAACGCGGCCGGCCAGGCCACGGACGCCGCGCTGCCGCCGGACGCCGGGGGCCTGACGCTGGTGCCCGGCGTCTACACGGCCTCCTCGACGCTGGGTCTCACCGGCACGCTCACTCTCGACGCCGAGGGCGACCCCAACGCCGTGTGGGTCTTCCAGGTCGGCTCGGGGCTGACGACGGCGTCCGCCAGCCGCGTCAACCTCATCAACGGCGCGCAGCCGTGCAACGTCTTCTGGCAGATCGGGAGTTCGGCCACGCTCGGTACGGACTCGACCTTCATCGGCAACATCCTGGCGCTGACCTCGATCAGCGTGACCACCGGAGCGACCATCGAGGGCCGGGCGCTGGCCCGTAACGGCTCGGTCACCCTGGACAACAACCGCATCACCCGGTCCACCTGCTCCGGCGGCACCACGTCCGGCACCACGACGGGGACGACCACCGGCACCACGACGGGCACGACGACCGGGACCACCACGGGCACCACCACCGGCACGACGGGCGGCGTGCTGGGCGGGGTACTCGGCGGCGTCCTGACCGGCGGCACCACCGGCGGGACCGGCGGGGTGCTGGGTGGCGTACTCGGCGGCGTCCTGACCGGCGGCACCACGGGCGGCACTCCGGGCGGCTCGACCACCACCGGAACCACCACGGGGAACACCGTCGGCAACACCTCCGGGAACATCGCCGGCACCACCTCGGGCGGCAGCAAGGGCGGCGTCATCGGCGGCGGCAAGGGCGGCGGCACCGGCGGCCACTCCGGCGGCCACAGCGGTGGCGGCAAGGGCGGCGGCACCGGCGGTCACTCCGGCGGCTACGGCGAAGGCCGCCCCGGCGACCACGGCCCTGGCCCCGGCGAGGAGCACGGCGGCTACGGCGACAAGCCTGAGGGCCCCGGCCACCACGAGGGCTGACCGGGGGCGCGGAAAGCGCGCTGCCGGATGACCGGCGTGCGGCGGGGCATGTCCTCCTGCCCCGCCGCACGCTTCCACGGGACGGACGACGAGAAAGAAGAGGGCGGGGCACGTGCTGGGTGGAGCCGCAAAGGAACATGAACACACGCAGGTCCGCAGCCGGATCCGCGGCCAGGTGAGCCGTCAGGCGAGCAGCCGGGTGAGCAGTCAGGTACGCAGTCAGGTACGCAGCCAGGTACGCAGAGGAGCCCTCAACACCGCCGTGGCGCTCTGCCTGGCCACGGCCCTGACCCACATCGGCCTGGTCTTCCTGCACGTGGCACCGTCGAATGCGGTGTCACAGCGCTTCAACTCCCAGGTGGACGCCTGGATCTACCCACTCTTCGAGCAGAACTGGCGGCTGTTCGCCCCCGACCCGGACTCCGTCAACCGGCAGATCTCCGCGCGGACAGCGCACACGGCCCCGGACGGTTCCGTCCAGGTCGGCGACTGGGTCGACCTGACCGCCGTGGACTCCTCCGCCATCGAGCACAACGCCTTCCCGAGCCATACCTCGCAGAACATGCTGCGCCGGTCGTGGACGTCGTACGTCGAACTCCACGGAGGCGACGACCTCTCGCGCTCGGACCGGGCCGTGATGATGCAGCGGTACCTGCGGAACATCGCCGCGGATCGCATGGCGGAACGGGACGGCAAGCCGTTCGAGAACATCCAGCTCCGGGTGGTCACCCTGCCCGTGGCCGCGCAGGGCAGCGCGGACGGTGGCCGCAGCGCCGCCGCCGTCACCGCCGCGAAGAACGCCGAGACACGGCTCCTGCCCTGGTGGAAGGTGACCTCCGATGCCTGACCCGACCACCGGCCCGCCCCGTCCGCCCGAGCCGACCACCGGCCCGCCCCGACCGACCGAGACGGCCGTCACCCCGACCCGTCCGCCCGAGTCGGCCGTCACCCCGACCCGCCCACTGGTACGGGTCACGGGCGCGGCACGCCACGCGTGGACGCTGCTGACCGACCGCCCCCTCTCCCTCTACGCGGTATCGGTCCTGCGCATCGGATACGGCCTGCTCTATCTCGTCTTCCTGCTGCGCGAGTTCCCCCACCGGGACGCGATCTGGGGCCCCGGCTCCCCGTGGACACCGGACCTGGCCCGGCAGCTCTTCGACCAGACCGGCTGGGTCAGCGTGCTGACCCTCTCCGACAGTCGCCTCTACTTCGAACTCTGTTACGCGGCCGCGCTCGTCGTCAGCCTCCTGTTCCTGCTCGGCTGGCGAACCCGCGCGGTCTCGGTGCTCTTCGCGCTCGTCGTGGCCTCGTTCCACGCGCGGTCGATCTTCATGACGGACGGCGGCGACAACCTCGTCCTGCTGATGGCGCTCTACCTCGTCCTCACGGCATCGGGCCGCCGTTGGTCCTTGGACGCCAGGAGGGCCCGCCGCGCCCCCGCCGGTCGACGACGCCTGCCCGGGCTGCCACCCCAACTCGCCGCAGCACGCGTCACCTTGGTCACGGCAGTGCACAACTGCCGGCTCCTCGTGATCGGCGTCCAGGTCTGCTTCCTCTACGGCGCCGCCGGCCTCTACAAGGTCCAGGGCGGCACCTGGGGAGCCGGAACCGCGCTGCATTACGTCCTCAACCTCGACCTCTTCCAGCCGTGGCCCGCGCTCTCGCACTGGGCGGACGAGCAGGTACTCGCCATCGCGGTCGTCGGCTACCTGACCGTGCTCCTCCAGGTCGCTTTCCCTTTCGTGCTGTTCGGCAGGCTCAAGTACCCGGTCCTGACGATGCTGCTCGGGATGCATATCGGCATCGCGGTACTCATGGGTCTGCCGCTGTTCTCCGGCGCGATGATCATCGCCGACGCGGTGTTCCTGCCGGACCGCTTCTGGGTCGCGGCCGGAAGGCTGGCCCGCCGGGCGCTCGGACGTACGGCAGAGGCGCAGCCCGAACCGGCGGTGGCACCGGAGACGTCCGGGGTGCTGGACGGCGCGGGGACGCCGCGAGGTGCGGTGCCGAAGCAGGGCAGCCGAGCCGGTACGAACGCCGGATGACCTCTAAGGGGCCTTGAGCATGTCGCGGAGACCGGCGACGTAGGCCCCGATGTCGGGCGCTTCGGCCGACGCCCCGGTGGCGGGGAGCATGGCCGCACCCGCCTCCGGCCGGTGGTCGGCACGGCACGGACGGCAGAGACCGTCGGGGAGGGCCTCGGGGCGGCCGGGGGTGCCGCAGTCGGTGCATTCCACCAGAACGCGGTGGGCGGGAGCCCCGGGCGAAGGGCGCTCGGAAGGCAGCCGGGGCGGGATCTTGTCGGTGAGGCGACGGCGGATGAACCGGACCGGGATATCGACTTGGGCGGCTAACCCTGCCGTGAGCGCGGCGATCAGGTACTCGGCGTCGACGCCCCGGGCGAACCACTCGGCCGCCCGCGCTTCCAGGGCCGCGCAGTCGTCGGCGGACAACGTCAGGCGGTTGTCCTTGAGGCCGAGGCGGGCCAGGGCGAGGTAGGCGGGGGAGTGGTCCAGGCCGGGCGCTGGGGCCGTTTCCGGGGGCTGGGGGGCGGCGCGCTGATCCGGTACGGAGACGGCGGCCGAGGAGTCTGTGGGCTCGGCGTGCTCCGGGGCATCACGGGAGGCGCCTGTGGGGCGGCGACGATCACGTCCGCGTGACTGCCGACTGGATGATCCACTCGCTCACGGAACTTATCGCGATCGCCGAAAGCTAGAGGAATCAGCTTCCACAAAGTCATCGTGTGCGTACGGTCAATGGGTTCCTTCCGGCAGCCCGCAATTCGGGCTGACCGTCACCGACCGAGGCCAGCAGGTATGGCTGCGCGACTCGCACGAGGTCATTCGGTTGGTCCGCGCGAAAGGCGGGACCCACGCAGACTTGCTCGGCTGCGGTGAACGCTTTCGCCGCAGCGGAGGCCAGTTGGTCAGGTGCTTCGATCGTATGCGGTGCGGCCGTTCAGGGATTCAGAGAAATGCGCCATGCAGTGCACTGGAACGTCGTGTAGAGGCCTCGCTCCGTCCCGAACGCCTGCTCCTCGCACCGAGCAGGCCTCGGCGGGTAAACGGAGTGCTTGCTTCCCTTTCCTCATCGATGTCCAACTGATTTGCCTGTCATGGGAGTTGGGTCCGAGGTGGGGGCAGAAAAGTATCGCGTTCCTTTTCTGTCCTCCAATGGAAGTGATCATGAAGCTCAAGTGATCCTCAAAAGGCTGGCGCCTGGTGGCGGTGAATAGCTATCGTCCACCTGACCGAAGAAAACGGCGGCCTGACCAGCTGCCGGATCAACAGGGGGAATAAATGAACCGTTTGAAGCGCTCGGTGAGTGTGGCTGCGGCAGCTCTCGTCATGGTGTCCGGAATCGGCTTCGTGGGCGCCAGCCAGGCGTCTGCCCGACCCTGCGACTATCCCACGAAGTCCTGCAACTGGGAGCCCACCAAGGAGCTCTGCCTGATCAACGGGCAGATCGTCGGAAAGCTCGGCTACACGCTGGACCGGACGCCCGAGCCCTACAAGACGCGTGCCCGGATTTGCATGTCGTACGGCTGGCCGAGCCGCGGTTAATACATCTGCTCGTGAGAGCGGGGCGGGTGGCCGCCGGTGACGTGTAATGCGTCGCCGGCGGCCACCCGCCTTTTTTCCCCGAGGCCGGTCGACGCCCGCCATCCGGTCAGAGGCCGGAGAGCCCGGCTTCCCGCAGATGGAGTTCGGAGCGGACGAGTTCGAGGAGACGGCCCGTCCAGTTGCGGCCCCGGCCACCGCTGTCGCCCCAGTAGGTCGAGTCCACGTCTTCGTAGATCAGGGTGGCGTCGTCCGTCGCCAGCAGGATCTCGGCCAGCTCGGGATGCTGGTCGTACTTGGCGCGCAGCAGGCCGGTCATGACGGCGGTGCGGACGTGGGCCCAGTCCTCGCGGCGTGATGCGCCGGCCGCGAGCTTGCGTGCTGCGGCCGAGGTGTCCGCCGCGGCGATCGCGTCGTGGGCCTCCGGCTCGGCGACCGAGAGAGCCCAGTAGGCGTGGGCGACGGAGGGGTAGACGATCTCCTTCACGGTGACCGGTACGGGGTAGTCGTTGCGCAGGCCGAGCTGACCGGGGTGGTCCTCCGGCTCGCGCGGAAAGGAGTGGTGGAGCTTGATCGCCGTGCTGTGGGGAGCCGTCGGCCCGTCCGCGAGGGCCTGCGTGTCCCGTACGGCCATCCAACGGGCCCGGTCCTCGAAGTACGCGAGAGCCCTGTCGTAGGAGGCCTGGGTGACCGGCGGGTCGGCCGGCAGGTACGTCGCGCCGCCGGGCCCTGCCACCAGCACGCGCAGCGGCCAGTCCTTGCTGTCCATGTCCCCCAGGGCGTAACGGCGTTTCGAGGCCGGGATGGACAGGAAGGCGTCACGGGCCGCCGTCCGGTTCTCCTCGGTCCGCTCGGCGAGGAAGACGTCCACGGCGGCCAGGCAGCGGCCGGTCGAGTCGGGGCGGCCGTTCAGCCGGTCGATGGTGTCGCGGACCTCGGCGGCGAACAGCTCGGGCGTGAGCTGACTCCGGGGCTCGCCGAACGTCCAGCGCGCCAGACCGTGCGCGGACGCCTTGGCGCCTTCCGGGAACGTGGTGGCCACCCAGCCGGTCCGGAGCTTCTCCTCGAACTCCTCGAAGGTCACCAGACCCCAGCAGTCGATGAGCCCGTCGGCGTAGATGACGAGGTCGGTGAGGAAGTAGGAGCTTCCGTTGCGGATGAAGGCGTGGCGCCAGGTTCCGGGTATGCGGACGCCGTCCGCTGTGCGATGGGTGGTCCGTCTGCCGGTCATCCGGCCATTGTGCCGCGCCGGTCGCGGATGGGTTTGGGGCTTCTGTGTGTGGGGGGGGTGGTGGGCGGTGCGCGGTGGAAAAGCAGTGGACGCGGATCGCGTGAGCGGAACACTGGCCCGTATGAATCGACTGTTGGTGGATGTGGAGAGCGTCACCGCGCGGCTGGTCCCTCGCTTCGGTCCCCAGGTCGCCGCATGGTGCGCCGGTACGCCGGATCTCATCGCGCGGCTGGCCTCCCGGTGGGGACTTGCGCTCGGTGGACCCCTCCCGGACGGTGCTTCGTCGGTCGCGCTGCGGTGCCGTTGGCCCGACGGTACGCGTGCGGTGCTCAAGGTCAGCCCGGAGCGGGACCTCATGGCCGAACAGGTCCGGATGCTGGGGTGGTTCGCCGCCTCGGGCCGGGTGCCCGCCGTGCTGGCCGCCGACGAGGAGGCCGGTGCCATGGTGCTGGAGGAGATCCTGCCCGGGACATCGGCGGAGGACGTGCCCGCTGCTTCCCTCCCCGAGCAGTGGGCGGAACTGCTCGTCGCGTTGCACGGCGTCGCTCCGCCCCCGCAGCTCACGCGTGTGCTGCGCGGCCGGTGCGAGGAGTCCTTCGCCCGGGTCGGAAGACGGCTGTCCGAGCCTGCGATCAGTGCACGGATGGACGCCGCCCTGTGGGACAGGGCCATCCAGCGGTGCGAACGGCTGCTGGACACGGAAGCGACCACCGTGCTGCTCCACGGCGACCTGCACCTGGGCAATGTGCTCGACGGCGGCGCGGACCGCGGTCTCCTGGCCATCGACCCGAAGGCCTGTGTCGGCGATCCGTGCTTCGACGCCGTGGACTACGTCGTGGCCGGGGCCGGGTTGGAGGGCGTCGAGGCCCGCTGCGCGCGTGTGGCGGCGGCGTGCGGGCTCGACGGCGACCGGCTTCATGCCTGGAGCCGGGTCATCGCGCCGTTCGCGGCCATCGCCCACCTCGGTGCCGGTGTCGGCGGTGGTGGGGAAGCGGTGGTCGACGAACTGCTCGCGTTGAGCCGGTGAGCACGCCCGGCCCCGTGATGAGCTTCCCGGCCGGGCAGCTCATCACGGGTAGGCGCGATGCGCTTCCCGTCTCACTCCTGGCGCAGGCTCGTGATCAGCTCGCGGGGCAGGCCGTGGGTGTCGTGGAGGTAGTGGAAGTCCTCCTCGGCCAGAGGGCCCCGGAACCTGGGCCTGGCGAGCACTCCTCGGCCGCGCTCCAGGAGCCGGCCGAACCGCTGCTCCTCGTCGATCAGCGTCCGGCGCACCTCGCTCGGGCGAACGTCCTGCCGGAAGTGGTCCAAGGTGTGCCGGATCAGCTCGTCCGGGAGGCCGTCGATGCCGCGCGAGGGGTCGTCCCGACGGAGCACCGTAAGTACGCGTCGTAGCAGGCGGCGCAGCACGTAGCCCTGTCCCGTGTTGGCCGGGCGCACGCCGTCGCCGAGCAGCACGATGACCGAGCGCAGGTGGTCGCAGACCAGGCGCAGGGAAGGTTCGTCCAGGGTCCACAGGGTCGGTACGAGGCGTCGCCAGGGCTCGAACACGTCGCACTCGAAGACGGACGACCTGCCCTGGAGCAGGGAGGCCAGCCGTTCCAGGCCGAGTCCGGTGTCGACGTTGCGCTGCGGAAGCGGTACGAGGGAACCGTCGTCGAGGCGGCGGTGGGTCATCGTCACGTGGTTCCACACCTCCACCCAGCGGTCGTCACGGGTGGGCGTCGACCGCGGCGGGCCGTCGCCGCTCCACAGGAAGAACTCCGAGTCGGGGCCGCACGGGCCCACCGGGCCGTTGGACCACCAGTTGTCCTCGACGGTGAGTTCCACGGGGACGCCCAGGCGCTGCCACACCTCGACGGAAGCGGTGTCCGGCCCTGTCCGGTCGTCACCGGCGAAGGCGGTGGCGTGCAGCAGACCGGGATCGATGCCCAGGCCCTCGGTGAGCAGCCCGTACCCCCAGTCGAGACTGAGCGGGCCCTCGTAATCGCCCAGCGACCAGGTGCCCAGCATCTCGAACACGGTCAGATGAGTGGCGTCACCGACCTCGTCCAGGTCGGTGGTGCGCAGACAGCGCTGTACGTTGACCAGCCGCTCGCCCAGGGGATGGGGGCGGCCCTCCAGGTATGGGGTGAGCGGGTGCATGCCCGAGGTGGTGAAGAGCACGGAGTCGCCGGGCGGTGGCAGCAGCGTCGAGCCGGTGATCCGGCGGTGGCCGCGCTCTTCGTAGTACTCGACGAACGTGCTGATCAGCTGGTCCGTACGCATGGGAGTGGCTCCTTCGCGTTGCAGCGGGGAGGCACCGGAGAACGGGACCCGTTCAGTCACCCGGCCGGGGCCAGAGGCTCCACGGCACTGCCGACGGACCGTTTCCGGTCGCCGGGGGATGGGGAAGGTCAGGCGGCGGCGGCCGGCGAGCTGGTCGCTCGCGCGGTCGCGGTGGTGCTTGGGCCGGTGACGTTCATGTCATCGACGATAGCGCGGTCCCGCTCGACGAAGCACGTGAATTTGCCGGCACCGGGGCCCTGGGGGCCCGCCGGTCGACGGGGTCCGCCGGTCGACGCGCCTGCCCCGCCGAGGGGAGCGGCCGCGCGGTCAGCCCCTGATCAGCCTCGGCCGCGCGAAGTCCGTGTTGTCCACGACCGCGTCCATCCTCGGCAGCGGGTCCACCTCTCCGAGGTACAGGCGCTCCGCCACCAGGTAGCGGTCGCGGTGGATGGCCTCCGCGTCCGAGCCCGCCCAGTTCTGGTCGCGTTCCGCGCCCCGGCGTACGGAGAGTTCGGCGTCCACGTCCATCCAGATCCGGAAGTCCCAGTAAGCGTCGATCTCGGGCCGGAACGCGAAGACTCCGTCCACGATCAGCACCGAGTCCGGGGTGAGCGGGGTCGTGTCGACCGCGTGGTTCCGCTGGGTCAGCGGGTCTATGGAGCACAGGGCGCAGGACGCCGCCTCCGGGGAGCGGGCCGGGTCCAGCAGGAGGCGCTTGGCCGCGTCGTAGTCGTACGCGTTGCGGTAGTAGCCCTCGCCCGACTCCCGGTCGTACAGGTGGCGGTCCTTCCACGGGTTCTTGAAGTCGTCCAGCGTGGCCCGGAGCACCGGGCGGCCCGACTCGGCTATGCGCGCGGCGAGTTCGTGGCCGAAGCTCGTCTTCCCCGCTGCCGTGAAGCCGTCGATGCCCACGAGCAGCCGGCCCGGGCCGAGGACCCGTACGCGCTCGGCGAGCGCTTCGGTCAGGGCGCTGCGCTCGGCCGACGCCGGTGCGGGGCAGGGCTGTTGCCAGGTCGAGGGCGAGTGGCGTACGGGTGCTGCGTCAGTGGGTCCCATCGGCTGATCCTCGCAAAGGCTCCTGGCGGGCCCGCAGGTGGGCCCGTTCGCCCTGGTGGCCGAAGAGGACCAGCAGTTCCACGGTGCGGTCGTCGTCGGGGCCGAGCCAGTGCGGCACATGCGTGTCGAACTCGGCCGCCTCGCACGTTTAGAGACTTACCGTACCAAGCTCTTGATCAGGCATGAGGCCCACGGCATCGCGTCCCGGGCGATCAGGCCCGTGCGACGGTGAACAGTAGTGGCGACCGAATTCCAAGATGGGCGGCCGAGTCGGCTACGGTCTCGGCCAGCCAGCCGACTGCGTCACAGGACCACTCCGCCAACTCGCCCGACAGCACGATGCCGTGCATGGGCGGACCGCCCCAGAAACGGTCATCGAACGGCGGAGTGGGGAAGCTGTCCAGGGGGATGCGTTGGTCAGCCGCACCTACGAACACGCCCTGGTCCAAGCGGCTGAGGTTGCGAGTGAGCTGCGAGGCGACCGCCGGGACCGACGGGGTGCGTCCGCTGTCGATGCGGATCCTCACAGATGCGCGCGACCGTGGATCGCACGCGCCGAACCAGTCGGGCGTCTGCATGGACGGCACCACCGCATAAGCCGGGCGGGTCGAGGCGTCGACCCCCTGAACCGGCAGGAGGACCTGCACCGCGTCGAGTTGTACGGCACCGATCCGCTCTGTCGTGTCCTGCGCGCATCGCAGGAACGGCTGTACGGGGAGCGGCCTGTCACTGGCCACCTCGCTGGCCTCGACCTGGAACCACGAGATCAGTTTCGATGACGGAGCGGCGAGAGGGTGGCTCCACCCCGCGTCGTTCATGGCCCACAGCCCCGGTGCGACGATCGTGCGCTTCTCGGGGGCGGCTCCTGGCACAGCGCTTGACCGGTCGTCGAGCCAGCCCATGGCGAGCGAACGCTGGAGGAACAACTGATACGCGTCGTGCTCGGACTCGGGATCGTGCCAGGCGTGCGGAACGAACTCGCCGTAGAGAGCGGCGAACATGGTGCCCGCGGTGCGACACGACGTCGGTGCGATCCCCGGTCGCGCGACGTCATCCTGCTCTGACATGTGTCCGCCCTTCCCTGTATTCGGCTGGGGCTTGCTCCGGCCTGCCCTGAGAGGCAGCAGGCGGCGCCATCAGTAGACGCGACAGTTGACCTCACTCTGGTTCATCGGCTTCTCTCCGGTGTCGATCTCGCCGATCACGTCTACATCCACGTGATTGCGCCACGACGTCCGCTGGGTACCGCGGCAGTCGCGGCGGGCCGCCGTTCGGTGTGTGCTCCCGCCGCCAGGCTTAAGCGTCTTGGTCTCTGAACATGCTTGCTGGCGCCAGGTGTTGTCCGTGTACCACTCGTACAGGCAGTTGAACACCTTGGCACGGTCGTTGCTGCAGTCGCCCTTCTTCCACCACCCGTGTCCGGACGCCGCTACCCCGGTACCCGACAGCAATGGCTGTGAGCATGAAGGTCCCCTTTACGAGTCCGCGGAACACCACCGGCCAATTCGGTGATCGCCGCATTCCGGACCAGTTTTGAGCTGTTGACCCTGGCTGGATAAGGGAAATGGGAAACTTACGCCTATGGGATGACCCCAGATGCCGCCCGGGACCAGCTCGCCGCCCAGCTGCTGCGTCAGTGGGTCCTATCAGCTGGTCCTCGCAAAGGCTCCTGGCGGGCCCGCAGGTGGGCCCGTTCGCCCTGGTGGCCGAAGAGGACCAGGAGTTCCACGGTGTGGTCGTCGTCGGGGCCGAGCCAGTGCGGCACATGCGTGTCGAACTCGGCCGCCTCGCCGGGCTTCAGGACGAGGGTCCGTTCCCCGAGGAGCAGCCGGAGCCGGCCGGCCAGGACGTACAGCCACTCGAAGCCCTCGTGGGTCCGCAGGGTCGGCTCGGTGTCCGGGCGCGGCGGGATCAGCAGCTTGTGGGCCTGGACCCCGCCGGGGCGGCTCAGCGGTACGTACGTGAGGCCGTCCCGGGTGACCGGGCGCAGGTGGATGCGCGGATCGCCCGTGCGGGGCGCGCCCACCAGTTCGTCCAGCGGGACCGCGTGGACCTCCGCGAGTGGCAGCAGCAGTTCCAGCGTGGGCTTGCGCGTGCCGCCCTCCAGGCGGGACAGGGTGCTCTCGTTGATCCCGGTCCGCTCGGACAGGTCTGCGAGCGTCATTCCGTGCCGGTGTCGTAGTTCGCGAAGGCGGGGGCCCACCGCGGCCAGCACGCCGTCCCTGCTTCCCGTGTCACTCATGCTTCCCGTGTCACTCATGCCATCAGGTTGCCGAAATGGCATGGAATCTTGCAAGTGCGGCAGGGCGTGGCGCACCTTCCTGCTGAGCGGAACGTTCATCCGGAGCGACCGCCAAGGGGAAGGGCATGGCCGATGAGCAGCGACACCACAGGTTCCACCGACTCCGCCGGCTTTTGGGAGAGCCATTACGCCGGCATCGACGCCCAGTGGGGCACCAAGCCGAATGTCGTCCTCGCCGAGGTCGTCACCGACCTGGCCCCAGCGCCGGGCAGCGGCGGCCGGGCGCTGGACCTCGGCTGCGGGCACGGCGGCGACGCGCTCTGGCTCGCCTCGCTCGGCTGGGACGTCACCGCCGTCGACGTCTCGGCGACCGCCCTGGAGCGCGTCGCCGCCGGGGCCGCCGCGGCCGGGCTGGCCGGCCGGGTCCACCCGAGCCGGCACGATCTGGCCCGGTCCTTCCCCGACGGGACCTTCGGACTCGTCACCGCCAGCTATTTCCACACCCCTGTGGAGATCCCCCGCGAGCAGGTGCTCCGACGCGCGGCCCGGGCCGTCGCCCCCGGCGGCCTCCTGGTGCTGGTCGAGCATGCCTCGCTCGCACCCTGGTCCTGGCGGGACGGCCACGAGGACGTACGGTTCCCCGCCCCCGACGACGTACTCGCGTCCCTGCGGCTCGGCGACGGCTGGCGGACCGAGCGCTGCCACGCGCCCCGGCGGACCGCCACCGGGCCCGGCGGCGAGACGGCGACCGTGACCGACAACGTCATCGCCGTCCGCCGGGGCGAGCCCGCCTGAACCGTCAGAGGCGGCCGTCCGCCGGGCGAGTCCGCCTGAAACGTCAGAGGCTGCCGTCCGCTGGGGCGGGCCCGCCCGCATTGTCAGAGGCGGGTGGCAGAGTGGAGGTCAGCGGAACAGGAGAGTCGCAGGGGCCGGAGGGGGAGCCGTGGGGGACTACTTTCAGACCATCGTCGACCGTGATGTCACCGAGGCGGACGCCGCCCCGCTGGCCGCGCGCGTCGTCGCCTGGCTCGTGGCCGAGGGCGTCATCGGGCCCGACCGCACCGAGCCCGTGCTCGGCAGCGGCCCCGGACATCCGCCGGGACCGCGTATCCGGGAGGTCGTCGACAGCAGCGGCTGGAGCGAGCCCTGGCAGGCCGGGGGGCTCGACGTGGTCGTCACCCGTACCGTTTTCGACGCCGGGCAGTGGGCCGACCCGTCCTCGGCACAATGCCCGCGCTGCGAGCGGGACATCGAGTTCCACGACGAGGCCTGGGAGGAGATACCCGGTGCCTGGGACCCCTTCTCCGAGGCGATCGCCGACTGGGAGGAGGGCGGCGGCGAGGCCCTCGTGCGGTGCGCGCACTGCGACGTGTCGTCACCGCTCGTCGACTGGGACGGAATGGAGCACTGCTTCGCCTTCGGCGGTCTCGGCTTCACCTTCTGGGGGTGGCCCGACCTCACCCCGGCCTTCCTCGCGGAGTTCGACCGCCGGCTGGACGGCCACCGTACGGTCCTCGTGCGCGGGAAGATCTGAGCCGGGCCGGACGACGCGTCCACCGCCGCCACCGCTGCCGTGTCGGGGCGGCCCCGGGCTACGACGATGTGTCGGGCTCAGCCTGCCGTGCCGTCCCACCAGGGCCGGGAGCAACCGTGTCCTGGACCGTCACCCGGTCCTGCTCGGCGATCTCCCGGGTCTGCTCGGCCACCCATTCCGGGCTGATCGCCGGAGGCAGCCCCGGGACCTTGCCGCTCACGACCAGGCAGAACGGGTGGCCCACCGGGTCGAGGAGCACCCGTACGTCGTGCTGGGGCTGGAAATCGGCCGGTGTCGCGCCCTCCATCACCGCGTGCGCCACGCCCGCCTCCAGGTCCGTCACCTCGAAGTCCAGGTGCAGCATCATCAGCTGGTCGCCGGGGGCGGCGGCGGGGGCGGGCCAGACCGGGGGCACGTACGCCTCCTCCGTCTGGAAACCCAGACCGGAGCCCCCGCCGGGTGGGGCGATCTGCACCCAGCCCAGCTCCTCCTGCACGGTCTCCCAGCCCAGGAGGCGGCGGTAGAAGTCCGCCAGCTCCGCCGCGTCCGGGGCGTCGAGCACCGTGCAGGACAGGGTCAGGGACGGTCGCGGCGGTCGTGGGGCGGTGGTCACGATTGCCTCCTCGGGGCGGGAGCTGTGCCGGTACGCGTACCCTGTGCCGACGCCTTCACCGGCCCCGCGCCCGACTCGACCGGCCCCGCGCCCGACCCGCCCCGAGCCCGGCTCAGCCCGTGCCCCGCCCGCCCCGTGACCCCATCCCCGCCTCAGCCCGCGACGATGTCCTCGTACCCGCTGATCTCGCGCGGGTCACGCGTCCCGGGGCCGATGTACGTCGCCGACGGGCGGACCAGGCGGCCCGTGCGCTTCTGCTCCAGGATGTGCGCCGACCAGCCCGCCGTACGGGCGCACGTGAACATCGACGTGAACATGTGCGCCGGGACCTCCGCGAAGTCCAGCACGATCGCCGCCCAGAACTCCACGTTCGTCGCCAGGACGCGATCCGGACGGCGTGCGTGCAGCTCCTCCAGCGCGGCCTTCTCCAGCGCCTCCGCCACCTCGAAGCGCGGCGCGGCCAGCTCGCGGGCCGTGCGGCGCAGGACGCGGGCGCGCGGGTCCTCGGCGCGGTAGACGCGGTGGCCGAAGCCCATCAGGCGCTCGCCCCGGTCCAGGGCCTGCTTCACGTACGCGGTCGCGTCGCCCGTGCGCTCGATCTCCTCGATCATGCCGAGGACCCGGGACGGGGCTCCGCCGTGCAGCGGGCCCGACATCGCGCCCACCGCGCCGGACAGGGCCGCCGCGACGTCCGCGCCGGTCGAGGCGATGACCCGGGCGGTGAACGTGGAGGCGTTCATGCCGTGCTCGGCCGCCGACGTCCAGTACGCGTCGACCGCCTTCACATGCTTCGGGTCCGGCTCGCCGCGCCAGCGGATCATGAACCGTTCCACCACCGACTGCGCCTTGTCGATCTCGCTCTGCGGCACCATCGGCAGTCCCTGGCCGCGTGCCGACTGCGCGACGTACGACAGCGCCATCACGGCCGCCCGTGCCAGGTCGTCGCGGGCGGTCGCCTCGTCGATGTCCAGCAGCGGCTTCAGGCCCCAGACGGGCGCGAGCATCGCCAGCGCCGACTGCACGTCGACCCGGATGTCACCGGAGTGCACGGGGATCGGGAACGGCTCGGCGGGCGGCAGACCGGGATCGAACGCCCCGTCCACCAGCAGGCCCCACACATTCCCGAACGAGACATGGCCGACGAGATCCTCGATGTCGACCCCTCGGTAACGGAGCGAACCGCCTTCCTTGTCCGGTTCGGCGATCTCCGTTTCGAACGCGACGACTCCCTCAAGACCGGGTACGAAGTCGGACATCAGGCGGCTCCCTCAGTTCGGCGGGCGGATGGGCGACAGTCCCTACGGCCCCAGGGCTCCCACGAGGCCTGCCCCAAGATATTGGCGGGTTCCCTCGGAGCGGGGAAGCGTGACATCCGGCACAGGACTCCATTTCGGCGGTGCGTGGTTACGGGCCCTCCCCGCCGGGCACACTCCGCCGCTGCGGCAGGATGGGCCTGTGCCCACACCAGAAGGTTCTTCGGGACCCCTCCCCGACGATTCCACCACCGATCCGGCGGCCATGCGCGAGCAGTACCGCTCGGAGGACTTCACCGAGAGCGACCTCAGCTCCGACCCGATGGACCAGTTCGCCCGCTGGTTCCGCCAGGTCGCCGTCGGCGGGGTGCTGCACGAGCCCAACGCCATGGTCGTCTCCACCGCCACCCCGGACGGCCGCCCGTCCTCGCGCACCGTGCTGCTCAAGCAGTACGACGACCGGGGCTTCGTCTTCTTCACCAACTACGACTCCCGCAAGGGCCGCGAGCTGGCCGCGAACAGTCACGTCTCGCTGCTCTTCCCCTGGCACCCGATGGCCCGCCAGGTCATCGTCACCGGCACCGCCGCCCGCACCTCCCGCGAGGAGACCGTGAGCTACTTCCGCACCCGCCCGCACGGCTCCCAGCTCGGTGCGTGGGCCAGCGACCAGTCCAGCGTGGTCGGCTCCCGCGAGGAGCTCGTCACGCGGTACGAGGAGCTCGCCGCCCGCTACCCCGAGGGCGAGAAGGTCCCGGCCCCGCCGCACTGGGGCGGCTTCCGGGTGGTGCCCGAGACGATCGAGTTCTGGCAGGGGCACGCGAACCGGCTGCACGACCGGCTGCGGTACGTCAGGGAGGGCGACGGGGCGTCCGGCGGCCCGTGGCGGGTGGAGCGGCTCTGCCCGTAGGCGGCCGGCACCTGCGCCGACAACGCAGAAACCCGCAGGCTCTGGTTCCTCCGTGCACAGAGGAGCCGGCCGGACTTACCGGCGAGCCTGCGGGTCGGTGACTGCTTGGGATTGGCCGGCGTCCGGCCATGCACTGCAAAGAGCGCGACGACGGGCGTCAGCCCGCAGTCACCTCACGAGTCCGAGAAGAAATCACTTCCGGAACACCTCCTTTCTTCGCTGCCCACAGCCTAGGAGCCACCCGGATCGCGGTTCAAGCTATTTATTCGGCGGCCCGCGTCAGGCCCAGGGCGCTCCGGACCTTTCGCAGGTCCACGAACTTGAAGCCGGTGGCCTCCCGGCCCTCCTGCGCCGGGGTGGCCTCGCCGTCCTGGACGACGAGCAGGCCGCCCGGGTACCGGCTGCCGAGCGGTTCGTTCAGGACCGCCGCGCCGTCGCAGGCCTCCGACCCGTCCAGCGTCGCCGATGCGGCCGTCACCCGGAAGCCGCCCGCGTACCCGGGAACGGCCCGGTCCTCGCGGCCGGTCCGGCGGGCGTACGCGGCGAAGGTGTCGTCGCCCTGGCTGGAGGCCAAGAGATAGCGGTCGCCGTTCCGCTCGGCGAGCAGCGTCAGGCCCTCCACATCGGCCGAGACGCGGGTGCCGCCGAAGCCCGGGTCCTTTCCGGGGGCGCACTCCTCGCTCTCCTCGTCGTACGTCCCCGGCACCCCGTACTCACGGACCTTGTCGACCAGCACCGGCTTCCCCCGCAGGTCGGCGGGCAGCCGCCAGATGCCCACGTCCTCCTGGCCGGCGTAGAGCGTGCCGTCGGCCGGGTCGACCACCATCCCCTCGACCTGGGGCAGCTCGCCCGGCTCGCCGCAGGGCGTCCAGGCCGTGCCGTCGGGCAGCCGGAAGGCGGAGGGCAGGTCGAGGCTGCGGACCTTGCGGTACGTGACCGTGCCGGACCGGGTCGGCAGCAGCTCCAGCAGGGCGATCGACGTCCGGTTGCGGCGGCTGGCCAGCGCGTACGAACGGCCGCTGCGGCGGTCCGTCCAGGTGGCCAGACCGTACGCCGTCGTCTGCTCGTTGACCTCGTCCTGGTCGGCGGAGAACACCCGGGGCGCGGCCGGGTCGGTGACGTCGGTCAGCGGACCGCCCGGGCGGGACGGGTCGATGCGGTGGATACGCAGCCGGTCGTGGCCCCGGTCGGTGGTGACGGCCAGATCCGCCGTCCGGTCCTTCCCCCGCTCGGCCTCCCGCCCCGCCGCCGGGCCCGTCCTCCGCTCGGCCTCCCGCCCCGCCGCCGGGCCCGCCGTCCGGTCCGGGGCGAGCCGCAGGCCGTGCACCAGGTCGACGTTGTTGAAGCGGCCCGGTGCGTCGTCGGGGCCGGGCGCGGCGGGCGCGGGCAGCGACTGTACGAGGCGGGCGTCCAGGCCGTAGACCCGCAGCCCGCCCTCCTTGGCGGTGGCGATCACCAGGCTGCGGTCCGGGTCGGCGGGGTTGCGCCAGATCGCGGGGTCGTCCGCGTTGGCGTTGCCGCCCTGCTCGTCGTCGTACAGCGTGGCCGTCTCGGCGCGCGGGGTGACGGCGGGGAGCGGGCGGGAGGCGTCCTGCCGGGCGGCGGCGGTTGCGGGCGCGGGGGCCGCGGCGGTGAGCGTCGCGAGCGCGGCGCAGACGGCCACGGTGGTCGCGGCCGCCGGACGTGCGGTGCGGAAGGGCGTCACGGAAGGCTCCTGGAGGTCGGGGCGAGGCGGCCGGGGCGGACGAAGGCGCCCCAAGGCTGGGCGTGCCCGGTGGACTCCGTATGACGGCGTCACCACGCACCGCCGTGCCGCCGGTGAACTCCCCACGTCGGCAGGCTCGATGGGGGCATCGGAGCGTTCACGGGCCGTCCGCTACGTGGCGCGAAACCATCGGGCGAACGCCGATGGCGGAAATGATTTCGGTGAAGTTGATGTGTGCTGGGTCACGTTCGAGTTGAATGGTCTGACGTGCAGCAATACACGCGGCGACGCGTGGGGAAACGGCCGACACGTTCTGCGGGGGGTGCGGAGTGGGTGCTTCCAGGAGCAGCGGGACCACCGACGAGCTCGGGCCGGACGAGGATTCCGGCGGCGGGCCCCCGGGGTGCTCCACGGACCCCGGGGCCTCGGTCGGCGAGGGCGGGATTCCCGAGGCGCCCGGCGCGCCCGACGGGTCCGAGCTGCTCGCGGCGTTGCTCGACGGCATGGACGCCGCGCTCTGCGCGTTCGACGCGGCCGGCACGGTCACCCACTGGAACCGCGAGGCCGAACGCATCCTCGGCTGGTCGGCACAGGAGGCCGTGGGCCGGTCCGGCTTCGCGGGCTGGGCGGTCCGCCGGGCCGACGCGGACGAGGTGCGGGCGCGGCTGATGTCGGCCATGGACGCGCCGGGGCGGCAGGTGCACGAGTTCGCGCTGCTCCGCAAGGACGGCGGCCGGGTGCTGGTGCGGACCCAGTCCGCCGGGGTGCGCGGCGCTGACGGGAAACCGGCCGGGGTCTACTGCGCGTTCAGCGAGGTGCACGCCCAGATCGACCTGGAGCGGGCCATCGCGCTGAGCGAGGCGCTGCTGGAGGACGCGTCCTGGGGCGTGGTCCTCGTCGACGTCGACCTGCGCCCGACGGTCGTCAATGCGTACGCCTCCCGTGCGCTCGGCGGAGGCCGCACCAGGCTGCTCGGCCGCCCGCTCGGCGAGCTGGTCGTCCAGGGCGTCGAGGAGCTGGAGGCGGCCCTGCACCATGTGCTCGCCGAAGGCGCGCCGAGCGCCCCGGCCGAGCTGTGGGTGACGCTGCGGACGGCGGAGGGCGAGCGCCGGCGGTGCTGGCGCAGCGGATTCCTGCGGCTGGCCTCGCCGTTGACGGAGGAGCCGGTTCCGCTCGGGGTGGGGTGGCTGTTCCGGGACGTCACCGCCGCCAAGCTCGCCGAGCAGGAGGCCGACCGGCTGCGGTTCCGGACGAGCCAGCTGCACCGGGCCGCCCGTACGGCCTCCGAGTGCGAGGACCCGATGGAGGCGGCGACCTCCCTGCTGGACTTCGCGCTCGCCGGGTTCGCCGACCATGTCCTGGTCGACCTGGTGGCGGGCGAGCGCCTGGTGCGTACGGCCGCCACGCCGTTCGACGCGCCCGGTCCGTGCCTGCCGGTCGCGGGGGGCTCCATCCCGGCCCGCTACGGCCCCGGCCACCCGGCCCTCCAGTCCGTCGAGCGCACCGGCACCGTCCGGACGAGCGCGGGCGCCGGGGAGGCCGGCTCGGCGGCCTGGGCCACCGAACGCCGCTGGCCCCGGGACGCGGCGCACGCGCTCTGCGCGGTGCTCCGGAGCCGGGGCCGGACGCTGGGCGTGCTGACGTTCCTCCGCGCGGCGAACCGGGCCGCCTTCGAACGCCCGGACACGGCGTACGCGGAGACGGTCGCGGCCCGGGTCGCGGGGGCGGTCGACCTGGCGCAGGTGACGGCGGGGCGGTAGGGCCGGTGCGGTGTGGTGCGGTCCGGTGCCGCACGGCACCGTGCGGTGCCGGGAGGCGGGTCGGAGCGCCTCCCGGCAATCGGCCGCAGCGCCTCTCGGAGACCGGCCAGAGCGCATCTCGGCGACCGGCCGCAGTGCCTCCCGGCGGCGGGGCCGGAGCCGCCCCGGCCCCGCCCCCCCGCCCCCCCTCACGCCGCGTGCAGCGCCAGGGTCGGGGAGAGTCGGGACGCCCGGACCGCCGGGTACAGGCCCGCCACCGTGCCGATGACCAGCGTCGCGCCGAAGCCGCCGCCGACCGCCCACAGCGGGACCACCCAGGGCAGCCCGCCGGAGTGCGCGTACACCCCTGTCGCCGCCGCGCCCAGCGCCACGCCCGCCAGACCGCCCAGGCCCGACAGCATCAGCGACTCCGTGACGAACTGGATGCGGATCTGGCCCCGGGTCGCGCCCAGCGAGCGGCGCAGGCCGATCTCGTACCGTCGCTCCAGGACCGAGATGATCATGGTGTTGGCCACCCCGACCCCGCCGACCAGCAGCGCGATGCCGCCCAGGCCCAGCAGCAGGCTGCTGAACGCCCCCTCGGTCGCCGCCTTCGCGCGGAGCGCCGAGGACGGGTCGGTGACCTTCACGTTCTGCGGGTTCTGCGGGTCGACCGTCGCCGCCATCACCTTGCGTACGTCCGGCACCGCCGCGTCCGTCGAGCGTTCGTACACCGACGTCGGGTGGCCGTCGAAGTCCAGCAGCCGCTTCGCGCCCTCCCAGCCGACCAGGGCGGAACGCTCGATCTCCGGGGCGAGGGGGAGCGGGGCGAGGATGCCGGTGACCGTGAAGTACCGGTCGCCCAGCCATACCTGCTGTCCCGGCTCCGTGATGCCCAGGCGCTCCGCCGATACATGGCCGAGGACCACGGAGGGGTAGCGGCCGGTCGCCGCGTTCAGCCAGCTGCCGCTGCCGACCTCGCCGCGCAGGACGCGGAGCAGGTCGGCCGTCGTCGCCTTGACCGAGATCCCGCCCGTATCGCCCTCGTCGATCTTCTCGTTGCGGCGTACGGACGCGTTCAGATCGGCGGTCGCGCCGACGTCCTGGACGCCCTTGATCCGGCCCACCATCCCGACCGATTCCTCCGGCAGCTTCACCTCCTCCCCGGCGAACATCGAATCGCCGGGCGAGGCGACCAGGAGGTTGGTGCCCAACTTGTCCAGCTCGCGCAGCAGTTGGGCCTGGCTGGAGGCGGAGATGCCGACCACCGAGATCATCGTCGCGATGCCGATGGCGATGCCCAGGGCCGAGAGCACCACCCGCATCGGCCGGCTGCGCAGACCGGACGAGCCGACGTGCGCCACGTCCCGGGGGCTCAGCCGGGCCGCCTTCAGCCTGCCTCGGCCCCGGCCGCCCGTTCCCCGGTTCACAGCCCCGCTCCCGCCGCCGAAGGAGACGGCGACGGCGACGTATTCCGTATGTCCGCGACCACCTGGCCGTCCCGGATCCGCACCTCGCGCGGCAACTCCCGCGCGATCTCCGTGTCGTGCGTGATGACCGCGATCGTGGCCCCCTCGTGGTTCAGGTCCCGCAGCAGTTCCATCACCGCTTCCCCGGAAGCCGTGTCGAGCGCCCCGGTCGGTTCGTCGGCCAGCAGCAGCGCGGGCTCGCCGACCACGGCCCGCGCGATGGCGACCCGCTGCTTCTGGCCGCCGGACAGCTGGTGCGGCTTGTGGTCGAGGCGGTCCGCCAGGCCGACCCGGTCCAGGGCCTCGGCCGCCCTGCGGCGGCGTACCGAGCGGGAGAGGCCGGAGTAGAGCAGGCCCTCGGCCACGTTGTCGCGGGCGCTGACGCCCGGCACCAGGTGGAACGCCTGGAAGACGAAGCCCACATGCTGGGCCCGCAGCGCGGAGAGCCTGCGGTCGGAGAGCGCTGCCACGTCGTGGCCCGCGATGTGGACGGAGCCGGCGGTGGGGCGGTCCAGGGTGCCGATGATGTGCAGCAGAGTGGACTTGCCGGAGCCGGACGGGCCCACGATGCCGAGGAGTTCGCCCTCCTCGACGGTGAGGTCCACCCCGCGCAGCGCGGCGACCGGGCCCGGGTACTCCTTGGTGACGCCGGAGAGGGCGACGACCGTACGGGGGTGGGGCGCCGGGCCCGCGGCGGTGCCGGTGCTCATATCTTCGGCACCCCCACCTTCGTGCCCTCGCGCAGACCGCCGCCGGACACCTCGACCCGGCCCTCCGCGAACATGCCGAGCTCGACCTTCACCTCACGGACCGTGCCGCCCTGGACGACCTGGAGTCCGAAGCCGCCGCCGGGCAGGGCGAGCAGCGCGTTGACCGGGACGGTCAGGACGTCCTTGCGGGTCTCGCCCGTCAGGTTCACCGTGACCGGCGACTGGTCGAAGCCGCCGACCTCGTCCGGATCGTCGAAGGACACGGTCAGCGTGACCTTGGGGCTGTCGTCCTGCGGGTCGTCGCCCGGCTTCGCGGTCCGGCCGACCGAGGAGACCTTCCCCGGTGCGGTCGTGCCGTCCGGCAGTTCCACCGTGACCTTCGTGCCCGCCTTCGCCAACTGACTTTCGGCCACGTCCAGTTGGAACGTCACGATGCGTTCGGAACCGGTCGTCTCCAGGACCGGGGCACCGGGCTGGGCCTGTTCGCCCACGCCCGCCGCGATGCTCTTGATCCGGACCTTCCCCGGTGCGAACGTGATGTCCGCGGGACCGACCTTCCCGGTCTGCTTCGCGTCGTGGGACTTCTGCCAGCGCTTCACGGCCGCCGCCGTCAGCTCGGTGTACTCGTCGTCCGGGGTGAAGCCCGTGTAGCCGAGGTCCGCGAGATTGCGCTCCAGCTGCTCCACGTCCCGGCCCTTGTCGCCCGCCTTCAGCGTCCGGTACATGGGCCCGGAGCCGTACATCAGGCGGACCGGCCGCCCGTCGATCTCGTACAGCCGCTCGTTCCGCTCCACGGTCGAGCCGGTGCGCGGTGTCCATGTGATGGTGCCCGCCGCGCCCGCGTTGACCTTGCGTTCCTTGTCGTAGCCGAGCGTCCCGTCGGCCTGGGCGCTGTCGCGCAGATCCCCGCGTTCGACCGGGGCGGTGGCCGGGGGCAGGCCGGTGTTCTTCGACCCGCCGGGCTCCTCGTCGGACTCCAGCCGGGTGAGGGCGAGCGATCCGGCCGCCACGGCGAGCACCACCGTCACCGCTGCCGCCACGGCCCGTCCGCGCTTCATCGGCCGACGCTTTCGCACGCCTTGTTGGCCTTCTCGAACTTCTTCATGTCCTTCTGCTTCAGCGCGGGCGCCGCCTGCATCGCCCCGCCGTCGAACTTCGGGTCGGGCATGTCGAAGCCGTTCTTGCGCATGCACCGGGCGAAGGCGACCATCTTGTCCTTCTCCGCCTGCGTCAGCTCCTTGGGCCCGCCGCCGACCGCCTTGTCCTCGCAGGCCTTGAACGCCTTCTCCATCTTCTCCTTGCCCATCGAGCCGCCGTCGATGGTGACGCCCATGCCGTTCTCGCCCGGCTTCGGCTCGGGGATGTCCAGGCCCTGCTCCCGGAGACACTTGCGGTGCTCCAGCGCCTGGTCCTCCTTCGTCTTCTTGGTGCCGGACGCCGATCCGCCGTCCTTCGTCCCGCCGCCGTCGCCCGAGCACGCGGTGGCCGTCAGGGCGAGAGCGGCGGCCAGCGCACAGGCGGCGGCGAAGGACCGCCCCCGTGCGCGTGAGGCGGTCCGGCGGGAAAGGGTCTGGTCCATGAGGGCTCCTCGTCGGTTGCTGACAGTCCGGCCGGGTACGTCGGCCACGACGGCCCGAGCGTGCGCGAGGACGCGGTTTCGTTTCTCTCAGCCCGGATGCTTACACCGACGAAACATCGCTTTCGGGTACACAGGGCCCATGCGCGTGCTGGTGGTGGAGGACGAGGAATTCCTGGCGGAGATGATCGCCGAGGGGCTGCGCCGTGACGCCGTCGCCGTGGACATCGCCCCCGACGGGCGGGCGGCGCTGGAGAAGCTGCGGTTCGGCGCGTACGACGTGATGATCCTCGACCGCGACCTGCCGGGGCTGCACGGCGACGAGGTGTGCCGCCGGGTCGTCGACCTGCGCCTGCTCACCCGGATCCTGATGCTCACCGCCGCCGGGACCGTACGGGACCGGGTGGCCGGTCTCGGGCTCGGCGCCGACGACTACCTGACCAAGCCGTTCGCGTACGACGAACTCCTCGCCCGGGTCCTCGCGCTCGGCCGCCGCGCCCGCCCCGCCCTGCCGCCCGTCCTGGAACGGGCCGGGCTGCGGCTGGACACCGCCCGCCGCCAGGTCTGCCGCGACGGCCGCTTCCTCTCCCTCTCCCGCAAGGAGTTCGCCGTGCTGGAAACCCTGCTGCGGGCCGAAGGCGCCGTCGTCAGCGGCGACGACCTGATCGAGGAGGTGTGGGAGGAGGACACCAGCTACCGCACCAACGCGGTCCGCGTCACCCTCTCCAAGCTCCGCGCCAAACTCGGCGCGCCCCCGGTCATCGAGACCGTGCCGGGGGCCGGCTACCGCATCGGGAACGCCCCCGGGGCCGGTACGGAGGACGCCCGGTGAACAGTGAGCGCACCCGTCTCGCCGCGCTGTACGGCGGACTGCTGGTCATGGCCGGCGTCCTGCTCATGGCGATCGTTTATCTGCTGGTCAGCGAGGGCGTGTACGCCAGCATCGGCACCGCCGTCGCCCCGGCCGTCCCCGCCGCACGGCTGGACGCCGGCTCCGCCCCGGCCCTGCCCACCTCGGACTGGGCGCGGACCGCGGTGCTCGAACCCGGTCAGGTCGCGGTCGCGCAGAAGGTCAGCACCGCCGCCGGGGACGCCGCGCTCAGCCAGCTGCTGACCGTCTCCGGGGTCTCTCTGGCCGTCTACTCCGCGCTCTCCGTCGCCCTCGCCTGGTGGATGGCGGGCCGGGTGCTGCGGCCGGTCGGCGTCATCACCGCCCGCGCCCGCCGGCTCTCCGGCTCCAACCTGCACGAACGCCTCGCGCTGAAGGCCCCGCCCGGCGAGCTGAAGGAGCTGGCCGACACCTTCGACGGGATGCTCGACCGGATCCAGGAACTGGTCGCCGCCCGGCAGCGGTTCGCCGCCAACGCCGCCCATGAGCTGCGCACCCCGCTCGCCGTGCAGCGGGCCGCCGCCGAGATCGGGCTCGCCGACGACCCGCCGCCGGAGAAGGTCGCCTGGATCCGGGACAAGCTCATCGACACCGCCGCGAGCAGCGAGCGGCTCATCGAGGGGCTGCTGCTCCTCGCGGTCTCCGACGAGGGGCTGCGGCGGCGGGAGCGGGTCGCGCTGGACGAGACCACCGCCACGGTCACCGAGGCGCTGGCCGCCGAGGCGAAGGAGCGGGACATCACCGTGGAGGTGACGGCCCGGCCGGTGACGGTCGAGGGCGACGCGGTCCTGCTCGACCACCTCGTGCACAACCTGGTCGCCAACGCGCTGCGCCACAACCACCCCGGCGGAACCGTACGGGTCCGGGTCGGACCGGACGGTCTGGAGGTCGCCAACACCGGGCCCGTGGTGGACCCGGCGACCGTGCCGCTGCTGTTCGAGCCGTTCCGCCGCGCCCGGGCCCGCCGTCACGCGCCCGGCGAGGGCGCGGGCCTCGGGCTCTCCATCGTGGCGTCGGTGGCGCGGGCGCACGGTGGGGACGCCGGTGCGAGGGCCAACCCGGGCGGCGGGCTGACGGCCCGGGTCGTGCTGCCGACGCGCACCCCGCAGGCCGCGGCTCAGTGCCGGTAGAAGATCCGGTCCCGGTACTCCGTCATGACCCGGCCGTTCCACTCGTGGCCGCCGTCCACGTTCCCCGAGCGCAGCATCGGCGGCTCGACGCCCCGGGCCACCAGCCGCTCCACGGCGGCCGCCAGCATCGCCTGCATGATCGCGCTGGTCACCACCGTCGAGGCGGGGGCGAAGGGGGCCTCGACGCCGGGGGTCGTCAGCTCCGCGTCGCCGATCGCGATCTTGCTGTCCAGGACGATGTCGCAGTGGTCCCGCAGGAAGCCGCCCGAGGCGTGCCGGGAGCGGGTGTTCTCCGCGTACGCGACCGAGGTGAGGCCGATGACCTTCAGCCCGAGGGCCCGGGCGTTCTGCGCCATCTCGACCGGCAGGGCGTTGCGCCCGGACAGCGAGACGATCACCAGGAGGTCCCCGGCGGTGGCGGGGCTGGAGTCCAGGACGGCCGAGGCGAGCCCGTCCACCCGCTCCAGCGCCGAACCGAGCGTCGCGGGCATGACGTCCACGCCGACCACACCGGGCACGGTGAGCAGGTTCATCAGCGCGAGGCCGCCCGCGCGGTAGACGACGTCCTGGGCGGCCAGCGAGGAGTGGCCCGCGCCGAAGGCGAAGAGCCGGCCGCCCGACTCGACGGTGTCCGCCACGGCCGCGCCGGCGGCGGCGATGCTGTCCGCCTCCTCGTCCCGCACCCGCGTCAGCAGGCCGATCGCCGCATCGAAGAACTGACCGGCCAGCTTGCTGTCGCTCATCGGGAAGGGCCCTTTCGGCGGGGTGGGAATGGCTGTGCCGCCGATCACGTTGCGGTCTGGACCAGTGGCCTGTCAATAGCGCCCTGCGACCCTGTCCGTACGCACTTCCACCGGTCTTCCACCGGGGCGGCACGGTTGTCGGCGCTATGCGTCAGAATTGGTGCAGGGCCATCGCACGACGTTTTCTAGTCACAGCATCGAGGGGCACGTATGTCCGGACTGATCGACACCACGGAGATGTATCTCCGCACCATCCTCGAACTGGAAGAGGAAGGCGTGGTCCCCATGCGCGCCCGTATCGCCGAACGGCTGGACCAGAGCGGTCCGACCGTCAGCCAGACGGTGGCCCGCATGGAGCGCGACGGACTGGTCCAGGTCGCGGGGGACCGCCACCTGGAGCTGACCGAGGAGGGCCGCCGCCTCGCCACCCGTGTCATGCGCAAGCACCGGCTCGCCGAGTGTCTGCTCGTGGACGTGATCGGCCTGGAGTGGGAGCAGGTCCACGCCGAGGCCTGTCGCTGGGAGCACGTGATGAGCGAGGCGGTGGAGCGGCGGGTGCTGGAGCTGCTGCGCCACCCGACGGAGTCGCCGTACGGCAATCCCATCCCGGGCCTGGAGGAGCTGGGCGAGAAGGCCGAGGCCGACCCGTTCCTGGACGCCTCCATGGTGAGCCTGGCCGACCTGGACCCGGGCGCCGAGGGCAAGACCGTGGTGGTCCGGCGGATCGGGGAGCCGATCCAGACCGACGCACAGCTGATGTACACGCTGCGCAGGGCCGGGGTGCAGCCCGGGTCCGTCGTCAGCGTGACCGAGTCGCCCGGCGGGGTGCTGGTCGGCTCCAGCGGAGAGGCGGCGGAGCTGGACTCCGAGGTCGCCTCGCACGTCTTCGTCGCCAAGCGCTGACCCGGCTGCCGCCCGGTGCCGAGGTGTTCGTCGTCCGGCGCCGGCGCGGCGGCCGGCCGGGGGCGGGTCACGGCAACACAACCGTGATGTGCGCTTTCCGATTTCCGTCCGGAATGGCAGCGGCCGGACGCGTCACATGCCAGGCTGAGGCCAGGCAGCGGACCTGAGGGTGTCGGCCGGCCACGGCCGGCACGGTCGGGGAGGGAGCAGGGAATGCGCCCGTCGTACCACCACGCGCACCGCACGGTGCGCGTCGCTCTTCGGAATGGACCGATCCCGGCCGGTGCGGGGCGGTTCGCGACGCCGCCTGCCATCGTTGTCGAGGCTGCTGGAGGGTGTCCGGCCCCGATCCGCCGGACGCCCGCCGAAGGGCGTCTCCGACCAGAGGGCGGCCCCGGCGTCCGAAGACGCCGGGGCCGTTCCTCCCCTGTGCTGACCCGGAGCCCCGAGCTCTCAAGGTCAGTCCCCGCGGGCCCCTGTCCCCGAGCGGCCCGCCTCCCGCTGAAGATCTCCCCAGGCCGATCGGCGTCAATCCTTGACGGGTGTCACTCGAACGTGGGGTCTTGGGTGGCGGAACCCCGTTTTCGAATAAGAGTTCGATAGCCTGGCGGGGCGCGACCACACGGTGATCGAGGACCAGAAGGGGGTGCCAGGACTATGGTGCGGCGCATCGATGTGACCGGAACCGACGGCGTACGCCTCGCGGCATGGGAGTTTGCCGACCCGCCCAAGGGGCGCGCGGAAGCGGACGGCGCTCCCGGGGTCTTACTGCTGCACGGGCTGATGGGCCGGGCCTCGCACTGGGCCCCGACCGCCCGCTGGCTCGCCGAGCGGCACCGCGCGGTCGGCCTCGACCAGCGGGGCCACGGCCGCAGCGACAAGCCCGCCGACGGCCCGTACACCCGCGACGCCTACGTCTCCGACGCCGAGGCCGCGATCGAACAGCTCGGGCTCGGCCCCGTCACCGTCGTCGGCCACGCCATGGGAGCGCTCACCGGCTGGCAGCTCGCCGCCAAGCGCCCCGACCTCGTCCACGCCCTGGTCGTCTGCGACATGCGGGCCTCCGCCCTCGGAGCCGCCTCCCAGCGCGAGTGGAGCGACTGGTTCGACTCCTGGCCGCTGCCCTTCGCCACCCTCGCCGACGTACGGAAGTGGTTCGGCGAGGACGACCCCTGGGTGGAGCGGCCGAACCCCTCGCGCGGCGAGTTCTACGCCGAGGTGATGGCCGAGACCGAGGACGGCTGGCGCCCCGTCTTCTCCCGCCGCCAGATGCTCCGTACCCGCGCCACCTGGGTCTTCGACGCCCACTGGGAGGAGCTGGCCCAGGTCCAGTGCCCCGCGCTGGTGCTGCGCGGCCTCGACGGGGAGCTGGGCCGCGCCGAGGCCCAGGAGATGGTCCGCGTCCTGCCGCGCGGGCAGTACGCGGAAGTGGCGGACGCGGGCCACCTCGTCCACTACGACCAGCCGGAGGGCTGGCGGGCCGCGGTCGAACCCTTCCTGGAGCAGCTGGCCGAGGACAACCGCGACGACCGCGAACCCGTCTCGCCGTAGGGCCCGTCGTCGAACCGGCCCTCGGCACTCGCCCCGCCCCGGCCCGAGGACGGCGGCTCAGCCCTTGCTGACCGCCGCCAGGATCTCCGGCAGCCGCGCCGCCGTGCGCGGCGCGGCGACCTTCAGCCCCGCCCACCCGATGAACGCCCCGTACACCAGCCCGCCCGGCACCATGAACCACAGCGCGTCGTGGTGGTCCGAGAGGTGCATCCAGACCGTCGCCGCGATCACCGGCGACGCCAGCAGCGCGGCGGCCAGCATGCCGCCAAGGATCGAGATCCAGGCCAGACCGCCCTGCCCCGGCACCACGTTCTTGAACGCGCCCTCCTGCGGAATCGAGTACGGGAACAGCGCCGAGGCCACCGCACCCGTCGCCACCATCGAGCTCAGCAGCGCGAAGGACAGGCCCAACGCCCCCGGCAGCGACCGCCAGTCGCCGATCATCGCCGCCGTCACCACGCACACGACCAGCGTGAACGGCAGCGTCAGCAGCAGCAGGACCAGCGCCCGCGCCCGCAGTTCGACATACGCGTCCCGCGGCGAGGAGATCGTCAGCGCCACCATCCAGAAGGCCGAGGTGTCCTGGCCGAACTGGTTGTACATCTGCATGCCGAGCATTCCGGCGGCGAAGCACGCGAAGTAGACCGAGCCGGTGCCCTGGACGGCGTTGAGCAGCGGCACGATCGCCCCGACCGCCAGCGCCGTCACCCAGGCCGCCTTGGTCTTCGGGTCCCGTGCCACGTACCGCAGACTGCGCTGCATCACCGTCGCCGTGCGGCCCTCCGGCAGCAGCCCCGACAGACCGCCCCGCCCGGACGCCTTCTCACGGCTCGGCTCCGCCGCCGCCAGCGTCGAACCGTCCGGCGCGGTCATCAGCTTCACCAGGCTCCGCTGCCACATCCACATCAGCGCCACCAGGGCGGCGACCGTGATCAGGAGCTGGGCGACGGCGATCCCGTACGCACCGTCCGACGCCGCGTCCACCGACGCCACCGCCGAAGCCCCGGGCAGCCAGCGCACCACGTCCGCCACCGGGTCCAGCGTGGAGAGCCCGCCCGCCCGGCCGAGCCGCTGCGCGCCGAAGTTGACGAACTGGATGCCCACCGCGATCACCAGCCCGCTGAGCACCGCGAGATCACGGCCCTTGCGGGAGTTCAGCAGCCGTACGTTGGCCGTGGCCACCGCCCGGGACAGCGCCACGCACAGCAGCATCGTCAGCGGGACCGCGAGCACCGCGAACACCGCACCCGCCGCCCCGTGCGCCAGCGCCAGGACCGAGCCGACCACCAGGCACAGGGTGAACAGCGGGCCGATGCCGATCATCGAGGACACCAGCAGCGCCCGGACCAGCGGCTCGGGCCGCAGCGGCAGCATCACCAGCCGGGTCGGATCGAGGGTGTCGTCACCGCTCGGGAAGAACAGCGGCAGCACCGCCCAGCCGAGCGCCACCACCCCCGTGATCAGCACCACGACCGTGCCCGCGTGCTCGTTGCCGCGCAGCAGCACCAGACCGAGCACCTGGCCGGCGGCGAGCAGCAGGCTGACGACGAGCGAGGCGATGAACGCCGCCTTGCGCCCGGAGGACTGCCGCAGTCCGTTCCGCAGCATCGTCAGCTTGAGCCGTACGAAGATCGGGGTCAGGCCCGTCGTCGGCGCGGCCGGGGCGGCCGCGGTGACCGGGGCGTCCAGCACGCTCATCGGGCGCCGCCCAGCCAGTCGAGGGAGTCGCCGTTGTCCCGGCCGCCCGCGCCGACCAGTTCGAGGAAGGCGTTCTGGAGCGAGGGGGCGTCGCCGCGCACCTCGGCCAGCGTGCCCTGCGCCTTGATCCGGCCCGCCGCCATCACCGCGACCCAGTCGCACAGCGACTCGACCAGCTCCATCACATGGCTGGAGAAGACCACGGTCGCCCCGGACCGGGTGTAGCGCTCCAGCACACCGCGGATCGTCTGCGCCGAGACCGGGTCGACGCCCTCGAACGGCTCGTCCAGGAACAGCACTTCGGGGTTGTGGAGCAGGGCCGCCGCGAGCCCGATCTTCTTCCGCATACCGGTCGAGTAGTCCACGACCAGCTTGTGCTGCGCGCCCGCGAGATCCAGCACGTCCAGCAGCTGGGTGGCCCGCTTGTCCACCTCGTCGCCCGGCAGTCCGCGCAACCGGCCGTTGTACGCGAGCAGTTCACGCCCTGAGAGCCGCTCGAAGAGCCGCAGCCCTTCCGGCAGCACCCCGATCCGGGACTTCACCTCGACCGGGTCCGTCCACACGTCGTGGCCCGCCACCTCGATCTTGCCCAGGTCGGGCCGCAGCAGCCCGGTGACCATCGAGAGCGTCGTCGTCTTGCCCGCCCCGTTGGGCCCCACCAGGCCGATGAACTTGCCCGCGGGCAGCTCCAGATCGATCCCCGCGACGGCGACCTGTTCCCCGAACCGCTTCCACAGCCCCTGCACACGGACGGCGGGCGGTGCCTCGTGGGCACCGCCCGTCGCCGTGTCTGTCTCCGTACGCGCATCTGCCCGGTCCGGCATGGCACAGCCTTTCGATATCCCCACGTGGTGGGGACCACCCTACGAAAGGCGGCCAGGACCCCCTAAGAAACGCGGGCGCGGGCGTCGGCCGCCTCACGGGCGCAGGCGTACGCCAGCGGGCTGATCAGCTCGTCCACATCGGGCAGCCAGCGGTTGGCGTGGGTGGGCTTGCGGGCCCACTGCACGGCCCCCCGCGCGCCGACCCGGGTGGGCGGAGCGGCGATGTAGTGGCCCTCGCCCCGGCCCGTCAGATCGATCGCCTCGGCGTTCCAGCCGAGCGTGCGCACCAGCTCGGCGGCCTTGGCGGCGGCCCCCGGCAGCACGAAGAACAGCATCCGGCGGTCCGGCGTGCGGGTCACCGGGCCCAGGGTCAGGTCCATCCGCTCCATCCGGGCCAGCGCCAGGAAGCCCGCGGACTCCGGCACCTCCAACGCGTCGAAGGTCCGGCCGGTGGGCAGCAGCACCGAGGCGCCGGGCCGCCTGGTCCACATGCGCCGGGCCGCGGCCCCGCTGCCGGTCGCCTGGCCCGCCCAGTCCGGCCGGTCCGCATGGGCCCCGGGCAGGGCGCAGCCGGCGTCGCCGCACGAGCACCGCTCCCCGCCGCCCACCGCCTCCAGCCAGGTGCCGGGGAACACGTCCCAGTGGCGCTCTTCCGCGTACCGCACCGCGGCGTCGAGCAGCGGCTCGCCCCGCTGCTGAGGGACCTGTGCGGCTTCCGTGACTCCGATGGGCTCTTCCACGTTCAGCACAACTCCCGCCGTCACCAGGGGTTACGGCCTCCCCTGAACCGGGGCGGGCGCATCGATCCTGCACGCGGGGCGCATCGGTGCATGGGCGGGGGCGCGCGTGAGGCGTCGCACCGAAGGACGGGTAACCACCTCCAGGACCGCCGCCCGGGACCGCGCTCGGACCCCCGCGACGGCGCAACGCGCCATGTCCGTACCGAATGCCGATGGAATATGCGCATTTCTTGTGTATGTGCCGGGCAGTGATCCCTTCCACCGATCACTGCACATAACCGATGTTTCAGGGGGACATATGGCTGCAAGGCCTCTCGTAGCCCGCCAGCCCAACGAACGGCTCCAGACGCTCATCCAGGAAGCCGCCTGTTCCAACGCGGGTCTCGCCCGCCGCGTGAACATGGTCGGGGCCGAGCGCGGTCTCGATCTGCGCTACGACAAGACCTCCGTGGCCCGTTGGCTGCGCGGACAGCAGCCCCGGGGCCGGGCCCCGGGGATCATCGCCGAGGCGCTGGGCCGCAAGCTCGGCCGTACGGTCACGATCGACGAGATCGGCATGGCCAACGGCAAGAACCTGGCCTCCGGCGTCGGCCTCCAGTACGCGCCGACCGTCGCCGGGGCCGTCGAGCAGGTCTGCGAGCTGTGGCGCAGCGACGTGGGCCGCCGCGATCTGCTCACCGGCTCGGCGGTCGCCGCGTCCGCGCTGGTCGAGCCCAGCCGGGACTGGCTGATCTCGGGCCCGGACGCGCAGGTCGAGCGGACGGCGGGGGCCCGGGTCGGGATGTCCGACGTCGAGGCGGTGCGGGCGATGACCGCCGCGCTGACCGACCTCGACCACCGCTTCGGCAGCGGCCATGTGCGGCCGGTGCTCGTGCACTACCTCAACAGCGTGGTCTCCGGGCTGCTTTCGGGCGCGTACCGCGAACAGGTGGGGCGCCAGCTGTTCGGCGCGGTGGCCCGGCTCACCGAGCTGGCCGGCTACATGGCGGTCGACACCGGCCAGCCCGGCCTCGCCCAGCGCTACTACATCCAGGCGCTGCGGCTCGCCCAGGCGGCGGGCGACCGGGCGTACGGCGGCTATGTGCTCGCCGCCTCGATGAGCCATCTCGCCGCCCAGCTCGGCAACCCCCGCGAGATCGCCCAACTGGCCCGCGCCGCACAGGAAGGCGCCCGGGGCCAGGTCACCCCCCGCGCCCAGGCGATGTTCTACGCGGCGGAGGCCCGCGGCCACGCGCTGCTCGGGGACGCCCGGACCTGCAACGCGGTGGCGGGGCGGGCGATCGCCGCGCTGGAGCAGGCGGGCCCGGACTCCGGCGACGACCCGGTCTGGATCGCGCACTTCGACGCGGGCTACCTCGCGGACGAACTGGCCCACTGCCACCGGGACCTGGGGCAGCCGGAGCCGGCGGCCCGGCGGGCCAAGGAGGCGCTGGCCGCGCTGCCGGAGACCCGGGCCAGGCGCCGGGGCATCGCGCTGGTGCTGCTGGCCTCGGCCCAGGTGCAGCAGCGCGAGGTGGAGCGGGCGTGCCACACCGGGACCCGGGCGATGGAGCTGCTGTCGACGGTGCGCTCCAGCCGGGGCGCCGAATATCTCGACGACCTCCAGCAGCGGCTCACGCCCTACGGCGAGGAGCCCGCGGTGCGGGAGTTCGGCGAGCGCCTGGAGCTCCAGGCGGCCTGAGGACACGCGGTCCGGGTGCGGTCCGGGCCGCGTTCTCGGCGGTCCGACCGTTAACAGCGTCGCGCGGCAGCGGGATGTTACCCGCCCTGTGAAGGGGTCGTGAGGGGCGCCACGCGCTTGGCGGAGGCGGGCGACCACCCGATAGCGTGAGCCGACGATTCCGTAGGTTCACACGTAGGAGTCCCGGTGACGCAGAGCGGACAGGGCGGACAGGGCGGCGAGCAACAGCTCCCCGCCGCACGACCCGCGCACGAGGGTGTCGTGCTGCCTGCCGACGGCGGCGCCCCCTGGACCCCGGGTGCGCCCGCGGCCGGGCAGGGCGGGCAGCAGGGCGAGCAGGGCGCGCCCGCGGGCGGTCAGCCGTGGGGCCAGCAGTGGGGGCCGCAGTCCGCCGGGCCGCCGCAGCCGGACCAGCAGGCGCAGGGGCACTACGGCTACCCGCCGGCGCAGCCCCTGCCGCCCGCGCAGCAGTCGCCGGGCGCTCCGGAGGCGTACCAGCAGCCCGGGACGTACCAGCAGCCTCAGCAGCAGCCCGGCGGCTACCTGCCGCAGCCGCAGCAGTCCCAGCAGCTCGGCGCGTATCAGCCGCAGCCGTACGCGCAGCACGAGCAGCAGCACCAGCAGTCCCAGCTGCCGCAGCAGGCCCCGCAGCAGCACCAGCCGCAGCCGTACGCGCAGCCGCTGCCGCCGGAGGCCGGTCCGGGCGGTCAGGGTGTTCCCGGCGGTGACGCCGACGCGACGCAGTACATCGCGCCCGTCCCGGGCGGCCCCGGCCCCGTGGCCCCCCAGCCGGGCGGCGGGGACGCCGACGCGACCCAGTACATACCCCCGGTGCCCGGAGGAGCCCCGTACGGGATCAGGCCGGGCGCGCCGGGCGACCGGCAGCCGCCCGCGGAGTTCGACAACCTGTTCCGTTCGGAGGAACCTGCGGGCGCCACGCAGCAGATGCCTCAGTTCGACGCGGGGCAGCGGCCCCCGCAGCCGTACCAGCAGCAGCCCTCGTCGCCGTACCAGCAGCAGGGCTACCAGCCCCAGCAGCAGCCCCAGGGCGGCCAGTTGCCGCCGCAGGCCCCCGGGGGCCACCAGTCCGGCCTCCAGGGCCTCCAGGGCCGCGCGGAGCAGGACGGGCCGCCGCCGCAGCAGGACGAGGCTCCGCGCCGACGGGGCGCGCACGTGCCGCTGATCGCCGCGGTCGTCGTGGGCTGCGCCGTCATCGGGCTCGGCGCGGGCGCGCTGATGAGCGGCGGCGACGATTCCGGCCAGGACGACAAGCAGCCGGTCGCCGCGCAGAGTTCACCGGCCGAGACCGAGCCCACCGCCAAGGCGGCGCCCGATCCGGCGAAGCCGCAGGCCGAGGCGTTGGACAAGCTGCTGGCCGACAGCAACAACAGCCGGGCCGCGGTGATCAGCGCGGTCGAGAAGATCAAGTCCTGCAAGGACCTGGACCAGGCCAACACCGACCTCAAGGGCGCCGCCCAGCAGCGCCGTGACCTGGTGACCCGGCTCGAAGGCCTGACCGTCGACAAGCTCCCGCAGAACGCGGAGCTGACCGCCTCGCTGAACCGGGCGTGGAAGGCCTCGGCGGCCGCCGACGAGCACTACGCGACCTGGGCCCGGCAGGCCAAGAAGAACAAGTCCGTCTGCAAGGGCGGCCAGGCCCGGTCGACGAACGAGACGGCCAAGGCCAACCAGCAGAGCGGGGTGGCCACCCAGGCCAAGCGCGAGGCGTCCAAGCTGTGGAACGCCATCGCGGTGAAGTACGGCCTCACCAAGCACACCTACGTGGAGCTCTGAGCCACGGGCCCTGACGGCGTCCCGAGGCCTACGACAGGCCCTAGCTGCGCGGGGCGTCCGTCAGGGCGTCGGCGACGTCCACGAAGCCCTTCTTCTGGGCGGTGAGACGGCCCTCGCGGACCACCTGGAACGTCACCTTCGTGTTGACGATGCGCGGGTAGCTCAACGTGCCGACCAGGTCCTTGAAGCGCCAGCGGAGCGTCGGGGTCAGGCCGCCGGTGTCGACCTCGACGCCCCGGTTGAGAGCGGCCACGATCCGCCCCGAGGTGACGTCCTCGTCGCCGAGCGCCCGGACGGCCGCCCGCAGGGCCGTGTACGCGATCCACGTCGTCTGCACGGCCGTGTCGTCCGGGTCGATGCGGTTGTCGCCGAAGGCGTACTTCCCGACCACCTCGCGCATCTCCGTCCAGCGCGCGTTCCGCGCGTCCGGGTACCAGCCGGTGACGTAGGCGCCCTCGAAGGGGCTGTTCCGGCCGCCCGTGCGGTCGATGAGCGGCTGGCTGACGCTGCCCAGCACCGAGGAGACCCTGACCCGCTCGCCGTCCGGCTCCAGCCGGCGGAAGGAGTCGAAGAACGTCTCCGTACGCGCGCCGAGCACCGCGGTCACACAGCTGCCCTCGGACCGCTCCAGGGCCTTCGTGGCCTGGTCGTCGTAGGACGTGGCGTCCTCGGGGGCCACGATGTCGGTGGAGGCGGGCCGGTCGGCGGCCATCAGCCCGTTGTTCAGGAGCGGCGGCATGCCGTCGCCGCCGATCGAGTCGGGCCGCACCAGCGAGACCCGCTCGCAGCTGCCGCCCAACTGCCGCCCGTGACCGGCCAGCAGGGCCGGCTGGCCGCCGTTGACGGGGTAGGAGAGATAGCTGCTGAACTCCTCGGTGGAGGCCCCGTAACCGCCGATGTACGGCACGCCGCCCGCCTCCAGCGCGGGCATGAAGCTCTGCCCGTGGCGGCTGTACGAACCGACGACGGCGGCCACCTTCTTCTCGACAGCCTCCCGCGCGCACCGCTCGGCGCCGATCGCGGTGTCGCCCTCGTCGCAGACGATCACCCGCAGCTCGCGTCCGTCGATGCCGCCGGTGTCGTTGACCCAGCGGGCGTAGGTCTGGGCCATCGCGGGCACCCCGGACATCTTCACCGCGTTGATGTCGTCCGACCGGTCGGGCGCCCATGTCATCACGGTGACGGGCTCCCTGGATCCCCCCGAGACTCCAGGGAGCACACCGCAGCCGGACAGCAGCACCGCCCCCGCCGCCGCCGCGCTGATGACGCCCGGGAAGGGGCGGGGAAAGGTGGGGCGTCGCCGTCCGGTCATGGAACAGGACCCTTCCGGGCCCCGGGTAACGGCGCGGTGTGCTGTTCTCAACGCACGGTGACGTCCAGGTGAATTACGGGGGCCCGTGCGGGGGCGGTGTGAAGGAACGTACGATCGAGCACCGTGCAGCAAGGTTCGGAGAACTCTTCCCGTCGCGGCCGTCGCTCCTCCACCATGGGCGGCATGCCGCTCACTGACATGCCGTGGTGGCGTTGGCGCACCAACGTGCGCTCGGCGCTGCACATGCTCTCCGACCCCGTCTTCCACCACGAGTGCTGGCTCGCCGGCCGGGAAGGGTACGGGGACGTCACCGACGCCGTGTACCGCCTGGTCGAGGACACCTGGCTCGACAACTGGTCCGCCGAGAAGTACGTCGGCACCATATTCAGGGACTCCGCCGAGGCCGCCGCCGTGGACGCCGCCGCCCTGCGGGTGCTGCGGATCATGCACCAGGTCGGCGCGGACGCCCCCGTCTCCGCCTACCTGGAGCACCACGGCTGGCCCGAGGCCGTCCAAGCGGCGCGCGAGGCCCATGTGATGCTCGCCACCAACGACGCGGAGGATCCGGACATACCGCCGCGCTCGCTGGACGTCATCCGCATCATGACCAGAGCGGCCTGACGCCGGGCGGGTGTGGCACCCTACGAGGATGACCGCGCCGCAGCCCGCCCCCGCCGCCACCTCGGACGCCGCCGCGACCGAGCAGTACGTCCTCACGCTCTCCTGCCCCGACAAACAGGGCATCGTGCACGCCGTGTCGAGCTATCTCTTCATGACCGGCTGCAACATCGAGGACAGCCAGCAGTTCGGGGACCACGACACGGGCCTGTTCTTCATGCGCGTCCACTTCTCGGCGGACGCCACCGTCACCGTGGACAAGCTGCGCGCCAGCTTCGCCGCGATCGGGGAGGCCTTCCGGATGGAGTGGCAGATCCACCGGTCCGCGGAGCGCATGCGGATCGTGCTCATGGTCAGCAAGTTCGGCCACTGCCTCAACGACCTGCTGTTCCGCTCCCGTACCGGCGCGCTGCCGGTCGAGATCGCGGCCGTCGTCTCCAACCACACGGACTTCGCCGAGCTCACCGCCTCGTACGGCATCCCCTTCCGGCACCTCCCGGTGACGAAGGACAACAAGCCGGAGGCCGAGGCGCAGCTGCTGGAGCTGGTCCGCGAGGAGGACGTCGAGCTGGTCGTCCTGGCCCGCTACATGCAGGTCCTCTCCGACGATCTGTGCAAGCAGCTGAGCGGCCGGATCATCAACATCCACCACTCCTTCCTGCCGAGCTTCAAGGGCGCCAAGCCCTACCACCAGGCGCACGCGCGCGGCGTGAAGCTGATCGGCGCGACCGCGCACTACGTCACCGCCGACCTCGACGAGGGCCCGATCATCGAGCAGGAGGTCGAGCGCGTCGGTCACGACGTCACGCCGGACCAGCTGGTCGCCATCGGCCGGGACGTGGAGTGCCAGGCGCTGGCGCGCGCGGTGAAGTGGCACGCGGAGCGGCGGATCCTGCTCAACGGCCGCCGTACGGTGATCTTCGCCTAGGGTCTGCTGCCCTTCAGCGCCGGCTGCCCTCTAGAGCCGGCTGAGCGAGGCCGTCGCGAAGAGCACGTCGCGGATGGCCTCGCGGTCGCCCTCCTGGCCCGCGGCCGCTTCCACCGGCGAGATGCGGCCCGCGACGAGCCGGCACAGCTCGACCCCGTCCAGGGCCACCTGCGCCACCGCGCGCTCGGGAGAGCCGACGGCGGCCGGTGAGTCCAGCGCGATGTACCAGTCGCCTCCGCCGTGGCCCTCGATCTCCAGATGGAGCGAGCGGCCCGGCGCCCCGGCCGTGACGAGGTCCTTCGCCGGTCCGGCCAGCCCGGCGCGGCGGCGCCCCGCGAGGGCGGCCGGAAGCATCCGGGCCGCCAGGTCGATCATCCGGTGCAGATGGGCCGCCGACGGGTCCTGGTACGGGTAGTCGACGGCGTCGGCGATGTCCCCGCCGTGCACCCAGCACTCGAAGGCCCGCTCCAGCAGGGCGTCCTGGAGCGGCAGGGCGAAGGTCCCGTAGGAGACGGAGGCCTCGGCGACGTTCCGCCCGGCGAAGGACGCCGTACGGATCAGCTCGTGGCTCTGCGCCCGCCAGGGCTCGCGGACGGCCCGGGTGGGCGGCGGGCCCTCCGCCGACCAGTAGGTCTCGGTGCGCTCGGTCGGGTCCAGCGGCACCTCGCCGCCGCCGAGCGGGTCGTCGAGGCCGAGCGCGGCGGACAGCAGCCCGTCGACCGCCAGCAGATGGCCGATCACCCCGGCGACCGTGGTCCTGCGGCTGACCGCGCGCTCCTCCTCGAACCACTGCAGGCGCACCGGCGCATGCCATTCGGAGTCTCCGATGTCACGGAGCAGCGCGTCGAGCCGGGCGGTCTCGGCGTCGTACGGGGCGGCCCACTCCGGCACCGGGATCCGGGCCGGGCGGCGGCCCAGGCAGCCGTCGATCACCCGGGTGCGCAGGGTCGGATCGAGGTCCAGGGAGCCGTCGGTGTGCAGCAGGCCCACCGCGTCCCGCAGCCGCAGCGCCTCGTCCGCGCACGGGGCGCACTCGGTCAGGTGGTCCTCCACGGCGGCGGTCTCCTCCGCCGAGCACGCGGACAGCGCCCAGGCGCCGAGCAGGGCCTTGAGGACCCGGTGCGGCAGGACCGGGGCGGCGGAGCTCATGAACGGCTCCGGGGCGTGGGCCTCCGGGGCGCGGGCTTCCGGCTCGCGCTCAAGCCCGCTCTCCGGCTCAAGCCCCGGCTCGGGCTTCGGCTCCGGCTCAAGCGCGGCGGCCTCGGCCTCAGGGTGCCCCCGGTCCGGATCAGCGGGCTTCGATCCGTCGCCCGGCACGGCCTGTTCCCCCGCCCCGGCCTGCTCCGGCACCGTCTCGTCGGGGCCGTTCCCGCCGGGCGGCGGCAGGGGAGGCAGCGGCACCGACTCCAGGTCGAGGTCGTCCGCCGCCCCGCGCGGGCCCGGTATCCGGCGAGCACCGCGCACCTCCTCCTCGCCGCCCTCGCTCGCGCGTCCGTCGCCGCTCACAGGGCCCGCCCGTAACCGGGTGGCGAGGACCCTTCGAGCGGGCGGGCGTTCGCGGTGGAGAGCAGCTGGAGCCCCAGCCGGAGCCGACGGCGCGCCTCGTCCTCGGTGACCCCGAGATCGGCCGCGGTCTGCCGGTAGTCCCGGCGCTGGATGTACGCCAGCTCCAGGGCCTGCCGCAGCGGTGCGGGCATCGAGGAGACGATGTAGTCGGCCCGGGCGGCGGCCGTGGCGCTGCGCACCCGCCGCTCCAGCTCCTCCGGGTCGGGCACCGCGCCCTCGCCGTGCTCCGCCTCGTAACGGGAGGTCGCCGCGCGGCGCAGCCGCTGGACGGACTGGCGGTGGGTGAGACGGGCCACCCAGGAGCGCATCGAGCCCTGCTTCGGGTCGTACGCCTCGGGGTTCTCCCAGACCTGGGCGAAGACCTCGCGGGTCACCAGGTCGGCGGCGTCCTCGTCGTCGAGCATCCGGTGCGCCTGGCTGTGGACGAGAGCCGCGAACCGGTCGTAGAGCTCGCCGAGCGCGGCCGCCTCGCCGCGGGCCAGCCTCTGCTGCATCCTGCGGTCCCAGCGGGGTGCCGTGTCCTTCGCCATGAACCCCCCAGCCCCCGGCCTGTCTGCCCAGCTCCGTGATCCACCCTGTGCCCGTGAGGACCGAATGTAGTCCGCCCGGTGTGCGACGCACGCGCCTTTGCGTCAACTCTCTTCCCGCGACGCGTGGCCGACGACGGTAGTCGATTTTCGGCCCGGATGGATCCCCGGCCGCTCTGATCAGCGGAAACGGGCCGAAGTGCGCCTTTCCACCGGAAACCTCCTGTGCCTGGATGGGCGCGTCGGTGTTTCATGGAGGTGCGGTTGGGCAGCCGCGAGGAGGAACGGAAACTTCCGGATTGCCGGGAGCCCCGGAACGAGAGGTCCAGTCGCGTGACGCTGAAGGTGGACGAGGCGGAGCAGGGCTCCTGGACCGTGCTGCGCATGAGCGGCGAACTCGATCTGGTGACATCACCCGTCGTGCGCCAGTCCGTCCACGAGGCGGTGGCGGAGGGGCAGCACGATGTGGTGCTCGATCTGTCCGAGGTGTTCTTCTGCGACTCCAGCGGCGTCGGAGTGCTGATCGCCTCGCGCCGGCTGATGAAGTCCTGCGGCGGCCGGCTGCGGCTGATCCTCCCGGCCCGGGGCGCGGAGGACGGTTCGCACGTCAACAAGGTGCTCGGCGCCCTCGGGGTGCGCCGGCTCTTCGACGTCTACCCGGACGCGCTGTCCGCCACCGACGAGGAGTGCAGGCCGCTCAGCGCCTGAAGCGGCGGGCTCCGATGCCAGGTTGTCACAGAGGAGGAGCTGCGCGGTGACACGTGAGCGCTCCGGGCGTCGTACGCTCCCCGCATGGACAGCGCAGAGTACGAGCGAAAGATCGCGCACCGCTTCGCCGCCTTCGACCAGGACGGCAACGGCTACATCGATCGTGCCGATTTCAACGCCGCAGCCGCCCGTCTGCTCACCGAGTTCGGTACGACGGCCCGCTGCGACAAGGGGCAGGCGCTCTACACCGGGGCCGAGGCCTTCTGGCAGGGCATGGCGGGGATCGCCGATGTGGACGGGGACCAGCGGGTCACCCGTGAGGAGTTCGCGGGTGGGGCGGTGAAGCGGCTCCGGGACAATCCCGAGCGGTTCGCCGAGATCGCCCGGCCGTTCCTGCGGGCGGTCATCGCGGTCGCGGACGGCGGGAACGACGGCAGAGCGTCGGTGGCCGAGGTGGAGCGGGCGCTCCGGGTCCTCGGGGCGAGCACCGAGATCGCGGGCATCGCCGCCCAGAGCCTGGACACGGACCGGGACGGGCGGGTCGCGGAGAGCGATGTGGTGGCGGCGTTCGCCGTGTACTTCACCGTGATCGAGCCGGACGCGTAGGAATCCTAGGAATCCAGGGTGTTGCCGGGGTGGCGTCACGGGGGCCGTCGCGCCGCCCCCGTAGCGCCGCCCCCGTGAACGTCGGCCTCACCCGCCGAACCGTTCTCGCAGCTTGTACTTGAGCACCTTGCGCAGCGTCTCGTTGCGGGGCAGCCCGTCCAGCACCTCCAGCTGCTCCGGCAGCTTGTGCGTGGACAGGCCCGCTTCCCGCAGGTGGGCGGAGAGCGCGGCCAGGGTCAGCGGCGGGGCTCCCGGCGGCTGTTCGACCACCGCGCAGACGCGTTCGCCGCGTTCCGGGTCGGGCAGGCCGATCACCGCCGCATCGGCGACGGCCGGGTGGGTGTGGAGCAGGTCCTCGATCTCCTTGGCGGAGATGTTCTCGCCCTTGCGGATGATGATGTCCTTGAGCCGCCCGGTGAGCGTGAGGTGCCCGCTCTCCCGGAGCCGGCCGAGGTCACCGGTGATCAGGAACCCCTCGGCGTCGAAGGCCGCGGCGGAGGCCCCGGTGTCCAGGTAGCCCCGGCAGACCGCCTCCCCGCGCAGCCGTACCTCGCCCTCCACGCCGTACGGGAGCGGCTTGCCCTGCTCGTCGGTGATCCGGATCTCCATGCCCTCCGGCGGCCGGCCCTCGGTCAGGGCCAGGTTCTCCGTCGTGTCGTCCGGGGCGCCCATGGTGATCATCGGGACCTCGGTCATGCCGTAGCCGTGGGTGAGCTGGACGCCCATCTCGCGGACCACCGCGTGGTAGACCTCCGGCGGCTTCGGCGCCCCGCCGCCTGCGAGGAGGCGGAGGGAGGGGATGAGCGGCCGGTCCGGGGCCTTGCGCTGCTCGGCCAGGAACATCGCGTAGAACGCCGTCGACCCGCCCGCCACGGTCACCCCGTGGCGCCGGTACTCCGCCAGCGCGTCCGGCAGCGCGAACTGCTCGAACAACACCGCCGGGAACCCGTACAGCAGCAGCATCACCGTGTAATCGGGCCCGGCGACATGGGCGTACGGGAACGCCATCGAGCCCACGTCGTCCGCCGAGAGCTTCAGCGCGTGGGCCAGGCAGGAGCCGCCCGCGATCAGCGAACGGTCGGTGTGCAGGACGCCCTTGGGGTCGGAGGTGGTGCCCGAGGTCCAGTAGATCCAGCGGACCTCCTCGCCGCCGGCCGGTTCCGGCGGGGGCGGCAGCACGGCCGGATCGCCGTCGGGGAGGGCGTCGTACGCCTCGAAGACCCGTGGTGGGTCGGTGAGTTCGCCCGCGATCCGCTCGGCCATCGCCGTGTGGTCGAAGCCGCGCCACACGCCCGGCACGGCGAAGAACGCGGCCCCCGACTCGCGCAGCGCGAACCGCACCTCGCGGTCCCGGTAGAACGGGATGACCGGCGTCTGTACGGCGCCGAGCCGGGTCAGGGCGAAGGAGAGCAGGGCCGTCTCCAGCCGGGTCGGCAGCTGCCAGGCCACCACGCTGCCCGCCCGTACGCCCATCCCGTACAGCCCGGCGGCGACCCGCTCGGCGCGGTCCCGCAGCTCGCCGAAGGTCAGGCTCCGGTCCTCCTGGAGCAGGACCGGGCGGTCCGGGGTGAGGGCGGCGCGGCGTTCGATCAGCTCCCAGAAGGTGCGGGAGGCGCCCAGGGCGTGGGCGGTCGCGGTCACGTCGTTCACGGCGGTCACAGCGGTCCCTCCGAACTGACGGGCAGTCAGATAATGCGGAGAGCGTAGGGCTCCGCGCCTTGTCGGTCCAGGGGTGCGGGGCTAGCCTGAGTCCCGCACGCACATCTGACGGGTCATCAGAAAATGCCCGCACCCGGGACCGCGCCGGGCGCGCCGGAGGGGACGACACCATGACGGATACGGAACTGCCTCGGATCGTCAGCGTCGACGACCATGTGATCGAGCCCGCGCACCTCTTCTCCACCTGGCTGCCCGCGAAATACCGCGAGCGCGGCCCGCAGCCGCTCACCGCGGGCATCGGGGAGCTGGCGTACACGGGCGGGAAGTACGTCATCACGATGGACCCGGACGGGCCGCCCACCGACTGGTGGATCTACGAGGACCTGAAGTTCCCGTACAAGCGGAACATCGCCGCCGTCGGCTTCGACCGCGACGACATGACCCTGGAGGGCATCACCCGGGCCGAGATGCGCCCCGGCTGCTGGGACCCGGCCGAACGCCTCAAGGACATGGACCTCAACCACGTCGAGGCCTCCCTCTGCTTCCCGACCTTCCCGCGCTTCTGCGGGCAGACCTTCGCCGAGGCGCACGACAAGGAGGTCGCCCTCGCCTGTGTGCGCGCCTACAACGACTGGATGGTCGAGGAGTGGTGCGGCGACAGCGGAGGACGCCTCATCCCGCTCTGCATCATCCCGCTCTGGGACATCGACCTCGCGGTCGCCGAGATCAGGCGGAACGCGGCCCGGGGCGTCCGCGCGGTCACCTTCTCCGAGATCCCCACCTACCTGGGCCTGCCGTCCATCCACACCGGCTACTGGGACCCGTTCTTCGCCGTCTGCCAGGAGACCGGCACGGTCGTCAACATGCACATCGGCTCCAGCTCCCAGATGCCCGCCGCGTCCCCGGACGCACCCCCCGCCGTGCAGGCCTCGCTCTCCTTCAACAACGCGATGGCCTCGATGATGGACTTCCTCTTCAGCGGGGTGCTGGTGAAGTTCCCGACGCTGAAACTGGCGTACAGCGAGGGCCAGATGGGGTGGATCCCGTACGCCCTGGAGCGCGCCGACGACGTCTGGGAGGAGCACCGGGCCTGGGGCGGGGTGCGCGATCTGATCCCCGAGCCGCCGTCCACGTACTACTACCGCCAGATGTTCTGCTGCTTCTTCCGCGACAAGCACGGCATCTCCGCGCTGGACGTCGTCGGCCGCGACAACGCCACCTTCGAGACCGACTACCCGCACGTGGACTCGACCTTCCCGCACACCAAGGAGGTCGCCCTCGACCACGTCAAGGGACTGGACGAGGAGACCGTCCACAAACTGATGCGCGGAAACGCGATCCGCATGCTCGGCCTGGACCTGGACAAGTAGGCGGCGGACCCGTGGATCTCGCGTACACGGAGGCCGAGGAGGAGTTCCGGCGGCGGCTGCGGGAGTGGCTGGCCGCCGTGCTCCCCGGCCTGCCCCCGAAGCCCTCGCCGGACGACTGGCCCGCGCGCCGGGCGTACGACACCACCTGGCAGCGGATGCTGTACGACGCCGGGTACGCGGGCCTGCACTGGCCGGCCGACGCGGGCGGACAGGGCGCCACCCCCACCCAGCACCTGATCTACCTGGAGGAGACGGAGAGGGCCGGGGCGCCCTACGTCGGCGCGAACTTCGTCGGGCTGCTGCACGCCGGGCCGACGATCGCCGCCGAGGGCACGGCCGGGCAGCGGGCCCGCTGGCTGCCGCCGGTGCTGCGCGGCGACGAGATCTGGTGCCAGGGGTTCAGCGAACCGGACGCGGGCTCCGACCTGGCCGCACTGCGGACGCGGGCGGTGCGCGACGGGGACGACTACGTGGTCAGCGGGCAGAAGATCTGGACCTCGCACGCGGAGGTGGCCGACTGGTGCGAACTGCTGGTGCGGACGGACCCGGACGCGCCCAAGCACCGGGGGATCAGCTGGCTGGCGATGCCGATGGACGCGCCCGGCATCACCGTCCGGCCGCTGCGCACGCTCGCCGGGTCCACGGAGTTCGCCGAGGTCTTCCTCGACGAGGTCCGGGTGCCGGTACGCAACCGGGTCGGGGCCGAGAACGACGGCTGGAGGGTCACCATGGTCACCCTCTCCTACGAACGCGGCACCGCCTTCGTCGGCGAGGTCGTCGCCTGCCGCCGCACCCTGGACGCGCTCGCCGACGCGGCCCGGCACAACGGCACCTGGGACGACGCGGTGCTGCGCCGGCGGCTGGGCCGCCTGAACGCCGAGTTCCGGGCCCTGTGGCGGCTCACCCAGTGGAACGTGGCGGAGTCGGAGCGTACGGGCGGCGTCCCCGGCATCGGCGGCTCGGTCTTCAAGCTGCGCTACTCCGGGGCCCGTCAGGAGCTGTACGAGGCGGCGGCGGAGGTGCTCGGCGGCGGCGACGCGTTCGACCTGGACCGGGAATGGGTGCTGGACCGCCTCTCCTCGCTCTCCTACACGATCGCCGCGGGCACCTCCCAGATCCAGCGGAACATCGTCGCCGAGCGCATCCTCGGCCTGCCGAAGGGGCGCTGAGGCCACCATGGACTTCCAGCTCTCGGACGACCAGCGGGCCCTGCGGTCCGGCATGCGCGACCTGCTCGACGCGGCCTTCGACCGGGACCGGCTGCGGGCGGCGGTGGACCGGGGCGGGGCCCTGGACCGGACCCTGTGGCGGGAACTGGGCGCGGCCGGGTTCTTCGCGCTCCGGCTGCCGGAGGAGGCGGGCGGAGTGGGCCTCGGGCTGCCCGAGGCGGTGCTGCTCTTCGAGGAGGCGGGCCGGGCGCTGCTCCCGGGCCCGCTGGTCGCCACACACCTCGCGGCAGGCCTGGTGAAGGGCGCCGCCGAGGGCGAGGCGGTGGTGACCGCCGCGGACGGGCAGCTGCCGGTGGCGCACCTCGCGGAGGCGGACGCGGTGCTGGTGGGGGCCGAGGCGCTCAGCGGGGAGGCGCTGCGGGACGTCGTGGCCGCCGCCCGGCCCGTACGGTCGATGGACCCGCTCACACCGCTGCACCGGACGGCCGCGGCGGTCACGGGAGCGGCGGACGCGCCGACGATGACAGAGCGCACGCCGACGGCGACGGAGCGCACCCCGGCGTACGCGGGGCGGCTGCGGTACGAGGCCGCGTTGCTCACCGCCGCCGAGCAGCTCGGCAGCGCCGCCCGGACCACCGAGGCGGCCGTTCAACACGCCGGGGACCGCGAGCAGTTCGGATCGCCCATCGGATCGTTCCAGGCGGTCAAACATCTCTGCGCCGACATGCTCGCCCGCACCGAACCGGCCCGCGCCGCCGTGTACGCGGCCGCCGTGACCGGCGACCCGGTCGAGATCGCGGCGGCCAAACTGCTCGCCGACGAGGCGGCCGTACGCAACGCCCGCGACTGCCTCCAGATCCACGGCGGGATGGGCTTCACCTGGGAGGCAGATGTTCACCTCCACCTGAAACGGGCCTGGCTCCGGTCCGCGCGCTGGCTCACCGGGGCCGGGGCGGAGGAGCTGCTGGCCGCCGGACTGGGGGCCGCGCGGCCGCTTCCCGGCAGCTCGGCGGCGTACGGCCCGGGGGCCCCGGAAGCAGGGGGCGGAGGGTGACGCAACGCATCCGTGCCGTGCCGATACCGGCTTGTGTCCTTTGCGTGATTCGTCACCGGGTGGAGTCGGGGCCCGGCTCGGGTACGCTCCGTGGGATGCGAGTGGTTCTGGAACCGGGCGATCCGGGGGCGGCCTGTGCGGCGGCTCCGGTCCGGAGCGAGGGCTCTCGCCGGAGATGTGCCGGGCCTGCCCGAAGAGCGTTTCTCGCAGTCTCTGCGCGCTCCTGTTCGACTCCCCGCAGCGTGCGTCGCACAGTATGCACCACGCGTACTCCTTCGCGCTGGAATATGCCCGAAGCGCTTGTTGCGGTGACTGTACGTCAACCATGCTGTCGCGTAAGGGAATCACGTTCCGTGACCCTGAGGAGGCGCGAGGCGATGTGTCCGCCGGTTCGGATGGTGTGAGCGGTGCAGGTGCTTCAGGTTCAGCTGGAGGTCGGTCCGGATCCCGCAGAGGTGGGGCGGGCCCGTAGGTGGGCGCGGTCGCGTCTGGTCGGTTCCGGGATAGGGGATGACGAGCCGCTCGCCGAGACGCTCATCCTGCTGATCTCGGAGCTGGTCACCAACGCCGTCGTCCACACGGGCTGTCCCGCCGTGCTGCGGATGCTCTTCGGCGGGGCCGGGTCCTCCGGCGCGGCCGGGACCGTCCGGGTCGAGGTCGCGGACGCCAGCGACTGTCCGCCGCTCCAGCGGCACGCGGAGGGCGACGAGACGGGCGGCCGGGGCCTGGAACTGGTGGACGGCCTCGCGGACCGCTGGGGCTGGCTGCCGGAGGGCGCCGGGAAGCAGATCTGGTGCGAGGTCGACCGGAGCGCCCCGGCGCGGGGCCCGGAGCAGCCGCCGGGCGTGGGCCGGGGCGGCGAGGTGTGCGAACCGCCCTCCTGCCTCTTCACCAAGAATCTGGCCTGAGCGCCGCCGCCCGCCGCCTCCGGCCGTTCACAGGACCGCGACCGGGGCCACCGGTGAACCGGTGGCCCCGGCGAACGGCTCCGGCGCCGCGCTGAGCAGAAAGGCGTGCCGGCCCTCCTGCGCGCATGCCTCGGACAGCGCCTCCAGGTTCCAGTTCTGGCCCTGGAGCAGGCCCATCTCGACCAGGTGCAGCGCGTGCACCGGCAGCCACAGGTCCTCGATCTCCGGCGGGAAGATCTCGAAGGTCAGGGTGTCGTTGGCGACCGCCGCCACGTCCCGGGCGTGGAACCACTCGGGCGTGCGCACGGAAAGCCCCGGCGACGGATAGCCGTACGCTCCTCGGTCCCCGGCGAGCGCGAGGCGCACCTGCCCGGTCCGTACGAGCACGATGTCCCCGGCCCGTACGGTCACGCCTCCGAACTCCTCCGCCGCCGCCAGGTCCTCCGGCGTCACGGCGTGGTCCCCGGGCAGCCGGTCGACGCCCCGGGCGCGGGCCACGTCCAGCAGGACCCCGCGCGAGACGAGGTGCTCCACGGCGGCGATGGACGAGAACCGGGCTCCGCCGTGGGCGGTGATCGTGTCCGCCGGGCGGCCGTTGTAGATCTTCCCGCTGTGCGAGACATGGGTCAGCGCGTCCCAGTGGGTCGAGGCCTGGAGCCCCATCGTGACGGCGTCGTCGCTGGTGGCGACCGTACCGGGGCCGAAGATCTCCTGGTTGATCTGCACCATCGTGTGCAGCGGATTGATCCGGCCCGGGATGAGGCCGCTCTGCACCCCGTCCTGCCGGAGCGGCAGCGCGAGCGGTATCCGGCGGCCGGTGCGGACGGTTCCGACGGCCTCCCGTACGACGGCGTCGGTGATCAGGTTCAGCGTCCCGAGTTCGTCGGCCTCTCCCCAGCGGCCCCAGTTGTTGACGCGCTTGGCGATCTCGTGGAACTCGGCCGGCAGGGACATGGGGACCTCCTGGGTCTTGTGCCGGGGCATCCGACTGCCCGTAAAATCTAACGGTCCGTCAGAAACCGCGGGAAGGGGCCGGGCATGGGGAACTTCTTGGCAGGCAGGGTGGTCGCCGTGACAGGCGCCGGCCGGGGCATCGGGCGGGCGGTCGCGCTCGCCGCGGCGGGGGAGGGGGCGCGGGTCGTCGTCAACGACTACGGCGTCTCCGTCGCGGGCTCCGAACCGACCAGCGAGATCGCCGGGGCCGTCGTCAAGGAGATCGAGGCGGCGGGCGGCGAGGCGGTCGCGGTGGCCGACGACATCTCCACGATGGCGGGCGGGCAGCGGATCGTGGACACCGCGCTGGCGGAGTACGGCCGGCTCGACGGGGTGGTCTGCGTGGCCGGGATCCTCCGCGAGCGGATGCTGTTCAACATGTCCGAGGAGGAGTGGGACCCGGTCCTCGCCACCCATCTGAAAGGCACGTTCACGGTCTTCCGGGCCGCGTCAGCGGTGATGCGGAAGCAGGAGGGCGGCGGCACGCTGATCGGCTTCACCAGCGGCAACCACCAGGGCAGCGTCTCCCAGGCCAACTACAGCGCGGCGAAGGGCGGGATCATCTCGCTGGTGCGCAGCGCGGCGCTCGGCCTGCACAAGTACGGCGTCACGGCGAACGCGGTCGCGCCCGTCGCCCGGACCCGGATGTCGGCCGGGGTGCCGATGGAGCTGAAGGAGATCGGGGAGCCGGAGGACGTGGCGGCGCTCGTCGTCTACCTGCTGAGCGAACGGGCGCGGGCGGAGCGGATCACCGGGCAGGTGTACACGATCGCGGGCCCGAAGATCGCGGTGTGGGCCCAGCCGAGGGAGTTGCGGGCGGGGTACGCGGAGGGGGCGGCCTGGACCCCGGAACGGATCGCGGACTTCCTGCCCGGGACGGTGGGCGTGGACCCGATGCCGATGCTGGCGCGGCTGGAGGAGATGGCGGCGGCGGCCAAGTCGGGCGACCGGCCGAACGCCTCCAGTCCCTCCGGCGTGCCCGCGCGGGACGACCGGGGTAACTCCAGCCCCTCCGGCGATTGAGGAGCGGGGGTCTGGGGGCGGAGCCCCCGGGGCGCTGCCCCGGACCCCGCTCCTCAATCGCCGGAGGGGCTGGATGTGCGGACCCCGGTTCTCAATCGCCGGAGGGGCTTGATTTCTGGAGGCACGTATGGACTTTCGTACCGAGGTGCGCACCTGGCTGGCGGACCACCTCACCGACACCCCCCACCCCCGCACGTGGGAACGCGAGTTGGGGAAGGCCGGCTGGATCGGGATCGGCTGGCCCGGCGAAGACGGCGAGAGTTACGGCAACCGCCGCGCCACCCTCCCCGAGCAGGTCGTCTGGGCCGAGGAGTACGCCCGCTCAGGAGCCCCCGCCCGGATGGGCCACATCGGGGAGAACCTCCTCGCGCCGACCCTGATCACCTACGGCACCGAGGAGCAGAAGCACCGCCATCTGCCCCCCGTCGCCCGGGGCGAGACCCTCTGGTGCCAGGGGTACAGCGAACCGGGCGCGGGCTCCGACCTCGCCGGGGTGCGCACCGCCGCCGTACCGGACGGGACCGGCGCGTACGCCGTGACCGGGCAGAAGATCTGGACCTCGCTCGCCCTGGACGCCGACTGGTGCTTCGTCCTCGCCCGCACCGACCCCGGCTCCACCCGCCACCACGGGCTGTCGTTCCTGCTGGTGGAGATGGACCAGCCGGGGCGGATCGAGGTCCGGCCGATCCGGCAGCTGACCGGCACCAGCGAGTTCAACGAGGTCTTCCTCGACGGGGCGCGGGCCACCGAGGCCGTCGGCGGCGAGGGCAACGGCTGGCAGGTCGCCATGGGCCTCCTCGCCCTGGAGCGCGGGGTCTCCACCCTCGCCCAGCAGGTCGGGTTCGCCGCGGAGCTGGACCGGGTGATCGCCGCCGCCGTGGCGAGCGGGGCCGCCGAGGACCCGGTCATCAGGGCCCGGCTCGTCCGCCAGTGGGCCGAGCTGGACACCATGCGCCGCCACGCCCTGCGCACCCTCGGCGCCACCGGCGACCCGGGCGCGCCCAGCACGGCGAAGCTGCTGTGGGGCGGCTGGCACCAGCGGCTCGGCGAACTGGCCGTGCAGGTGGCGGGCGAGGCCGGGGCCGTCGGCCCGGAGCCGTGGACGGCGGAGCGACCTTACGAACTCACCGACGCACAGCACCTGTTCCTCTTCAGCCGGGCCGACACCATCTACGGCGGCTCCGACGAGATCCAGCGGAACATCATCGCCGAGCGGGTGCTCGGCCTACCGAGGGAGCCGAGATGAGAGGCGTCGTCTTCGACGGCACACGGACCGAGGTCGTGGACGACCTGGAGATACGCGACCCGGGCCCCGGCGAGGTGCTGGTGGCGGTCGCCGCCGCCGGACTCTGCCACAGCGACCTGTCGGTCATCGACGGCACCATCCCCTTCCCGGTCCCCGTCGTGCTCGGCCACGAGGGCGCGGGCGTGGTGGAGGCGGTCGGGCCCGGCGTCGGCCACGTACGGCCCGGTGATCACGTCGCGCTGTCCACCCTCGCCAACTGCGGGGCCTGCGCCCAGTGCGACCGGGGCAGGCCGACGATGTGCCGCAAGGCGATCGGGCGGCCCGGGCGGCCGTTCTCGCGGGGCGGGAAGCCGCTGTTCCAGTTCGCCTCCAACTCCGCTTTCGCCGAACGTACGGTGGTGCGCGCCGTCCAGGCGGTCAGGATCCCGGCCGACCTGCCCCTCACCTCCGCCGCCCTGATCGGCTGCGGGGTGCTCACCGGCGTCGGGGCGGTCCTGAACCGGGCGAAGGTCGACCGGGGCGACAGCGTCGTGGTCATCGGCACCGGCGGTATCGGCCTCAATGTGCTCCAGGGGGCCAGGCTGGCCGGCGCGCTCACCGTCGTCGCGGTCGACAGCAACCCGGCGAAGGAGGCGGTGGCCCGGCGGTTCGGTGCCACACACTTCCTGACCGGCGCCGAAGGAGTGCGCGACATCCTCCCCGACGGGGCCGACCACGCCTTCGAGTGCGTCGGCCGCACCGAGCTGATCCGCCAGGCGATCGACCTCCTCGACCGGCACGGCCAGGCCGTGCTCCTGGGCGTACCGGCGGCGAGCGCCGAGGCGTCGTTCCTGGTCTCCTCGATGTACCTGGACAAGTCGATCCTCGGCTGCCGCTACGGCTCCTCGCGGCCGCAGCGCGACATCGCCCTGTACGCGGACCTCTACCGGGAGGGCCGGCTGCTGCTGGACGAGCTGGTGACGGAGACGTACCCGGTGGAGGACTTCGCCAAGGCGGCCGACGACGCGCACCACGGGCGGGTGGCCCGGGGGGTGCTGGTCTTCTGACGCGGTCACGGGGTCAGCACGCCCGGGCCTCGGCGGCGGTCTTCAGTTCGCCGAGCCACGCTTCGAGGCCCTGCTTCAGGATCTCGGTGGCGTAGGGGACGGCTGCGTCGACCTGTTCGCCGGTGTGGGTCTCCTCGGTACGGACGAGGACGCCGCCCCGGACCTGGGTGAAGGTCCACACGTGTACGCCGTCGATGTGCAGCCCCTCGCCGACGGCGGGGCCGGTCCAGCGCATGCAGGAGCCGCGCTTCAGCTGCTCGACGGTGGAGGTGATGTCCAGGCTGGTGGCGGGGGTCGCCGGGTTGGGCGGGACCGGGGTCGTCCACCGGAACGCCGAACCCGGTCGGAAGGGCCCGTGGTCGAGGCGGTCCATGCTCGTGACGTGGGTCTGCCAGTCCGGCCAGCGCTCCACCTCGGTCTGGAGCTTCCAGACGGTGCTCAGCGGCGCGTCGATCACGGCCTCGGTCCGGGCGCGGACCAGGGCCGTGGAGTCGACGCCCTTGCCCTGGCAGGTGAGGGGCTTCGCGGGGCGCGGCGTCGCCCCGGCGGGCGCGGCGGCGGCGCCGAGGACGCCGGCGACGACCAGCGGGACGGTGAGCAGGGCGGCGGTGCGGGCACGGGACATGACGGCCTCCGTTGGTGAGTGCTTAAATCGTTCGTTAGAAGTTGTAACGCACGCCGCGTCGGGCGGTCAATGGTTTGCGTGATACCTTCTAACGAAACTTTGAGCAGGTAGCTCGAGGTCGGCGGGGAAGGCGGCGGACCATGGCGGAGAAGATCACGAAGGCCGGTGCGACGACTCCGCGCGAGCGCTACCGGGCCCAGGTGCGTACGGAGATCAAGGAACACGCGTGGAAGCAGATCGCCGAGGCGGGCGCCTCCGCGCTCTCCCTCAACGCGATCGCCAAGCAGATGGGCGTGAGCGGCCCCGCGCTCTACCGCTACTTCGCCGGCCGTGACGAGCTGATCACCGAGCTCATCCGGGACGCGTACCGCAGCCTCGCCGACGCCGTCCACACGGCCGCCGCCGACGGCGCCGACCTGGCCGGGCTCGCGCACGTCCTGCGCGACTGGGCCCTGGCGGACCCGCAGCGGTACTTCCTCATCTACGGCACCCCCGTCCCCGGCTATCACGCGCCCGAGGAGATCACCGGCATCTCGCAGGAGATCATGGCCGACCTGCTGACCGCCTGCGCGGCCCTCGAACCGGACGCGCCCGCCACCCCGTTCGCCGCCCATCTGGCCGACCACCGCGACTGGGCCGGGGACCACCCCGCCCCGCCCGCGGCCCTGCACCGGGCCCTCGCCTTCTGGACCCGGCTGCACGGCGTGCTGTCCCTGGAGCTGGCCGGGCACTTCACCGGCATGGCCTTCGACCCCGCCCTGCTCTTCCGGGCCGAACTGGACGACCTGGTGGCGCGGCGGGGCTGAGGCCCGAGCCCCGGAACCTCAGGAAACGCTGTCCGCCGAGGACCGGAACGTACGCCGGTAGACCGTCGGCGGCACGCCCAGGGCCGCCTGGAGGTGCTGGCGCAGCGAGGTCGCCGTGCCGAAGCCCGCGTCCCGGGCCACCTGGTCGATCGACAGGTCCGTCGACTCCAGCAGCTGGCGGGCCCGCTCCACCCGCTGCTGGGTGAGCCACTGGCCGGGGCTGATCCCGACCTCCTCGCGGAAGCGGCGCGTGAACGTCCGTACGCTCATCGCCTCCTGCTCCGCCATGTCCCGCAGCAGGATCGGCCGGTCGAGCCGGGCCAGCGCCCAGGCCCGGGCGGCGGTCGTGGTGGCGAACTGCGGCTCGGGGACGGGGCGGTGGATGTACTGCGCCTGCCCGCCGTCCCGGTGCGGGGGCACGACCGTGCGGCGGGCGATCTCGTTCGCCACGGCCGTCCCGTGGTCGCGCCGCACCAGGTGCAGGCAGAGGTCGATCCCGGCGGCGACCCCGGCGGAGGTGAGGACGTCGCCGTCGTCGATGAACAGGACGTCCGGGTCGACGCGGACCTGCGGGAAGATCCGCTGGAAGTGGTCGGCGGACGACCAGTGCGTGGTGGCGGGGCGGCCGTCGAGATAGCCGGCCGCCGCCAGGACGTAACTGCCGGTGCAGATGGAGACCATGCGGGTGCCGGGCCGGACCAGGGCGAGCGCGGCGGCCAGCTCCTCGGTGAGCCGACCCTCCTCGAAGACCGGGCCCAGTTCGTAGGAGGCGGGGACGACGACCGTGTCGGCGGTGGCGAGCGCCTCCGGGCCGTGCTCCACGAGGATCGAGAAGTCCGCGTCGGTCCTGACCGGGCCCGGCGGCCGGATCGAGCAGGTCACCACGTCGTAGAGCGTCCGGCTCCCGCCGCCCGACTCCGTGCCGATCGTGCGGCCGAAGATCCGCTGCGGAATGCCCAGTTCGAAGGGGAGCAGCCCGTCGAGGGCCAGAACGACGACGCGGTGCGGCACGGCGGCCTCCTCGAGGATCACAGAACAAATCCGTAGTGGTATAGACCATGAGCTGATACAGGTTAGCGACGTGATGGAGAAGCCGACAGAGCGCGCGTCCATTCCCGACGCCACGCGCGACACCCGTACGTCCCCGCTCCCGGACCCGGGCCCGGTCCCGCTCGACAGCGGCGGGTCCGGCGGGCCGGGCGGTACGGGCTTGGGCGCCGGGTCCTCCTTCGGGGCCGCCCCCGGGCCCGCAGGGCTCTGGAACCGTAACTTCCGCTACTTCTTCGTGGCCCGTACGGTCGCGCTCTTCGGCGACGGCATGATCCCGGTGGCCCTGACCGCCGGGCTGCTCGGCGCGGGGCGGCCCGCCTCCTCGGTCGGCTTCGCGCTCGCCGCCTGGATGGGGCCGCTGGCGGTGTTCGTCCTGTTCGGCGGGGTGCTCGCCGACCGCTTCACCCCGCGCCGCATGATGATCATCGCCGATGTGCTGCGGCTGATCGGCGCCTCCGTGCTGGCCGTGACCTTCGCGACCGGCAACCCGCCGCTGTGGGCGGTGTACGTCCTCAGCTCGGTGGCCGGCGTCGGCGCGGCGCTCTTCCAGCCCGGGGTCGCCTCGACCGTGCCGCGCGTCTCCACCGACGTCCAGCGCGCCAACGCCGTCCTGCGGGTCGCCGAGGCGCTGATGACCATGGCCGGACCCGCCTTCGCCGGAGCGCTCGTCGGCCTCGCCAGCGCCGGGGCCGTCTACGCGGCCAACGCGGCGACCTTCGCGGTCTCCGGCGCCTGCCTCTTCCTGATGCGGCTGGCCCCGGCCCCGCACGACGATGCGGCGCGCGGCACGTTCACCGCCGAACTGGTCGACGGCTGGCGGGAGTTCCGGGCCCGGTCCTGGCTGTGGGGCGTGATCGCGGTCTGGACGGTGTACGGCTTCGCGGTCCTCGGCCCGATGCTCCCGCTGACCGCCGTCCTGGTCACCGAGGCGCACGGCTCGGGGGCGTACGGAATGCTGATGGCGGTGAACGGTGCGGGCAGCGTCGTCGGCGGTCTCCTCGCCCTGCGGCTGCGCCCGTCGCACCCGCTGGCGGCGGGCGCGGTGGCGCTGCCGCTGGTGGCGGTGAGCCTGCTGGTGCTGGCGCTCGGGCTGCCGGTGCCGGTGCTGGCGGCGGGGCAGTTGCTGGCCGGCGGGGCGGCCGCGTTCTGGCTGGTGATGTGGTCCACGACGGTCCAGACGCACGTTCCGCCGGAGGCCCTGAACCGGCTGCACGCCTACGATGTGGCGGGCTCGCTCCTGATGGTCGCGGCGGGCCGCGCGCTGGCGGGCCCGGTGGCCGAGGCGGTGGGGGCGCCGGAGCTGCTGGTGGCGGCGGCCGTGATCAACATGGGGGTGGTGGCGGTGCTGCTGGTGGCCCGGCCGATCCGGCAGCTCAAGCGGATCGGGCTCGCATGAGGCGCTCGACACGGCCACCCTCGACGCCCATGCCCACGCCGACGCCCATGCCGACGCCGACGCCGACGCCCACGCCCACGCGGACGCTGACGCCCCGCGCGGTCGTGGAGAGCAGGCCCACGTCGCGCACGGTCGCGGAGCGCCCACCCGCGTCCCGGGGGCCCGTGCCCCGCCCGCTCGTGGCCCGCGCCGTCGCGGCGGTGGCGGCCGTCGCCACCGTGGCCGCGGGCCTCGCCGTGCGCGCCGGGGCGGACGGCGCGTTCGCCAAGTACGCGGGGAGCGCGCTCTATACGGTGCTGCTCTGCGCCCTCGTCGCCTTCTGCGCGCCCCGCGCGCGATCGGCCGTGGTGGCGGCCATGGCGCTGGCGGTGAGCTGGGCGGTGGAGTTCGCGCAGCTCACCGGCGTACCGGCGGAGCTGTCGGCACACAGTGCGGCGGCCCGGCTGGTGCTCGGCTCGACCTTCAACGCACCGGACCTGCTCTGGTACGCGGTGGGCGCGGCGGCGGCCTGGTCCGTCCACGCGGGCGCCACGAGGCTCCGCCGCTGACCGGTGGTGCCGCTGTGCGCGAAGCTCCGGCCCTCCGTACGCCGGACCGTGGCCCGATTCCTGCGAACCATGTCCTTCAGGCCACTCGCCGGAGAACCCGCAGGCCAAGAAGCTGGTCCATGTGACCGAGACCATCGAAAGCGCCGCGCAGGACGACCGGCGGCCGCCCCGCGAGACGCGCCGCCGCTTCCCCTTCTCCGTCCACCGGGCGTGGATCGTCGCCGCCGTCACCTTCGTGACGATCATCGGCGGCGCGGCCTTCAACTCGCTGCCCGGACTGCTCATCGAACCGCTCCACAGCGAGTTCGGCTGGTCGCGGGGCGAGATCGGGCTCGCGGTCTCCATCGACATGGCGCTGTACGGGCTGACCGCGCCGTTCGCCGCCGCGCTCATGGACCGCTTCGGCATCCGGCGGGTCGTGGCGGTCGCGCTCACCATGGTGGCGGCCGGGGCGATCGCCAGCGTCTGGATGACCGCTTCCTGGCAACTGATGATCTATTGGGGCCTGTTGGTCGGCCTCGGTACCGGTTCGATGGCGATGGCGTTCGCCGCGACCGTCACCAACCGCTGGTTCGTGGCCCGCCGGGGCCTGGTCACCGGCATCCTCACCGCGGCGGGCGCCTCCGGACAGCTCGTCTTCCTGCCGCTCTGCGCCTGGATCGTCGACCGGCACGGCTGGCAACCCGCGTCGATCACCGTCGCCCTGGCCGCTCTGGTCGTCGTCCCGTTCGTCTGGCTCCTGATGCGCGACCACCCGGCCGATGTGGGGCTCGCCCCGTACGGCGGTACGTATCTGGCGAAGCCGGCCCCGGCCCGGGGCGCCGCGCGCCGGACGGTACGGGTGCTGTTCGACGCCGCCCGCACCGGCCCGTTCTGGCTGCTCGCCGGCACCTTCGCGATCTGCGGGGCCTCCACCAACGGCCTGATCCGCACCCACTTCGTCCCCTTCGCCCACGACAACCACATGCCCATCACCGTGGCGGCCTCGCTGCTCGCGGTGATCGGGGTCTTCGACGTCATCGGCACGATCTTCTCCGGCTGGCTCACCGACCGCTTCGACGCCCGCAGGCTGCTCGCCGTCTACTACGCGCTGCGCGGGATCTCCCTGCTGTTCCTGCCGCTGCTGATCGGCCCCGAGGTGCAGCCGCCGATGATCTTCTTCATCGTGTTCTACGGCCTCGACTGGGTCGCCACGGTCCCGCCGACGCTGGCGCTCTGCCGCGAGCAGTACGGCGAGGACAGCGCGATCGTCTTCGGCTGGGTGCTGGCCTCGCACCAGGTGGGCGCGGCGGTGGTGGCGTTCCTCGGCGGGGTCGCGCGGGACGTCTTCGGCAGCTACGACGTGGTCTGGTACGCGTCGGGGGCGCTGTGTGCGATGGCGGCGCTGATGTCGCTGGTGATCCGCCGGGTCCGGCAGCCGCAGGCCGGGCTCAGCGGCTGAAGCGGCCGAACGCGCCCCGGTGGAAGAGGAGAGGATCGCCCTCCGCCGCCGCCCCCAGCGCCTCCACCCGGCCGACCACGATGAGATGGTCGCCGCCGGTGTGGACGGCGTGGATCCGGCAGTCGATCCAGGCGGGTACGGAGTCGAGCAGCGGCGAGCCGGTCGCCGGGGCGTTCGTGTAGGCCACTCCCGCGAACTTGTCGGCGCCGCTCACCGCGAACCCCCGGCACAGCGCGCCCTGTTCGGCCCCCAGGATGTTCACGCAGAACGCCCCGGCGCGGGCGATGCGCGGCCAGGTCGTCGACGTACGGGCGACCATGAAGGACACCAGCGGCGGGTCGAGCGAGAGCGAGGCGAAGGACTGGCAGGCGAAGCCCGTCGGGCCGTCCGAGTCGTGTGCGGTGACCACGGTGACGCCGCTGGCGAAGTGGCCCAGCACGCGCCGGAATTCGTCGGGTGCGACGGGCGGCCGCTCGTCGTCCCGGACCGCTCGCAGGTCCGGCCGGGGCAGCGCCTCGGGCGGCGCCTCCGGTGCGGCTGTCGTGGCGGCGCCGACGGACCTGAGGTACCGGACGGCGGTGGCGGCCATGCCTGCGTGTCCCATCACGCCGTCCATTAGAGCTGACGGATCGTCAGATGTGAACCCTCGTGGGTTGGTTGGTGGTCGATCGGTCGGGCGGGTGGGCGGTCCGGTGTCAGGTTCCGGAGCGCTTGGCGTAGTGGCGCTGAGCCTTCGCGCGGTTGCCGCAGCCCGCCATGGAGCACCAGCGGCGCGTCCCGTTCTTGGAGACGTCGTAGAAGTGCAGGACGCAGGCGTGGTTCGCGCACGGGCGGATGCGGTCGGGCCGGTCCGCGATCAGGCGCAGCCAGTTCTCCGCCGCGTACCAGGCGGGGATCCAGGACGGGTCGTCCACCTCCACCACGGACTCCGGTGACCCGTCGGGCCCCAGTGTGCGGCGGACGTGCCCGTGGGAGAGGACCTCGTTCAGCCGGTCGGCGTCCTCGGGGGCGGCCGGATCCGGGCGGGCGGCCGCGTCGGCCAGTGCGTCGAGCGCCGCCCGGGCCTGGAGAAGGCGGTCAAGCGTGGTGCGGTCGGCGGGCGGGGCGGGGGCGCCCTCCGGGGTCGCGGTGGGGCGGAGCTGTTCGCGTACCGCCGGGCTGTCCAGCCAGACGGCCAGGCCGGCCACGGAGTCCAGCAGGTCGTGCCGGACGCCCCCGTCGATCCAGCGGGTGTTGAGCAGATCGAGGGCGAGCGGCTCGCCGGTCAGCGGCCGGGGGTCGGCCTTGGGGGGATGCGACACGGCTGGGCTCCTTCCGTCGTGCGGGAGAGGTGGGCGAGGGCGGTCGACTCCTCGATCATAACCAGCCAAGTGGAGATCACCGGTTGACGCCGGGTGTTCTAACCTTCAAACTTGATATCAGTGGTTACGAGATCGTCTCGCGGCCCTGACCGAAGGAACGGGATCGACCATGGGCAAGGCGAAGAACCTCCAGACGGGTCATGTCGGCCTCAACGTCACCGACCTGGAGCGCTCGGCCGCCTTCTACCGCGAGGTCTTCGACTTCGAGGTGCTGGCGGAAGGCAAGGACGCCGATCGCCGCTGGGCCTTCCTGGGGCGCGATTCCCGGCTCGTGGTGACCCTGTGGCAGCAGAGCGAGGGCACGTTCGCGACGGCCCTCCCCGGTCTCCACCACCTCTCGTTCCAGGTGGACTCCGTCGAGGAGGTCCGGGTCACGGAGGAGGTTCTGCGCGGGCTGGGCGCGGAGTTCGCCCACGAGGGCGTCGTACCGCACGGCGAGAGCGGCACCTCGGGCGGCATCTTCTTCACCGACCCCGACGGCATCCGCCTGGAGGTCTACGCGCCCACCGGGGCCGACCCGGCGGACGCACCGACCGCCGGGGCTCCCACCTGCGGCTTCTTCTAGACCGGCGGAAAGGCGGGTGCAGGGCCATGAACGGATATCACCGGGGTGAGATCGCGGTGCAGGAGCGGGCGGGGCTCGCCCGCCGGGCGGCGAGCGCGGAACGGGCCATCCGCTCCGACATCCCCGAGGTGGCGGCGGACTTCCTCGCCCGACAGCCCTTCCTGGTGGTGGGCGGCGCGGACGAGCGGGGGCGGATCTGGGCGACCCAGCTCACCGGCGAGCCGGGATTCCTGAGCGTTCCCGCGCCGGACACCCTGCTCGTCGGGGCCCTGCCCCGGCCCGGCGATCCACTGGCCGGTCTGCTGGCCGACGCGGGCACGGGCGGGGCCGCCCCGGCCCGGATCGGCATGATCGCCATCGAACCGGCCACCCGCCGCCGGATGCGGATGAACGGCCGGGCGGCCCGGGCCGGCGACGGGCTCCGCGTCACTCTCGACCAGGCGGTCGCCAACTGCCCCAAGTACATCCAGGAGCGCCACCACCACCGGATCGCACCGGGCGAGGAGAGCGGGCAGCGGCACACGGTCACGGACGGCGACGCCCTGAGCCCCGAGCAGCAGGAGGCGCTGCGGGCCGCCGACACCTTCTTCGTCGCCACCGCGTCCGACCGGGGCGACGCCGACGCCTCGCACCGGGGCGGCAACCCGGGCTTCGTCCAGGTGGTCACGGACCGGCTGCTGCGCTGGCCCGACTACGCGGGCAACGGCATGTTCCTGACCCTGGGCAACCTCGAACTCAACCCGGCCGCCGGTCTCCTCGTGCCCGGCTGGGACACCGGGGCCACCCTCCACCTGACCGGTTCCGCCCGCACGGTCTGGGACGCGGACGCGGTGGCGCGGGTGCCGGGGGCCGAGCGGCTCGTGGAGTTCGAGGTCACCGCCGTACGGGAGGCCGCCGCCGCCTCCCCGCTGCGCTGGTCGGCCCCCGACTTCCATCGCTTCAACCCGCCGGTGGCCGCCGCCTGAACCGAGCGGTACGGCCGGCGGCGGCCTCAGCGGCCCCGGTACTCCGGCGACCGGCGCTCCACGAAGGACGCCACGCCCTCGTTGGCGTCGCGCGTGGTCATGTTGATCTCCTGGGCGGCCGCCTCCGCCGCGAACGCCGTGGCCCGGTCGCCGTCCAGGGAAGCGTTCACCAGCTGCTTGGTCAGGGCGAGGGCCCGGGTGGGTCCCGTCGCCAGCCGGCCCGCCCACTCCTTGGCCAGCGCCTCCAACTCCCCGCCCGGCACCGTGCGGTTGACCAGGCCCAGCCGCTCCGCGTCCGCCGCCGTGAGGGCGTCGCCGAAGAACATCAGCTCCTTGGCGCGCTGCGGGCCCACCAGCCGGGGCAGCAGATACGCGCCGCCGCCGTCCGGGACGAGCCCCCGGCGTACGAAGACCTCGATGAACTTCGCCGTGTCGGCCGCCAGGACCAGATCGCAGGCGAACGCCAGATGCGCGCCGATCCCGGCCGCCGTCCCGTTGACGGCCGCGATCACCGGCTTCTCGCAGTCCAGCACGGCGGAGATCAGCCGCTGCGCGCCGAGCCGGATCGTCCGGGCGACGTCGCCCGGGACCCGTTCGCGTGCGGGGGCCGGGCTGCCGCGCAGATCGGCGCCCGCGCAGAAGCCGCGGCCGGTGGCCGTGAGCACGACGGCCCGTACGGCGGGGTCGGCGGAGGCGTCGGCGAGGAGGGCGATGATCCGCTCGCGCTGGTCCCAGGTGACGGCGTTCATGGCCTCGGGCCGGTTGAGGGTGATCCATGAGACGCCGCCGTCGACCGCGTGCAGAACGGTCACGTCCCGGGGGGCGGCCTCCGCCGCCGCCCCGCTCACCGGCACACCGCCAGCGCGTCCAGGGCCACCGCGCCCTGCCCGCGGCCCAGCACCACCAGCGGGTTGATGTCCAGCTCGGTCAGGTCGTCGCCCAGCTCCAGGGCCATGCGCTGCACCCGCAGCACCACTTCGACGAGCGCGTCCACATCGACCGGGGGCCCGCCCCGCACCCCCTCCAGCAGGGCCCGGCCGCGCAGTTCGCCCAGCATGTCCCGGGCCTGCTGCTCGCCGAACGGCGGTACCCGCACCGCCGCGTCGTGCAGCACCTCCACCAGGACCCCGCCGAGCCCCACCGTGACCGTCGGGCCGAAGAGGGCGTCGTGGGTGACCCCGACCATCATCTCGACGCCCCGGTCGATCATCTGGCAGACCAGGATGCCGTCCAGGTCCACCGACTCGTACCGGGCGATGTCGGTCAGCTCGCGGTAGGCGTCGCGGACCTGGCTGGCCGAGGTGAGGCCGACCTTCACCAGGCCCAGCTCCGTCTTGTGAGCGAGCCGGGGCCCGGAGGCCTTCATCACCACCGGGTAGCCGACCGGCCCGGCGGCCCGTACGGCACCGGCCGCGCTGGTCACCAACTGCTCGCGCGGCACCCGGATCCCGTACGCCCGCAGCAGCTGCTTCGCCGCGTGCTCGCTGAGCTGCTGCCCCGGCCGCAGCAGGCCCTGCGCCTTGCGGAAGGAGGGCGACGGGGTGCGCGGGGCGTCCTCGAAGGGGGAGCGGTAGCGGTCGGTGAAGCGGTGGTGGTCCAGGTACGCCTTCACGGCGGTGACGCAGTTGCGAGCCGTACGGAAGGTGGCGAGGCGCGAGGAGCCCAGCAGGGTGGTGCGGTAGGCGTCCTCGGTGCCGACGGGGGAGCCCCAGACCACGCAGACCAGCTTGTCGGTGGCCTCCGCCGCGTCCGCCAGATCCTGGGCGAGCCGGTCGCTCATCGGCGGGAAGGGGCCGGTGATCGGGCAGATCAGCACCCCGACGGACGGGTCCGCGAGGATCGCGTCGATGATCTTGCGGCCGCGCCAGTCGCCGACCGGGTGGCCGCCGTTGTCGATGGGGTTGGCGACGTTCAGGTACTCCGGTATCCAGGTGTGCAACTCGTCCTGCTTGGCGGTGGGGAGCGTGGGCAGGGTGAGCCCCGCCGCCGTCGCCAGGTCCGCGAAGTGCGCGCCGGTGCCGCCGGAGATCGAGTACACCGCGACCCCCTGGGCCTGCGGCGGCCGGGCGCGGGCCAGCAGGGCGGCGGTGTCCTGGAGCTCGTCCAGGCCGTCCACCCGGATCACCCCGAACTGCCGCATCGCCGCGTCCACCACCTGGTCCGCCCCGGTCAGCTTGCCGGTGTGCGAGGCGGCGGTCCTGGCCCCGGCCTCCGTACGGCCCACCTTCACGGCGACGACCGGCACCTTGGCGCGGGCGGCCCGGTCGGCGGCGAGCAGGAAGGAGCGGCCGTCTTTGAGCCCCTCGACGTAACAGGCGATGGCCCCGACCTCGGGCAGCTGGGCGAAGTACGCGAGGAAGTCGGCGGTCTCCAGATCGGCCTCGTTGCCCGTCGGGGCCCAGTGCGAGAGCCGGACGCCCAGCTCTTGGAGGGCGTGGAGCGGGCGGCCCTGGTGCCCGGACTGGGTGATCAGGGCGATGGCGGGGCCCGCCAGGTCCTCCCGGAACCTCTCGAAGGCGTTCAGGTTGGTGTTCGGCCCGAGCAGCCGCAGTCCGGAGCGTTCCACGGCCGCCGCCAGCCGGGCCTGGGCGGCCGCGCCCGCCTCCCCGGTCTCGGCGAACCCGGAGGCGAAGGCGACGGCGAAGGGCACCTTGGCCTCGCCCAGCTCCTCGATCACCGGCAGCGGGTCCGCGACCAGCAGGACCGCGAGGTCGACCGGCTCGGGGACCTCGGCGACCGAGGCGAAGCAGTCCCGGCCGAACACGGTCCGCCGGGTCGGGTGCACGGGGTGGAGCCGGGCCCCGACCCGTTCGGCCCAGTCGATGAGCTGCCGGGTGATGCCGGTGTTCGGGCGGCCCTCGGTGTCCGAGGCGCCGACGACGGCCACCGATCGGGGCCGGAAGAAGCGGTCCAGGTCGGGCACGGTCAGGTGCAGCGGTCGCCCGCTGACGTCGAGGCCGCCCCGGGCCGAGGCCGTCGGCAGGCTGACGACGGCGGCGTGCGGCTCCTCGCCGCAGGCCACCACCCGGGCGCGGAAGTCGGTGGTGAGGGTGCCGTGAGTCGATCCAAGCATCGTTCCGCCCACTCCTGCTCGATGGCCCGCCGGTGAACGGGCGGGGCCGGCCGGTTAGCTGACACCCTGTCAGGTTACTGAACTGACGCTGCGTCAGGAATGGGTGTGCAGGCAAAGGCTCGTACGAGCACCGGGCGACCGCCCGCGCGCACCTCGCGTGGTCACGGAGAGGGAATCCGTGGCGTAAGGTGGTGTTCACCGACGCGGGGTGGAGCAGCTCGGTAGCTCGCTGGGCTCATAACCCAGAGGTCGCAGGTTCAAATCCTGTCCCCGCTACTGAAGAACACGACCGAGGCCCGGATCCACCAGGATCCGGGCCTCGGCCGTTCACCGCCCGGCCGGTCGACGCCGGACGCTCGGACATCCCTCCCGGACGCTGAGCCATGGGCGCGGGCCGCCCCGCCGCGTGAGGCTGGTGCCATGACGCAGACAGACACGAACTCCACGAACTCCGTGCCCGGACCCGTACTCGTGACCGGCGGCACCGGCAAGACCGGCCGCCGGGTGGTGGCCCGCCTCCGTGCGCTGGGGGTGGAGACCCGGGCGGCCTCCCGGTCCGGCGACACCCCCTTCGACTGGGCGGACCCCACCACCTGGGCGGCCGCCCTGGACGGGGCCGCCGCCGTCTACATCGTCCCGCTCGACGCCTCGCCCTCCCCGACGCCCGCCTTCGTCGAACAGGCCGTCGCGAGCGGGGTGCGACGGCTGGTGCTGCTCTCGGCCCGGGGCACGAACGAGCCGGGCTACTTCGGACCCGGTTACGAGGACGGCGGACCGCACGGCGAGGGCGAGCGGGCCGTACGCGCCTCCGGGGTGACCTGGACGATCCTGCGGCCGGGCTGGTTCGCCCAGAACTTCAGCGAGGGCGTCTTCCTCGACGGCGTACGCGACGGCGAACTGGCGCTGCCCACCGGGGACGGCAGGGCCGCGTTCGTCGACGCGGACGACATCGCGGACGTGGCCGTCGCCGCGCTCACCGAGGACGGCCACGCGGGCCAGGAGTACGGACTCTCGGGCCTGCGCGCGCTGGGCATCGCCGAGGTCCTGGACGAGATCGCGAAGGAGACCGGGAAGCGCGCCACGTACGTCCCCGTCGACACCTCCGCCTTCCGGGCCGCGCTCGTCGCCCAGGGCTTCTCGGACGAGGAGGCCGGTCTCTGGACCGACGCGCTGCTGCCGATCACCACGAGCCGGGAGGCGCCCGCCCTGGACGGGGTGCGCCGGGCGCTCGGCCGGGAGCCGCGCGACTTCGCCGACTTCGTACGGGACGCGGCGGCGAAGGGGGTGTGGAGCTGAGGGGCGGAGGGGCTGGGGCCTGAGGGCCGAGGGGCGTGGGGCGGAGGGCCTGGGGCCGGGGCTCCGGGACCGGGCGGGTCCTGAGAAGCCCTGGCCCGGGGCGGCTCACCCTGGCCCACTCCGGCCCGGACCGGCTCACCCCGGCCCGGACCGGCTCACCCGCCGGATCGGCCAGCCCCGGCCCGCATCGCCTCACCCCGCCGGGGCCGCCGCCTCCACCGCGTCGACCGACGCCGCCTCCTGCCGGAACGCGCTCGGGCTCCGGCCGCGCAGCCGCTTGAACGCCGCGCTGAAGCCGAACGCGTCCGCGTAGCCGACCCGGCGGGCCACGGCCGCCACGGTCAGCTCGGGGCGGGTCAGCAGGTCCGCCGCCAGCGTCATCCGCCACTCGGTCAGATAGGCCACCGGACCGTCCCCGACGAGCTCGGTGAACCGCTTCGCCAGCGTCGTCCGGGACACCCCCGCCCGGCTCGCCAGCTCCGCCGTCGTCCACGGGTGCGCCGGGTCCTCGTGCATCGCCCGCAGGGCCGGCCCCGCCACCTCGTCGCCGAGCGCCCCGTACCACCCCGGCGGATCCGCCTCAGGCCGGTCGAACCAGTCCCGCAGCGTGCACACCAGCATCCAGTCCAGCAGCCGGTCGAGCACGATCTGATCGCCCGGCCGGCCGCCGCCGATCTGCGCCTCCAAGTAGTCGCGCATCGGCCCGCAGTCCTGCTCGTCGGGGACCAGGAGGGCCGGCGGAAGCGCCCGCAGCAGCCGCTGGGGAACCTGCGCCTGTACGTCGTAGGTGGCGGCCAACAGCACGGTGGGGCAGTCGAATTCGGGCCCAGGGTCCGGCGGCGCTCCGGTGTCCCGGAGCCGGCCCCAGTGCACCTCCCGTACACCGCGGCCCCGCCCCGGCCCCGTACCGTCCACCGGGTCGTCGGTGAAGACGAACGGGGCCGGACCCCGCACGATCGCCGCCTCGCCGACCTTCACCCGCAGCGGCTCACCGCCCTCCGGCACGATCCACCCAGCGCCCCGCATCGGCAGGCACAGGGTCAGATACGCCCCGTCCGTGAACCGCAGCGACCACGGCGGCCTCAGCACCGAACGGCCGAACACCGCGCCCCTGCCCCGCACGCCCCGCAACAGCTCGTCGAACACGTCCATGACACCCAGCCTAGGCAGAGTCGCGGGCGCGGCGGACGATCGCCTATGCGCGACGGACGGTCGCCCATGGGCCGGAAGGGGCCGCCGCGGTCGACTGGGACCATGACGACGAAGAGCACGCACCGCACCCCGTCCGGCATCCTCGTCCTCGGCGCGACCGGCAAGACCGGCCGCCGGGTCGTGGCCCGGCTCCGCGCGACCGGAACGGCCACGGTCCGCCCCGCCTCCCGCTCCGGCGAGGTCCGCTTCGACTGGACCCTCCCCGACACCTGGGAGCCCGCACTCGCCGGGGCCGACGCCCTCTACCTGGTCGCCCCCGACGACCCGTCCCCCGTAAAGGAGTTCGTGACCCGCGCCGAGGCCCTGGGGGTCCGCCGCTTCGTGGTCCTCTCCGGCCACGGCATCGAGCAGGCGGGCGAGGACTTCGGCCGGGGCATGGCGGTGGCCGAGGAGGCGGTCCGGGCGTCCGGGGCCGAATGGACGCTCCTGCGCCCCAACAACTTCTTCCAGAACTTCGACGAGGACCTGTGGCAGGCCCCTCTCCGCGCGGGCCGCCTCGGGCTGCCGATCGGGGACATGCCCGAACCCTTCGTCGACGTCGACGACGTGGCCGCGGTCGCGGCGGCGGTCCTCACCGAGGACGGCCACGCGGGCCGCACCTACGAACTGTCCGGCCCTCGCGCCCTCACCTTCGCCGAAGCCACCGGGATCATCGCCCGAGCGGCGGGCCGCCCGATCCGCTACGAGGAGCTGACCCCGCAGGCGTACCGCGCCGAACTCCTCGCCCAGGGCTGGCCGGAGGCCGCCGCCGACTCCCTCGGCGCGATGTTCGCCCTGCACCGCGCGGGCCACACGGCCGAGGTGACCGACGGCGTCCGCCAGGTGCTCGGCCGGGAGGCCGCCGACCTGGAACCGTGGGCGCGACGCATCGCGGCCACGGGGGTCTGGGCCTAGGGGGTGTCTTGCCGATCACGCCGGGCTCGCGTGCCCTGGCACCGCGCCTCGCCGCGTTGTCGTCGGTTGGCATGGCTCCGCCATGACTCCCTCCTCCGCCTTGCGATGCACGGCACCAGACCCCGCTCCCTGATCCGGCCTGATCGACAAGACACCCCCTAGGGCCTGTCGTCGAACTGCCGCCTGCCGCGCGACGCCTGGCACGCACGCTAGGCAGGATGCGCGAGTCGGCCCACCTGGTAGCCGCCGGCCGGCTGCTGGAGGATGACGTTCAGCCGGTTGAAGGCGTTGATCATCGCGATCAGCGAGACCAGGGCGAGGAGCTGCTCCTCGTCGTAGTGCTCGGCGGCGTTCGCCCAGACGTCGTCCGGGACACCGCCCGCCGCGTCCGCGATCCGGGTGCCCTGTTCCGTCAGCTCCAGCGCGGCGCGCTCGGCGTCGGTGAAGACGGTGGCCTCCCGCCAGGCGGCGATCAGATTGAGGCGCAGCGAGGTCTCACCGGCCGCGGCGGCTTCCTTGGTGTGCATGTCCAGGCAGCCGCCGCAGCCGTTGATCTGGCTCGCGCGGATCTTCACCAGCTCCTGCGTCGCTGCGGGCAGCGCCGTGCCCTCGACGACCTTTCCGGCCGAGATCAGATGCTTGACGAGCTTTCCCGTGACCGGGCTGGCGAAGGCGTCGATGCGGGCGTTCATGGTGTGCTCCTCTGCTGTCGTCAGTGGCTGCACACACAGGACGGAACCGGCCCCGGAGGATGTGACATCCGGAGGAGTGACGGGCGTCACCCCCATCCGCCCCCTCCGCCTACTGGTCGGCCCGGCGGTGGCCCAGCACATTGACCACCCGGCCGTTGGGGTCCCGGACGAAGAACCTCCGTACGCCCCACTCCTCGTCCTGGAGCGGGTGGACGATCTCCGCGCCGCTCTCCCGCACCGCCGCGTAGGCCGCGTCCACGTCGTCCACCTCGATGCTCATGTCGGCGACGACCGGGGCGGTCAGGTCGTGGGTCATGAAGCTGACCTGCTCCTGCGGGCGGTCCGGCGAGGCGACGGTGGTGATCCAGCCGAGGTTCATGACCTCCTCGAAGCCGAGCAGGCCGTAGAACTCGCGGCTCTCCTCCACCGCCTCCGAACGGATGTTGGGCACGACGCGGCGAACGGTCATCATTCACTCCCCGGAAGAAGGTCCCGAACCAGATTGACCCGACCGGCCTCGACGAGCAGCGCGCTCGGCGTCGGGTCCTCGTGCGCACGGTAGTGCCCGATCACCACCGTGTCTTCGTCCTGCCGGTGGGTGTCGTGTACGCGCTCGGCGAGCCAGCGGAGCAGTGCGCCGACCTCCTCCGCCTCGTCCGGGTGGATCTCGGTACGGGAGGTCAGCGCCCAGCCGCCGCCGGGGAGACCGGCACGGGCGGCCAGCGCCGAGCAGAGCGCGCCCCCCGTCCGCGCGGCCGGTCCGCTGCCGGCCAGCAGCGGACGGGGGTCGTTCTCGATCCGCGGTACGCCGTCGTCGTCGACCACCACACACGGGAAGTCGGTCACGACGGTGAGGCGCTCGGGCCGCGGTCCGAGCCCCAGGTGCCAGCGCAGCTCGGCCAGTTGCCGGTCCGACAGCTCGTCGCGCAGGTCGACCGCCACGGTCAGTTCGTAGACGTCGCTCACGGGGCGCACCCTATCCACGGGCTCCGACACAGCCCTCCGCGAGCCGTTCCGGTCACCGGTGGGTCCGGGCCACCCTCTTGGCGATCTTCTCGGCGTCCAGGGCCAGTTCGCGGAGCATCCCGCTGATCGGGTTGGTGAAGCCGGTGAAGTAGAGCCCCGGGGCCTGCTTGGGCGAGCGGCCGCCGTGGGCGACCGGGCGGCCGCGCCCGTCCAGGACGTCCAGGTGGCCGAGCAGCGGCTCCAGGGCGCGGTCGTAGCCGGTGGCCGCGATGACGGCGTCCGGGGTGAGGCGGGTGCCGTCGGCGAGGACCACCGTGTCCTTCTCGAAGGAGGCGACCGTGGCGACGGGCACCACCCGGCCGGCCTTCACCGCCGCCACCAGGCCCACGTCCTGGACCGGGACCGCTCCTTGCTTCGCGCGGGAGTACAGGCCCGTCGTGGGCCGGGCCAGGCCCCGGTCGGCGAGGTCGGGGGAGGCGACGCGGCTCAGCAGGCCGGCCGCCCGGTCGACCAGCCACACCGGCAGCCGGCGGATCAGGATGCCCCCGGCCTGCGCGGGCACGCCCGCCGTCGAGCGGCGCACGATGTGCGGGGCGGTGCGCACCGCGATCCGCACCCGGGCGGCCCCGCCCTCCGCCAGGTCCGCCGCGATCTCCGCGCCCGTGTTGCCGATGCCGACGACCAGCACGTCCTGGTCGGCGTACGGGGCCGGGTTGCGGTACTGCGCCGCGTGCAGCAGCTCGCCCGTGAACGTGTCGCCGCCCGGCCACCGGGGGATGCGCGGGGTGTGGTTGAAGCCGGTGGCGACGACGACCGCGCGGCCCCGCAGGGCCCGGCCGCCCGTCGCGGTGAGCTGCCAGTCGCCGGAGCCGTCGGGGGCCGGGTCGATCCTGGTCACCTCGACGCCGGTCACCACCTCCAGCTCATGGTGCTCGGTGTACTTCTCCAGATACCGCACGACGTCGTCCCGGCCCACCCAACGCCCGAACCTGCGCGGCATCTTCAGACCCGGCAGCGCCGACCAGCGCCGGGTGGTGTGCAGGCGCAGCCGGTCGTAGTGGCCGCGCCAGGACGCGCCGACCCGGTCCGACTTCTCCAGGACCACCGCCCGCACGCCCCGGGCGCGCAGCGCGGCAGCGGTGGCGAGACCTCCGGGGCCGCCGCCGATGACGTAGACGGGACGGTCGTCCGTACGGTCGGTGAGGGCGACGGCGTCGCGACTGGCTGCGGTGGACGGGCTGTTGGGCATGGTTCGGAGCGTAATCGCCCACTCTGTTGATGGGTCTCGGTCAAGAGGGAAAACGATTGCGAATTGATCACGGGGGCCGTGATGCGGCACTTGGCGACCATTCGCGCCGATTGTTCGTTCTAAGGTAAGGCTAACCTTGCTTAGATTGATCGTGGAGTGACCTCGGGGGGCAGCCGCGTGGCGTCGTGCCGCGCGCCCACCCGGCGGTCGAAGGGGTGGGACGTACATGAACGGCAGACAGCTGGCCCGGACCGTGACCGGCCGTGGGGGATCCGGAGGGCTCCGGGCCCGGTTCAAGGGGGTGGCGGTGCTCGCCGCCGGCGTCCTCGCGCTCACCGCGTGCGGTGGCGGCGAGGGCGGCTCGGACGCGAAGAGCGGTGACAAGGCGGCCGCCGTCAGGACCGTGAAGCACGACGCCGGGACCACCGCGAAGGTGCCCGCCCAGCCGAAGCGGATCGTCTCGGTCAGCGTCACCATGACCGGCCATCTGCTGGCCCTCGACGCCCCGGTCGTCGCCTCCCAGGCCACCCCGCCCTCGGTCATCACCGACAAGCAGGGCTTCTTCACCCAGTGGTCCGAGGCCGCCGCGAAGAACAGCGTCAAGGTCGCCTACCAGGGCTTCGAGCCCGACGTGGAGAAGGTCCTCGCGCTGAAGCCGGACCTCATCGTGGGCGCCTCCTCCGGTGCGGAGAACGCCGAGAAGTTCTACGACAAGCTCTCCGCCGTCGCCCCCACCCTCCTCTACCGCCACGACGACGTCTCCTGGCAGGACCTGACCGCCCGGCTCGGCAAGGACCTCGGCCTGGAGAAGCGCGCGAGCGAGGTCGTCGCCGCCCACGAGAAGCGGGTCGGCGAGGTCAAGGCCGCCATCACCGTGCCGAAGCAGTCCGCCGCCCTCGTCCGCGACAACCAGTCCGCGATGACCGTCTTCACCCCGGAGTCCGCCCAGGGCCGGTTGCTCACCGCGCTCGGCTTCACCGTGCTGGAGCCGCCCGCGGGCAAGGGCCAGACACAGGGCGGGCGTTCGGACTTCGCGGAGTTCAGCCAGGAGAAGGTCGCCGACACCGCGAAGGACAGCTCGCTGCTCTTCGTCAGCCACACCCCCGAGGAGATCACCGCCGCCACCGCGCGCCCGGTCTGGAAGGACCTGCCCGCCGTCGAGGACAAGCGCGTTCACGACCTCGGCCTGGACACCTTCCGGCTGGACTACTACAGCGCGGGCAACCTGATCGACAAGATCGAGAAGGCCTTCGGCTGACAGTGGTCCGCCAGACAACCACCGCACGCGCGCGGTACGCCGCCGGGCTCACGGCGGGGCTGGTCCTCCTGGCCCTCGCCGTGGCCGGCGGCCTCGCCGTGGGCGCGCAGCCCGTGCCGCCGGCCGGCGTACTCGCCGCGCTGCTCGACCCGGACGCCCCGCACGCCTCGATCGTCCGGGAGGTCCGGGTGCCGCGCACCCTGCTCGCCGTCACCGCCGGGGCCGCGCTCGGCCTCGCCGGGGCGGTGATGCAGGGGCTGACGCGTAACCCGCTGGCCGACCCCGGCATCCTCGGCGTCAACACCGGGGCCGCCTGCGCCGTGGTCGCCGCGACCGTGCTGCTCGGCACGCGCTCGCTGCACGCCGTCGTCTGGTGGGCGCTGCTGGGTGCGGCCCTCGCGGTGGTGGTCGTGTATCTGCTCGGCGGCCGGGGCGCGGGGCGCGGCACCCCCGAAGGGCTTGTGCTCGCCGGGGTGGCGGTCACCGCCGTGCTCGGCGCGGTCGTCAGCGGGCTCGGAGTGCTGGACGCCGACGCGTACGGCACCCTGCGCATCTGGTCCGTCGGCACCCTCGCCGGACGCGAACTCCCGGTGCTGTGGGCCGTTCTGCCGTTCCTCGCCCTGGGCGCCGTGCTCGCCCTCACCGTCGCGCCCGCCCTCAACGCCTTCGCCCTCGGCGACGAGGCGGGCCGCGCGCTGGGCGTCGCGCCGGGGCGGGTGCGCCTGCTCGGGACGCTCGCCACGGTGCTGCTGAGCGGCGCGGCCACCGCCGCCATCGGCCCGGTCGGCTTCATCGGCCTCGTCGCCCCGCACTGCGCCCGCCTGCTGACCGGCCCCGACCACCGCCGGCTGATGCCGTACGCGGTCCTCATCGGGGCCGGACTGCTGCTCGTCGCGGACCTCGTGGGCCGGGTCGTCGCCCGCCCCGCCGAGATCCAGGTGGGCATCGTGACGGCGTTCGTGGGCGCGCCCGTACTGATCTGGCTGATCGGCCGCAATCGGCGGAGCCGGCGCGGTGCTCCCCGGAAGGAGGTGGCGACGGCATGAGCGCTCCCGGCAGGCCCGTGGCCGTACGGGGCCGGGATCGAGGCCGAGGCCGGGGCCCCGCCCACCGCACCCTCCGCCTCGCCCCCGGCCGCCTCTCCGTCCGCCTCCGCCCCCGCCCCCTCGCCGTCACGCTCATCCTCGTCCTCCTCGCGGCGGGCAGCGGGGCGCTCGCGCTGACCCGGGACGGTCTCGTACCGCCCGCCGAGGTGCTGGGCGCCCTGTTCGGCGCGGGCTCGGAGCAGGCCGCGTTCGTCGTCCTGGAGCTGCGGCTGCCCCGGGTGGCCCTCGGCCTCGTCGTCGGCGCGGCACTGGGCGCGGCCGGGGCGCTGTTCCAGCAGCTCTCCCGCAACCCGCTCGGCAGCCCCGACATCGTCGGCTTCAACTCCGGTGCGGCGACCGGTGCGTTGCTGGTCCTGCTGCACGGCGACCCGGCCTACGTGGCGGCCGGTGCGGCGGGCGGCGGTCTCGCCACGGCCGTCGTCGTCCAACTCCTCGCCCGGCGCGGCTCGTTCCGGGGCAACCGACTGATCCTCGCCGGGATCGCGGTGGGCTCGCTGCTCGCCTCGGTCAACGCGTATCTGCTCACCCGGGCCGCCCTCGACCACGCCCAGTCCGCCCAGCTCTGGCTGATCGGCAGCCTCGGCAGCGCCGAGCGCCACCAGGTCCTTCCCGCCGCTCTCGCCCTCGCCGCCCTGCTGGCGGCCGCGTTCCCCGTCGTCCGCCGCCTGGACCTGCTGGAGATGGGCGACGAGGCGGCGGGCGGCCTGGGCGTGGACGCGGGCCGGACCCGGGTGCTCGTCCTCCTGATCGCGGTCGGACTGAGCGCGGTGGCGGTCTCGGCGGCCGGCCCGATCGTCTTCGTCGCCCTCTGCGCGCCGCAGCTGGCCCGCCGGCTCGCTCGCGGTACGGGAACGGGGCTGCTGCCCGCCGCCGCGATGGGGGCCCTGCTGCTCTCCGCCTCCGACCTGCTCGCCGTCTCCCTCCCGACGGCCGGCCCGCTCCCCGTGGGCGTGGTCACGGGGGCGCTCGGCGGCCTCTATCTGGCGTGGCTGCTGGGGCGCGGGCGGCGGCGCTGACGCGGGGCGCACAGGTGCGTGCGCACAGGCGGTGTGCGCGCCTCTTGCGCGGGGCCGCCCGCATCCGGTGAACTGACGTACCGTCAGAAACTAGCGACCGGAGGCCCGATGCGGACGATCTGGCTCAGTGGTGCGGAATGGCTCGCCGTCCTGCGCATAGGACTCGGCCTGTGGTGGCTGGAGAGCTGGCGGCACAAGGACCGGAAGGGCTGGTTCGAGCGCGGTACGGGCATCGCCTGGGCGGCGGACGTCGCGGGCAAGCACCGCTGGGGCGTGGTGCGCACGGGCTTCCGGCGGGTCGTCGAACCACGCCCGAAGGTGATGGCGTACCTCGTCGTCTACGCCGAACTCGCCCTCGGACTCGGCCTGGTGACCGGATTCCTGACCCCGGTCGCGCTCGTCGCGGGCCTGCTCCTCAACCTCCTCTACCTGGTCCTGATGATCCACGACTGGGCCGAGCAGGGGCAGAACGCGATGATGGCGCTGATCTCGCTGGTGGCCCTGTTCGCCATGGCCTGGCAGACCTGGTCGCTGGACGCGGCGTTCGGGCTGTTCCTGTGACGCGCGAGCCCGCGGCGGGCCCGCGCTTCGACCTCCCGGAGCCGGACGCCTTCACCCGCCCCTACTGGGACGCGGCGGCGGAGGGCCGCCTGCTGCTGCGGCGCTGCGCCGGGTGCGGCCGGGCCCATCACTACCCGCGCGAATTCTGCCCGTACTGCTGGGGCGAGGACGTCGGGTGGGAGCGCGCGAGCGGGGACGCCACCCTCTACACCTGGTCCGTCGTCCACCGCAACGACCTGCCGCCCTTCGGCGGGCGCGTGCCGTACGTCGCGGCCGTCGTCGACCTCGCCGAGGGGCCCCGGATGATGACGGAGATCGTGGAGTGCGCGCCCGCCGGCCTCCGGATCGGGATGGAGCTGACGGTCACGTTCCGGGGGGCGGAGGAAGGCGCGGGCGGGAGCGTGGGCGGGGAGGCCGTGGCGGTCTTCCGGCCCGCAGACTGAGGCCCACCGGAGTCACTGGCGTGCTGCTAGCTGGTGGACGAGGAGAAGTACCCCGCTGAAAACCCTGGACCGCGTTCCTGGACCATGCCACCGTCAGCGGGCCCGTAACCCTAGGGTGAGGCGCGCCGGGAGCAGCGTCGTCCGTACGTCCGGCAGCGGGTCCATGTGTTCCACGGTGAAGCGGAACCGGGCCACGAGGGTGGCCAGGACGGTCGCCAGCTCCAGGTCGGCCAGCGCCTTGCCGACGCACCAGCGGCTGCCGATGCCGTACGGGAGGTACTCCCCGGCAGCCGGCTGGAGCGACGCCCAGCGGTGCGGTCGGAACGCCATGGGGTCGGTGAACACCGGTGCGGTGCGGTGCACGACGTACGGCGAGATCATGACCGCCGCACCCGCCGGTACGCTCCACCCGCCGCAGCTCTGCTCGCCGTTGGCCGTGCGCAGGATCAGCCAGTTGGGCGGCCACAGGCGCAGCGACTCGGCGATCGTCCAGCGCAGGATGTCCGGGGTGGCGGCGCCGCTGCCCGGGTCCACGGCGGCGGCGCACTCCTCGGCGACCCCCGGCTCGCGGGCCAGTGCCACCAAGGCCCAGGTGACCGCGGCGGCCGGGACCCGGTAGGAGGCCAGGCCGTTGGAGACCAGCATGCGTACGGTCGCCTCGGCGTCCAGCCCGGCGGCGGCCAGTGAGTCGACGAGCCCGCCCTCGCCCGGCCCGTCGAGCACCCGTCGCAGCTCCGCCTCCAGGTTCTTCTGCGCGCTGACCGACCGGCGGTAGCGGGGCAGGAAGCGGCGTACGGCGGGCGGGAAGTGGAACGGGCTGCTGATCAGCGGGGTCAGCGCGTTCAGCAGGTCGCCGGTGCGCAGGGCGGCGGATCCGGCGTCGCGGGTGCCGAAGCAGAAGCGGGCGAAGGAGCGGGCGGAGAGCTGCTCCAGTTCGGCGACGGGGTCGGTGACGGAGGAGCGGACCCGCCACCGGTCGCACAGCCGCTCGGTCTCCTCGGCCAGCCAGGCCCGGTGGGCCTCCAGTGCCGAGGGCGACATGCCCTTCTGGGTGGCGCGCCGGCCTCGCATCCACGCTTCGGTGGCCGGGTCGCCGCGGACTCCGCTGACCTCGTCGCGCCGGATGTTGCCGGTGACGAGGAAGTCGGTGTTGGTGCGGCGGAGTACGTCGTGGACGGCGGCCGGGTCGTTCACCAGGACGGTGCCCTCGGTCAGCTCCACCACCGGGCCGTGCCGTTCGACCGAGGCCAGGAGATGGCCGAGGCGGTCCTTCTCGTACTGCTCCATCAGCCCGGCCTGGGTCGCGCCCGTAGGGACCGGGGGCCGGGGCATGGTCTGTTCGGTCAACGTGACGCCCCTGGGTCGGAGAACGGCCCGGTCCCGACAGGCGGGGCCGGGCCGTCCGTCAAGCCTGACGTGCTGCGGGTGCTACGGGATCCAGGGGTAGGCCCCGGCGGCTCCCTTGGTCGTGAAGCCGAGCTTGCTCGCAGCCTTGTACAGAATGCGCTTAGCCATCAGACACCTCCTCCGTCATGGGGAACAGCAACGGTGTGAGGCATAGCCCAAAGGGGCTGTTGATAAACAGAGTTACAGGAAAAGTTTCAACAACTCGCGATTACGGCAGAAAAGTTGACGGGATAAGGTGGCCGGGCGATCCGAACGGTCCCATCCGGACCCATCCGGAGCCATCAGGGGGAGCTGTTGTGACGGAACCGGCCGCGGTCGATCTCCTCGACATCGATCCGGATTTCGGTTCCGATCCGTATCGCGCTTATGCCGTGCTGCGGGCCAGAGGGCCTGTTCACGAGATCCGCGCGGGGGAGAAGGACCGGTTCTGGCTCGTCGTCGGCCATGACGCCTGCCGGGAGGCGCTCACCGACCCCCGGCTCAGCCGTGACTGGCCGCGCAACGGGCACCTGGCCACCGGCCTCGAAGCCCCGCCCGCCACCGACGGCCCCGGCAACGCCCACATGCTGCTGAGCGACCCGCCGGACCACACCCGGCTGCGGCGGCTGGCCGCCCGCGCGTTCACCCCGCGCCGCGTCGCCGCTCTCGCCCCGCGCATCCAGGACGTCACCGACGCGCTGATGACCGCCATGCTCGCCGCCGAGGACCGTCGCGCCGACCTCGTGGACGCGCTGGCCTACCCGCTGCGGATGACCGTCATCTGCGAACTGCTCGGCATTCCGGACCTGGACCGGGACGTCTTCCGGGGGTGGTCCGACGAGATCACCGCACCCACCGGCGCGGAGGCGGCGCGAGCGGCGCAGGCGGAGGCGGTGCCGTATCTCGGCGGGCTGATCGCCGCCAAGCGCGCGGCACCGGCGGACGACCTGCTCAGCGACCTGATCCATACGGTCGACGAGGACGGGGACCGGATGAGCGAGGACGAACTGCTCTCGATGGCGCTCCTGCTGCTCCTGGCCGGGCACGAGTCCACGGTGAACTTCCTGTGCAAGGGCGTCCGCGCGCTCTTCGCCCACCCCGACCAGTTCGCCCTCCTCCGTAGCGACCTGGACGGCCTCGTGGAGGGTGCGGTGGAGGAGATGCTGCGCTACGACGCCCCGGTGGAGACCGCGCCGCCGCGCGTGGCCGTGGAGCCGGTGGAGATAGGCGGCCGGTCCGTGCCCGCGGGTGCCGTGGTCCTGATCGCCCTGGGGGATGCCGGCCGGGACCCGGCCCGCTTCACCGCACCGGACCGCTTCGACATCCGCCGCACGGGGACCGTGGACCGGGGTCACCTGGCGTTCGGCCACGGTATCCACTACTGCCTGGGCGCCCCGCTCGCGCGCCTCGAAGGGCGCATCGTCTTCCGCACCCTCCTCTCCCGCTGCCCGACGCTCGGTCCGGACGGGAGGCCGGGGGGCCGGTTCTCGGGGCTCTTGGCTCAGGGGGAGCGGAAGGTTCCGGTCCGCTGGTGAGGTGCTGTACGGCCGCTCCGAGGGTTCACAGCCCCGGCGCGCCCCACACCGGGAACCACCGCGACAAATCCTTCTCCACCCGGAGATCGTCCCCGAGCGCGCCCCGCACCTGGAGCTCCAGCTGGTTGTCCCGCTTCTCGGCGTCGCCGGGCAGCGGGGCGAACGGATAGAACGTGCCGCGCTTGTAGAGGTACACCAGAGCCAGCGCCCGCCCCTCCGCGTTCCGGAAGCCGATCAGCGAGCAGAGCAGATGCGGGCCGAATCCGCCGTCCTGGAGCAGGGTGTTCACCGCGTGCAGATCGTTGACCAGGCCCGCAGTGTCGTCGGCCGGGTGGCGGGCGAGCAGCCAGGTGTAGCCGTACGCGTCCCGGCTGAACTCCACCGGGATACCGCCGCGGTCCGTGTCCGCGTCCAGCAGCTCGCGTACGTCCTCCTGGAGCCGGGCGAAGCCGCCGCCCTCGACGCCCGCGAAGCAGACCGAGCCCAGGCCGGTCGGCGTGAAGCCGGCGGCGGCCTGGAGGGTGAGTGCGGCGGAGGGCACCGCGAAGAGCTGGTCGAGGTCGGGGCGGACCGGTTTGCTCCGGCCGAGGATCGCGTCGAGCAGGCCCACGGACGTATCTCCTTCAACGCTCGATGGTTCGGGATCGGTTCAGCGGGACAGGTCGGTGGAGATGCGCGACAGCTGGTCCAGGCGCTGTTCCAGCGTCGGGTGCGAGGAGAACAGCCGGCCCAGCGACTCCTTCGCGGAGAACGCGGGCATGAAGTAGAACGCGTTGTACGGCTCCGCCTTGCGCAGGTCCTCGGTCGGGATGCGGGCCATCTGCCCGCTGACCTTCGTCAGGGCGGAGGCGAGCGCCGAGGGCCGGCCGGTGAGCAGGGCGGCGGCCCGGTCGGCGGACAGCTCGCGGTAGCGGGAGAGCAGCCGGGTGAGCAGGAAGCTGATCGCGTACACGACGGCGCTGATCAGCGGGATCAGCAGGAGCAGGATGCCTGCCGGGTCGTTGCCCGGCCGGCTGCGGGCGAAGCCGCCCCACAGGGCGATCCGGGTGATGATGCCCGCCAGGACGCCGAGGAACGAGGCGATCGTCATGACGGCGACGTCCCGGTGCGCGACGTGCGACATCTCGTGGGCGAGGACGCCCTCCAGCTCCTCCGGCTCCAGTCGGCGCAGCAGGCCCGTCGTCGCGCAGACCAGGGCCGTTTTCTCGCTGCGGCCGGTGGCGAACGCGTTCGGTACGTCGCTCTCGGCGATGGCCACCTTGGGCTTCGGCATGTCGGCCAGCGCGCAGATGCGGTCGATGGTGCCGTGCAGCTCGGGGGCCTGCTCGGGCGTGACCTCGCGGGCGCCCATGCCGTACGCGGCGATGCGGTCGCTGAACCAGAACTGGGCGATGAACAGACCGCCCGTGATGATCAGGATGATCGGCCAGGAGCCCCGCAGGGCCGCGAGGAGTACGCCCACGAAGACGACGTAGAGCAGACCGATCAGGAACATGGTGGTGACCATGCGACCGGTCAGGCCCCGGTCGGGGGCGTAGCGCGAACGGGCTCGTGGCATCGGTGCCTCCTGACAGCTCACCTCTCACCTGACTCCCATAGTGCCCCTTGACGGTGTGAACCGGATAAAAGTGCCGCCTACACCGGTCGGGGCGGGGGCGGCTCCGGTCCGGCCCGGAGCCGCCTCGTTCAGGGCCAGAGCAGCTCGCGCGTCCAGTCGCCGCCTCCCGTACGGCGGTAGCGCAGCCGGATGTGGCGTCGCCGGGCGTCGCCCTGGAAGAACTCGGCCTCGGCCGGCTCGACCACGTACCGGGTCCAGGTCGGCGCCTCGGTGTCCGGCTCCGCCCGGGCCCGCTCCCAGGCGGCGTCCGCCGCCCGGTGCAGCTCCGCCACGGAGTCGACGACCTCGCTCTGCGCCCCGGTCAGCGCGGCGGCGAGCGCCCCGGTGGACCGGGCGTGCAGGTCGGCGTGGCTCTCGGCGGGCGTGCAGCGGACGACCGGGCCCCGGACCCGCACCTGCCGGCCCTGCACGGGCCAGTAGAAGCCGAGCGCGGCGTGCGGCCGGGCGGCGAGCTGGTGGCCCTTGGCGCTGGTGGCGTGCGAGGCGAAGTGGAAGCCCCGCTCGTCCGCGCCGTGCAGAAGCAGTGTGCGTACGTCGGGGAAACCCTCGGCGTCGGCTGTGGCCAGCGACATCGCGTGCGGCTCCGGCTGCCCCGCGGCCACGGCCTCGGCGAACCAGGCGTGGAAGAGCAGGACCGGGGCGGGCGGGGCCGCCGCCGGGTCGAAGGACGGCAGCTCGACGTCCCAGACGCGCTGGGCGTGCAGGAGGTCGCGGAAGCCGGGGGAGGGACGCGGGGCGGACGCGTCGGTGGTGTCGGTCATGGTGGCCATTGGACCGTACGGGGCCGGAGAGCGCGGTCACCGTCGTCGGGCTGTGAGGCCGCCGGGCCCGCCGGCCGTCACCCGCGCCCCAGCACCACCGTCCCCGACGAGCAGAACCAGCCGCCCGTCCCGGAGGCCACCGCCAGCTCCGGCAGTCCGCCACCGGGCCGGTGCACCTGGCGTTCGCCGGCCTCGCCGCGCAGTTGGCGTACCGCCTCCACCAGCAGGAACAGCCCGCGCATCCCGGGGTGGCAGGCGGACAGGCCGCCGCCGTCCGTGTTCACCGGGAGCTCGCCGCGCAGCCCGGTGCGGCCCTTCTCGATGAACGCGCCGCCCTCGCCCTTCGCGCAGAAGCCCAGGTCCTCCAGCGTCACCAGCGTCATGTACGTGAACGCGTCGTAGATCTCGGCCAGGTCGATGTCGGCGGGCCGCACCCCGGCCCGTTCGAAGGCGAGGCGGCCGGAGACGGCGGCGGGGGAGACCGTGAAGTCCTCCCACTCGGACATCGTGGAGTGCGAGACGTGCTCGCCGGCGCCCAGGATCCACACCGGACGCTTCGCCGTGTCGGGTACGTACTCCTCGGCGGCCAGCAGCACCGCGCAGCCGCCGTCGCTGCGGATGCAGCAGTGCAGCTTGGTGAACGGGTCCGCGATCATCGGGCCGGACAGGACGTCGTCCACCGTGATCGGCTCCCGGAACATCGCCTCCGGGTTCGCCGCCGCGTTCGCCCGCGCCGTCACCGCCACCTCGGCGAGCTGTTCCAGGGTCGTGCCGTACTCGTGCATGTGGCGGCGGGCGGCCATCGCGTACTTGGCGATCAGCGAGTGCCCGTACGGCACCTCGAACTGCGCCGGCCCCCGCGCCCCGAACGACAGGTTCGACGTACGGCGGCCCGCCTTGATGTCGGCCCGGGCCGTCGCCCCGTAGACCAGGAGCACGGCACGGGCGCGGCCCGCGGCGATGGCGTCCGCCGCGTGGGCGGCCATCACCTCCCAGGTGGCGCCGCCCACCGCCGTGGAGTCGACCCAGGTGGGCCGCAGCCCCAGATACTCGGCGACCTCCACGGGGGCGAGCGTCCCGAGCCCGGCGGAGGCGAAGCCGTCGACGACCGAGCGGTCGAGTCCGGAGTCGGCCAGGGCGCGGCGGGCGGCCTGGGCGTGCAGGGCGTACGGGGTGGCGTCGTCGACGCGACCGCAGTCCGCGAGCGATACGCCGACGACGGCGACCCTGCGCGGACGACGGGAAGGGATCGAGGCGGGCGTCATGAATCTGACGGTACATCAGATGAGGGTGGCCGCAACCTCGTGCGTGCGACGTCTTCCTTCGGCCCGCATGACTGCGCGACCCTGGGAATTCCCGTACCCCGCACCTAATATGACGGCTCGTCAGATCAGGGGCCGCCGGCCCCTGGGTGGAAGGAGCCCGCAGATGGACGCCGCCTTCACCGCGGAACAGCACGAGATCCGCCGCACCCTGCGCGAACTGCTCGCCCGGGCCGCCGGACCCGAAGCGATCCCCGCCGCCGTGGGCACCGCGGAGGGCCACGACCCGGTCCTGTGGCGTCGGCTGGCCCGGGACCTCGGGCTGCCGGGCCTCGCGCTCGCGGAGGAGTACGGCGGGGCCGGCTGCACGGCCACCGAGCTGGCCCTCGCCTGCGAGGAGACCGGGCGCGCACTGCTGCCCTCACCGCTGCTCGCCACCGCCGCCCTCGCCGCACCCTTGATCGCCGCCCTCGGCACTCCGGACCAGCGCGCCGCCCTGCTGCCCCGGATCGCGGAGGGGGCCCTGACCGCCGCCCTCGCCGTCCCCGGCGGCTCGCTCGCCGGGGCCCTCGGTCTCACCGGCGACAACCGCGACGGGGCCTGGGCGGGCGGCGGCCGGGCGGGCGGCATCCAGGCCCGCAGATCCGGTGACGGCGGGCGCGGCGGTGACGGCGAGGGCCCCGGCTGGCGGCTCTACGGGGAGGCCGACCGGGTCCTGGACGGCCACAGCGCCGGACTGCTCCTGGTCGCCGCCCATACCGGCGGCTATCCGCGCAGCCGTACGCTCCTGTTCCTGGTTCCCCGTGACACGGCCGGGCTGGCGCGTACCCGGCTCACCGCCCTCGACGAGACCCGCCCACTGGCCCGCGTCGAACTCCGCGACACCCCCGCCACGCTCCTCGGCGCGGACGACACCGCCGACACGGCCGACGCGCTCGCCGCCGTCGGGCGTACGGCCGCCGCGATCCTCGCCTCCGAGGCCGTCGGGACGGCGGCGAGCGCCCTGGAGCGCACCGTGGAGTACGTGAAGACGCGCGAACAGTTCGGCAGGACCGTCGGCTCGTTCCAGGCCGTCAAGCACCGCCTCGCCGACCTGTACGTACGGGTCGAGGCGGCCCGCTCCGCCGCGTACCACGCCGCCCGGGAGCCGGAGGCCGGACCGCTCGCGCTGGCCCAGGCCCTGGAGGCCGCCCGGATCACCACGGGCGAGGCCGTCCAGCTGCACGGCGGCATCGGCTTCACCTGGGAGCACGAGGCGCACCGCTACCTCAAACGGGCGGCGGGCGACGAGCTGCTGTTCGGCCCCGTCCACCGGCTGCGCGACCACGCGGCACGGCGGGCCGGCCTCTTCGGGCCCGAGCGGACACCGCTCGCCGTAGCGCCCGGGGCGGGCGTCCGATGACCGGCGCCCGAGGGGCACGCCTGATCCAGAAGGTCTCCGCCACCCGGGCCTTCGCACGGATCGCCCCGCACGTGGTCCCCACCCTGGACCGGTCCGTGCACCGGCTCACCCGGGGCAAGGTGCTGCTCAGCGCCCGGATGCTGCCGGGGCTCGTCCTCACGGTGCCCGGGGCGCGCACGGGCCGGCCGAGGACCACCCCGCTGGCCTGCATGCCCGAGGGCGAGGCGGAGAGCGGCTGGATCCTGGTCGGCAGCAACTTCGGCCGTCCGGGGCATCCGGCCTGGACCACGAATCTGCTGGCCCACGGGGGCGAGGCCGTCGTCAACTGGCGCGGCCGGGACATCCCCGTGCGCGCGAGCCTGCTGGAGGGCGAGGAGCGGGCCCGGGTGTGGGAGGCCGCGCTGGTGTTCTGGCCGCCGTACGCGGCGTACCAGCGACGGGTGGAGCGGCAGATACGGCTCTTCCGGCTGGAGCGGAGGTAGCGGCTGCCGGCTGCCCGCGGGCCGCCCCGAAGTCGGCCCGGTCCTCCGGGAACGCCGACGTCCTCCGGGAACGCCGACGGCGGACCACCCGCAGGGGTGCGTGGGTGGTCCGCCGTCGGTGAGACAGGACGTGGGGCGTCCGGGCGAGCGGGTGCCCGCCCGGTGGCGCGGGGCGTCCGGGGCCGGTGGGCCTCCGGCACCCGGGCCTACTTCGTCGGCTTCTTGCCGGTGATGCCGAGGTGGACCAACAGCGCCAGGTTGGGCCGCAGTTCGGCCTGCTTCACACCCCAGGTGGTGAAGCCCTTCTGGTGCGAGGCGACCGCGGCCAGCATCGCCACCAGGGAGCCCGCCATCGCGGCGGGGCTGACGTCCTTGTCGACCTTGCCCTTGCTCTGGAGCTCCTTCACGGAATCCGTGAGGGAGTTGGTGACCGAGTTCAGGATCTTCATGCGGATCTTGTAGAACCGCTTGTCCCCCTCGGCCGCGCCGAGGTCGATCACGCGGAGGATCGCGTCGTTGTGCCGCCAGAAGTCGAGGAATCCCTCGACGAGTTGCTCGGAGGTCGTCCAGCCGGCCTTGCCGACCCAGGAGCGCCCGGCGACCAGTTCGGTCAGTCCGGCGCCCTCCTTGGCGACTTCCTCGGCGATTTCGAGGACGGCGCCCTCCACGTCGGGGAAGTACTGGTAGAAAGTCGCGGGTGAAGTCCCGGCCTTCCGGGCGACGTCGATGACTTTGACGTCCCGGTACGGCGAGGAGCTGAGCATCTCGCTGAGGCAGTCGAGCAGCTTCTGCCGCGTCGCCTGACCGCGTCGACCGGCCACGCGGCCGTCGACGGTGCGTACTTGTCCTGTCATGCCGTCAGCTTACCGAGGGGCGATGGGAGCGCGATTCGGCCGACTGCAAATGGGGAACGCCGCAGGACCGGCGGGGTGCGCGGGGGCGGGAAGCGGCGGTTTTCGGCCGCGGCGCGCGGGACCTCGGAGTCGGCCGCGCAGGTGGGCCCGGAGGCGGGGTCGGAGCCGGCCCGGAGCTGGGGATGCCGCCGGGAGTAAATGTTATCAACAGCCTGTGGACAACTTCGGTGGACAACTTTCGTCCACATGGTGGGCGCATCCTTCATCAATCGGTCAAAGGTTCCCTTCAGGTGCACCCGCCGCGCTTCGGGGCGCGCCGGACCGGAGGCGACGTTACGTTGACTGTGACGGGCGTCACTGCTACGGAAGGACCCGGTCCCATGGCCGTATTCGCGCATTCCGCGCCGTGCTGGGCGGACGTGCAGCTCTCCGACCTCGAAGCGGGCAAGCGCTTCTACGGCGGGCTCTTCGGCTGGACCTTCCGGGCGGGCGACGGCATGCCCTTCGCGGACGCGCTCAGCGACGGCCGCCTGGTCGCCGCGCTCGCCGCCAAGAAGGACGGCCGGATGCCCACGGCCTGGGGCGTCTACTTCGCCACCGACGACATCCGGGCCACCGTCGCCGCGATCCGCGAGCACGGCGGCCAGATCATCACCGACCCGGTACGGGCGGGACGCGCCGGGATCGTGGCCCAGGCGGCCGACCCCGGGGGCGCGGTCTTCGGGCTCTGGCAGCCGGAGGAGCGCGCGGGCTTCGAGAAGCAGAACGACCCCGCCTCCTTCTGCTGGACCGAGGTCTACACCCGGCAGCCGGACCGGGTGGACCCCTTCTACGAGAAGGTCTTCGGCTTCCACGGCACCGACCTGGACGAGGCGGGCCACGACGTCTCCGACGACACCGAGGCGCTGGTCGACTTCCGGATGTGGACCCCCGAGGGCGCCGAACCGGGCCCGGACTCCGCGGTCGGCGGCCGCAGCGTCATCACGGACGCGTTCCCGGCCGAGATGCCGAGCTACTTCCTCGTCTACTTCGCCGTCGCCGACTGCGACGCCGCCGCCGAACTCGCCGTACAGCTCGGCGGCCGGGTCGCCCAGCCGCCCTTCGACATCCCGTACGGGCGGATGGCCGTCCTGCACGACGACCAGGGGGCCGCCTTCGCCGTACTGCAGCCCGCCGAACTGCTTCCGTAACCGGCGCGGGTGGAGATTCCGTGCAGGGGAGGCCCGGTGTGGACGGATACGGGATGAAGTGACATGGGACACCCCGATCCGCCCCCGGGTTCGCAACCGGAGCCCGAGCCAGGAAGAATCGGGGTGCGTACCGCCAGGTGATGCCCAGTGGTGAGACCCTGCACAGGGCGCGCTGCGCAGGGCGGGATTCGACCGGGCAGCAACGGCCGGAAATTCGCGGACTTCGTCGCCGAGGTTCGTTACGGGGAGGTGGCAGGCAAGTGGTGGAGCAGCTGACGCAGCACGACCCGAGACGGATCGGCCCGTTCGAGGTGCTGGGACGACTCGGGGCCGGCGGCATGGGGCTGGTCTATCTCGCGCGCTCGGCGTCCGGCCGACGGGTGGCGATCAAGACGGTGCGGACCGAACTCGCCGAGGACCAGCTCTTCCGGGTCCGCTTCACGCGCGAGGTCGAGGCCGCCCGCGCGGTCAGCGGCTTCTACACCGCCGCCGTGGTCGACGCCGACCCGCGTGCCGCCGTGCCCTGGCTCGCCACCGCCTATGTGCCCGCGCCCTCGCTCGAAGAGATAGTGAACGAGTGCGGTCCCATGCCGACCCAGGCGGTGCGCTGGCTGGCCGCAGGCATCGCCGAGGCCCTCCAGTCCATCCACGGCGCGGGCCTGGTCCACCGCGACCTGAAGCCGTCCAACGTGCTCGTCGTCGAGGACGGCCCCCGGGTGATCGACTTCGGCATCGCGTCCGGCGTCTCCAACACCCGGCTGACCATGACGAACGTCGCCGTCGGCACGCCCGCGTACATGTCGCCCGAGCAGGCCCGGGACTCCCGCAGCGTCACCGGGGCCAGCGACATCTTCTCGCTGGGCTCCACGCTCGTCTTCGCCGCCACCGGCCACGCCCCCTTCCACGGGGCCAACCCGGTCGAGACGGTGTTCATGCTGCTGCGCGAGGGCCCCGACACCGAGGGCCTGCCGGACGACCTGCGGCCGCTGATCGAGTCCTGCATGCAGATGGACGCCACCCAGCGGCCCAGCCCCGCCGACCTCCAGGCCCAGCTCGCCCCGCACCTCTTCGCCTCCGGCAGCGACGACAGCGGCACGGCCTCGGCCTGGCTGCCGTCCCGCGCCACCGCGATGATCGAGCGGCGCAGGGGCGGCGGGCGCACCGCCCCG